>NZ_JBHJUO010000004.1:0-449640 GCF_042268445.1 Streptomyces sp. NPDC056169 | reverse complement strand
CGGCCCGATCACTTCCCAGGCCTGATCAGTCAGTTCATGACGTCGCACCACGAACGGAGTAACGACCGACCGACATTGCGGACACGCCCTAGGGGGTGTCTTGCCGATCAGGCCGGGCTCGCGACGCCTGGCACCGCGCCTCGCCGCGTTGTCGTCACTCGCCATGGCTCCGCCATGACTCCCTCCTCCGCCTTGCGATCCACGGCACCAGACGCCGCTCCCTGATCCGGCCTGATCGACAAGACACCCCCTAGGGGGTGTCCGAGACGTGTCCGGCGCGCGGCCCCGCCGCCCCTGCGGCAGGGTGGAGCCATGCCCGAACTGCCCGAGGTGGAAGCGCTCCGCGAGTTCCTCGACGCGCATCTGGTGGGCAAGGAGATCGCCCGCGTCCTGCCCGTCGCGATCAGCGTCCTCAAGACGTACGACCCTCCCCTCACCGCCGTCGAGGGCGCCGAGGTCACCGCGGTCGGCCGGCACGGGAAGTTCCTCGACCTCACCACCACCGGCGCGGCGGGCGAGCTCCACCTCCTGATCCACCTGGCCCGCGCGGGCTGGCTCCGCTGGCAGGACCCGCTGCCCTCCGGGCCGCCGAAGCCCGGCCGGAACCCGCTGGCCCTGCGTACCGCCCTCACCGGAGGCGACGGCTTCGACCTCACCGAGGCCGGCACCACGAAACGGCTCGCCGTCCACCTCGTCCACGACCCGGCCGACGTGCCCGGCGTCGCACGGCTCGGCCCCGACCCGCTCGCCGAGGACTTCGGCCCCGAGGCCTTCGCCGCCCTCCTCGCGGGCGAACAGCGGCAGATCAAGGGCGCCCTTCGCGACCAGAGCCTCATCGCGGGCATCGGCAACGCCTACAGCGACGAGATCCTCCACGCGGCGAGGATGTCGCCGTTCAAGCCCACCCGGAACCTCACCCCGGAGGAGACCACCGCCCTCTGGACGGCGATGCGGACCACCCTCCGCGAGGCCGTCGAACGCTCCCACGGCCTCGCCGCAGGCAAGCTCAAGGCCGAGAAGAAGAGCGGCCTGCGCGTCCACGGCCGGACCGGCGAACCCTGCCCCGTCTGCGGGGACACCATCCGCGAGGTCTCCTTCAGCGACTCCTCCCTCCAGTACTGCCCCACCTGCCAGACCGGCGGCAAGCCGCTCGCCGACCGCCGCCTGTCGAAACTCCTCAAATAGCCTCCCGCGCTCCTCGCGAAGGGCCTCTCGTGCTCCTCGCACAAGGCCTCCCGCGCTCCTCACGGACGGCCTCCCGCGCTCCTCCCCTAGACTCCCGCGCATGCTGCGCGTACTGGCCGTCGACGACGAGGAGCCCGCCCTCGGCGAGCTGCTCTACCTGCTCCGCGCCGACCCACGCGTCCGCACCGCCGAAGGCGCGGGCGACGCGACCGCGGCCCTGCGCAGGATCGGCCGCGCCCTGGAGACCGGGCCCGACGGCGACGACGGCATCGACGTCGTCTTCCTCGACATCCACATGCCCGGCCTCACCGGACTCGACGTGGCCCGGCTGCTCGCCGGCTTCGCCCGCCCGCCCCTCGTCGTCTTCGTCACCGCCCACGAGGGCTTCGCCCTCCAGGCCTTCGACCTCAAGGCCGTCGACTACGTCCTCAAGCCCGTCCGCCGCGAACGCCTCGCCGAGGCCGTCCGCCGCGTCCACGACCTGGTCCACGCCACCGCCCCCGCCGTACCGGCGGCGGGACCCGCCACCCCCGAGCAGATCCCCGTCGAACTCGGCGGGGTCACCCGGTTCGTCGCCGTCGACGACATCGCGTACGTGGAGGCCCACGGCGACTACGCCCGCCTCCACACCGACCACGGCAGTCACCTCGTCCGCATCCCGCTCTCCACCCTCGAAGAGCGGTGGGCCGCCCGGGGATTCGTCCGCATCCACCGCAGCCATCTCGTGGCCCTCGACCGGATCGACGAACTCCGGCTCGACGGCGGGAGCACCTCGGTACGGCTCGGCGACACCGACCTCGCCGTCAGCCGCCGCCACGCCCGCCACCTGCGTGACCTGCTGATGCGCCGGGCCGGGGGCTGATCGCCCAGGGGTCTGTCGTGGCCGGGGAGCGCTGCGTAGACTCCACGCGTCCCGGGCCCCACGGCCCGCCTGCCCGACCGGGCAGCCGCCGAGAGATGCCGGAGCGGACGCCGATGTCCGAGCACCAGCCGCCGCCCCGCAGACCCCGGCGCGAGACCGTCACGTACGCCTCCGCCCACGGCGGGGGCGCCGTCCCGGGACCCGCCCTGCGGCCGCCCGCGCACGCGCCCGCCCGCTCCGAGATCGACGAGCAGACCACCCTCGGGCACACCTACGTCCGCTCCCTGATGCGCAGCCAGCTGCGCGCCGCCCTCACCGCCCTCGGCGCGCTCGCCCTGCTCGTCGGCTCGCTGCCCCTGCTGCTCGCGCTGCCCGCGCCCGAGGCCCTGGTCTGGGCGGCGCTCGGCGCCGGGGTGTACCCCGTCGTCTGGGGCATAGCCCACTGGTACGTCCGCCGCGCCGAGCGCAACGAGCGCGACTTCACCGGCCTCGTCGAACGGTGAGTGGAACCGTGAGCGGAACGGCGAGTGGAACGGTGAGCGGGACGCTGAGCGGGACGGTGAAGCTCCCCGCGTGAACCAGACCTACGCCGTCGCGGCCGTCACCGCCGTCGTCCTCGCGACCGTCCTGATCGGCGCCCTCGGCCTGCGGATCTCCCGCACCACTTCCGACTTCTACGTCGCCTCCCGGACCGTCCGGCCCGGCCTCAACGCCGCCGCCATCAGCGGTGAGTACCTCTCCGCCGCCTCCTTCCTCGGCATCGCCGGACTCGTCCTCGTCCAGGGCCCCGCGATGCTCTGGTACCCCGTCGGCTACACCGCCGGATACCTCGTCCTGCTCGTGCTCGTCGCCGCCCCGCTGCGCCGCTCCGGCGCGTACACCCTCTCCGACTTCGCCGAGGCCCGCCTCGAATCCCCGCAGGCCCGCCGCCTCGCCAGCCTCTTCGTCGTCGGCATCGGCTGGCTCTACCTGCTGCCGCAGCTCCAGGGCGCGGGGCTCACCCTGGAGATCCTCACCGGCGCCCCCGACTGGGTCGGCGGGCTGCTCGTCGCCCTCGTCGTCACCGGCACCGTCGCCGCCGGCGGCATGCGCAGCATCACCTTCGTCCAGGCCTTCCAGTACTGGCTGAAACTCACCGCCCTGCTCGTCCCCGCCCTCTTCCTCCTCGCCGCCTGGTACGGGGACGGCGCGCCCCGGGCCCGCTTCGACGCCCCCGCCGTCCTCCGCGAGCACACCGTCGTCCGGGTCGCCGACACCGTACGGATCGGCCTCGACGCCCCGATCACCCTCACCGTCACCGGCAGCGTCGACGGCGTCCCGTACGACCACCGGACCGTCACCCTCGCCCCCGGCACCCACCACGTCCTCGCCTCCACCGAACTCGCCTTCGCGCCCGGCGCGGTGCTGCCCGAGCGAAGCGAGATGGGGGTCCCCCCGGCCGAAGGCCGGGGGAGGGCCGCCAGCGGCACCGACCCCCTCGGCTGGTCGCAGCCGCTGGCCGGGGGGCACGACGGACACCAGCTGTACGCCACGTACGGGCTGATCCTGGCGACCTTCCTCGGCACCATGGGCCTGCCCCACGTCGCCGTCCGCTTCTACACGAGTCCGCACGGCCGCGCGGCCCGCCGGACCACGCTCGTCGTGCTCGGCCTCGTCGGCGCCTTCTACCTGCTGCCGCCGCTCTACGGATTCCTCGGGCGGATCTACGCCCCCGAGCTCGCCCTCACGGGATCCGCCGACGCCGCCGTGCTCGTCCTGCCCGAGCGGATCCTCGGCGGATCCGCCGGCGACCTCCTCGGCGCGCTCCTGGCGGGCGGGGCCTTCGCCGCCTTCCTCTCCACCGCCTCCGGGCTCACCATGTCCGTGGCCGGTGTCCTCACCCAGGACGTGCTGCCCTCCCGGGGCGTGCGCCACTTCCGCCTCGCGACCCTGCTGGCGACCGCCGTCCCGCTGGGCGTCGGCGTGGTCGCCTCCAAGGTGCCGGTCGCCGACGCCGTCGGCCTCGCCTTCGCGGTCTCCGCCTCCTCCTTCTGCCCGCTGCTCGTCCTGGGCATCTGGTGGCGGCGGCTCACCCCGCCCGGCGCCATGGCCGGGCTCCTGCTCGGCGGCGGCTCGGCCCTCGCGGCCGTGATGGCGACCCGGGCCGGGCTCGCCCCCGAGGGCTGGCCCCACACCCTGATGGCCTGGCCGGCCGTCTGGTCGGTTCCGCTCGGCTTCCTGACGATGGTCCTCGTCTCGCTCGCCACCCCGGGCCGGGTCCCGCCCGGCACCCCGGCACTCCTCGCCCGCCTCCACCTGCCGGAGGAGTTCACCGGCTCCGTCCCCTCCCAGGAGGTACGCCGATGACCGGTACCGTCCCTGCCCCGGAGGTACGCCGATGACCGGCACCGACCCTGCCCCGGAGGTACGCCGATGACCGGCATCGCCCTCGCCGCCGCGGCCGCCGCCGGGGCCGTGCTGCTCGCGGCGGGCTTCGTGCTCGGCCGGTTCGCCGCCCGTCGCGGGGGCCGCACCGCCGACCCCGACCTCGGCACCCCCGTCGAACGGGCCACCTTCCACACCCTGCACACCGCCTCGCTCGCCGCGCCGCCGCTGCGCGCCGGGCTCACCGAGGAGACCGCACGCAAGGCGGCGAGCACCCTCCGCTCGCTGCTCGGCACCGAGGCGCTCTGTCTCACCGACCGGGCCTCGGTCCTCGCCTGGGACGGGCCGGGCGGGGACCACCACCGGGCGCACGTCCCCGCGCTGGCCGCCGACACCCTCGACACGGGCCGCAGCCGGTCCGCGCACACCGGCTGCGACGACCCGGCGTGCCCCCTGCGCTGGGCGGTGATCGCCCCGCTCACCGGCGAGGACGGGGTGCTCGGCGCGCTCGTCGCCTACGGCTCACGGGAGTCGGCGGTCCTGGTACGGGCCGCGACGGAGGTGGCCCGCTGGGTCTCCGTCCAGCTGGAGCTGGCCGAGCTCGACCGCTCGCGGACCCGGATCGTGGAGGCCGAGATCAGGGCCCTGCGGGCCCAGATCTCCCCGCACTTCATCTTCAACTCCCTCGCCGCCATCGCCTCGTTCGTCCGCACGGACCCCGAGCGGGCCAGGGAACTCCTCCTGGAGTTCGCCGACTTCACCCGGTACTCCTTCCGCCGGCACGGCGAATTCGCCCAGCTGGCCGACGAACTGCGTTCCATCGAGCAGTACTTGGCCCTGGCGGGGGCGCGTTTCGGGAAGCGGCTGAAGGTGACGCTGCAGATCGCCCCCGAGGTGCTGCCGGTGACCCTGCCCTTCCTCTGCCTCCAGCCCCTGGTGGAGAACGCCGTCAAGCACGGTCTCCAGGAGCGGGAACGGGGCTGCCGGGTGACGATCGCCGCCCGGGACGCGGGCGCCGAGGCCGTGGTGACCGTCGAGGACGACGGCGTCGGCATGGACCCGGAGCTGCTGCGGGCCGTCCTGCGCGGGGAGCACCCGGCGGGCTCCGGCATCGGACTGTCCAATGTGGACGAGCGGCTGCGCCAGGTGTACGGGGCGGAGCACGGTCTCGTCATCGAGACCGGCGTCGGCGCGGGCATGAAGGTGACGGTGCGCATCCCCAAGTACCGCCCGGGCGTGCACCGTTCAGCGTAGGTAGAGCGACAGGTGGGCGAGCGGCAGGCCCAGCTTCCAGGCGGGCAGCCAGACCTGGGCCTTCTCGTCCACCGGCGACCCGGGATCGCCGTCCGCCGGGTCGTCCACGTCGGCGGCGCGCACCCAGGTGTCGCGCAGACCGCGCCAGGCGGTGTGGGCGAGGGCCAGGTCGGGGCCGTCCCCCTCCGCCGCGAGGCGGGCGGCGAGCCGCTCCTCGACCCAGGACGGCCAGGGCCGGTCGTAGGCCGTGCGGCGCAGCAGGGCCTCGACCGGCGCGGGGTGCGGGTCCTCCGACAGATGGACGGTGAGGGCCAGGGCCTGGAGGCCGGCCCGGTACTCCAGTGAGCCGGGCGCCACGAGCTCGGCGGCCCGCAGTACCTCGTCGGCCAGGTACTCGGCGCACAGCCAGGCCATCGGGACGGCGAGTCCGCCGCCGCTCGTGCCGCCGGTGCCGTTCGTGCTCTCGGGCAGCAACGCTCCCACCTTCTTCTCCCGGACATGGGGACGCGTACGTCAGGGACCCGTACGACGGGACCCGGATGTCGGGGCCCCGGATGTCGGGGGCCCGGGGGAGAGCCTCCACCGTGAAGGGCCCCCGCGGGTCCCGCTTTGCTCAACTCGCCGGTGTGGATTCGGATACGTTTCCCGGCCGGATCGGTGCCGGTGGGGCGAGTGTCGCCATGTGTGGCGTGCGGGGCGGGAGCGGCGGGGAGCCGTGGCCGGTTCAGCCGAGCAGCGCGTACACGGCGGTGGCGTGCGCGGCGGTCTCCTCCGTGCCGTCGGCGGTCATCGTGATGTCGGCGAAGGCCATCCGCTTGCCCGTCTTGGTCAGCCGGGCCCGCACCAGGACGTCGCTGCCGACGACCGCCCGCTGGAAGGAGATCGACTGCTGGACGGTGGTCATCGGCACGAAGCCGCCACGGGCCGCGGCGACCGCGATGACCGTCGCCGTGTCGGCCGCGGCCATCAGGGCCTGGCCGGAGAGCCCGCCGCCCTCCCGGGCGAGCCGGTCGGACCAGGGGAGCCGGAGCACGGCCCCGGCGGCGTCGACGGAGTCGACCGAGAGCCCCAGGTCGAGCACCCAGGGGGCGAAGTTGTCGGCGAGGATCTTCTCGGCGGCGGCGGTGGTCAGCGCCACGGCGGCGGGAGTCTGCGTCACGGCGTCATTGTGAAGCCGCGGCGCGCGGCCGGGCAACGCCCGCGCGGTGCGGACGGTAGCCGGGCAGCGACCGGCCGAGCTGCCGCAGGGCGTAGTGCGAGCGGGACTTGACGGTCCCGGCGGGGATGCCGAGGTCCACGGCGGCCTCGTTGACGGTCAGGCCGTGGAAGTACAGCCGGACGAGCACCGCCCGGTGCTCGGGGCTCAGTTCGCGGACGGCGGCCCGTACGTCGAGGGCGGCCTCGGCGGTGGCGGTGGCGTCGGCGGGGTCGGGCGTCACCGCGAGCACGCCGTCGCCGATCTCGGCGGGCCGGGCGAGGCGTGAGCGACGGGCGTCGATGGCCAGTCGGCGGGCCACGGTGAAGAGCCAGGGCCGCATCGACTCGTAGGGGCCCTCGAAGGCCTCGGGGTGGAGCCAGGCGCGTACGAGGGTCTCCTGAGCGAGGTCCTCGGCGCGCTGCCGGTCCCCGTACGTCAGCCCGAGCAGGAACGAGAGCAGCGCGGGGCCGTGGTCCCGCTGCAGCTGCTCCAGGTTCCGTTCGTCGGTCGTCGCCGTCGTCATGCTCCCCGCCTCTCCCTCGGCTCGTCGTCCCGGCGGTATCCGAACGCATCCGGAAGACAAGGGACAGGGAAGGGACATCGGTCTGCGACGAACGGTCGCACCGAGCGGCGAATGGTACGGCGAACGGTCAGGCGGAGTTATTGCGTCCGTTTCAGCGGGGTTCGTGTGCTTGTGCGGCCTTGACCCTTGACTGCGGCTTTCCCGCGGGATCAATTCGTCAGAACAGGTGTTCATAGCAAGAGCTGAGCGGAGTGCCGCAGATGACCTCACGCACCAGACCGGCGGCGGTGACGGTCGCCGCCCTCCTCCTCGCGGCGGCCACGGGATGCACCGTGGGCAGTACCCCGGGCGGCGGCTCGGGCGGTGCCACGAGCCCCGCCCCCGGGACCTCGGCCGGGCAGCCCGCCACCGGGCGGATCGCCCCGCCGTCCGCCGCCCCGGGCGGCGCCTCCGCACCCGCCGGATTCACCCTCGTCGCCTCCGGTGACGTCCTCCCGCACGACTCGATCATCCGGCGCGCGGCCCAGGACGCCGGCGGCGACGGCTACGACTTCGGCCCCATGCTCTCCGGGGCCAAGAGCGTCGTCGCCCCCGCCGACCTGGCCATCTGCCACATGGAGACCGTGTACGGGGAGGAGGGCGGCCCCTACACCGGGTACCCCGCCTTCAAGTCGCCGCCCGAGGTCGCCGCCGCCCTCAAGGCCACCGGGTACGACTCCTGTTCCACCGCCTCCAACCACACCCTCGACGACGGCGCCGCCGGCCTCCGCCGCACCCTCGACGCCCTGGACAGGGCCGGGATCCGGCACGCCGGCTCCGCCCGTACCGCCGAGGAGGCGGCGAAGCCCACGCTGCTCAAGGCCGGCGGCGCCACGGTCGCCCAGCTCGCCTACACCTACGACACCAACGGCTACCCCCTGCCCGACGGGCAGCCCTGGGCGGTCCGGCTCCTCGACGAGCAGACGGTGATCGCCGACGCGCGCGCCGCCCGCGCGGCCGGCGCCGACGTCGTCGTGGTGAGCGTCCACTGGGGCACGGAGTGGCAGACCGACGCCGACGAGCGGCAGCTCTCCCTCGGCCGGGCGCTCACCGCCTCCACGAGCGGCGGCCGCCCCGACATCGACCTGATCATCGGCACCCACGCCCACGTCCCGCAGGCGTACGAGAAGGTCAACGGCACCTGGGTCGTCTACGGGATGGGCGACCAGATCGCCGGGGACATGATCAACCACGAGGGTTCCTTCGACCCCCGGGGCAACCAGGGCACCATCGGCCGCTTCACCTTCGCCCCGCCCGCGGCGCCGGGAGCGCGGTGGGAGGTCGCCAAGGCGGAGTTCGTCCCGCAGTGGTTCGACACCGGCCGGGGTCGGGTCGTGAACCTCGGCGCCGCGGGCGACGGCGACCCGCGCCACGCCTCGATCCGCGAGACGATCCGGCAGGTCGTGCTCGGCAGGGGCGCCGAGAAGGACGGCCTGACGATGGGGAAGTAGGGCCTTCGGTACGCGGGCCGGTCACGGCACGACGGTGACCGGCCAGCGCCCCGCCTTCACCAGACGCACGGCCACCGAGCCGACGAAGCGGTGGCCCGCCGACTCCGAGACGCCCACCACCACCGCGTCCGCCGTCAGCTCCTCCGCCGCCCGGACCAGGCCCGCGTAGGCGTCGCCCTTGAACGTGTGGAACTCCCAGCGCACCTGCCAGAGGTCCCGCACCCGTTCCGTCGAGGCGCGGATCTCCGCGACCAGTTCCTCGGCGATCTCCTCGGTCGTCCCCGACACGGGCGCGCCGAGCGCGGCGCCCGCCGGGTACACCGGCTGCACGTACACGAGCGCGAGCAGGGCGTTCTGCCGCCGGGCGAGCCCGGCCGCGTACGCCGCCGCGCGCAGGGAGGAGTCGGAGCCGTCGACTCCGGCCATGATCACCTTCGGGCCGTCGGTGCCCCGTTCGAACCGGGTGGGCTGCTGTGCGGTCACCCCGCGAGGCTATCGGCTCATCGGGTGTTTTCGGACAGGGGGCCGGTGTCGATGAGCCGGGTGGGCCCTCGCCCGGACGAACCATTGGTCATGAAAAAGGATCAGATGCCCAACGGGCGCCGGGCGGTGCTGCGCCTCGCCGCCGCGCTCGGCGCCACGGCCACCGTCGGATACCTCGCGGCGGACCGGTTCGCCTCGCCCGAGCCGCCCCCGGGCGCCGCACCGGCGCCCCACGGCCCACCCGGCGCGGGGTCCGGAGCCGGGCCGGCCGCCGGTCCGCAGGCCGCTCGGGCGGCCCGGCTGCGGCCGTCCTCGTACCGGCTCCAGCCAATGACCGCGTACGCGCCCCCGGCCTTCCGGCGCGCGGTGCCGCCGGTGCGGCAGCGGCCCTTCCTCAGCATGTCCGGGGTCGGCCGCTCGATGGTGCTGTCCTTCGACGACGGCCCCGACCCCCGCTACACCCCGGGCATCCTGGAGACGCTGCGCCGGTACGAGTGCCGGGCGATGTTCTTCGTCTGCGGCGAGATGGCCGTGGAGAACCCGGACCTGCTGCGGGAGATGGCCGACGACGGGCACGTCGTCGGCAACCACTCGTGGTCCCACCCCCTCATCCCCAAGCTCCGGCCCTCCCGGATCCGCGACGAGCTGGGCTCCACCAGCGAGGTCGTCGAGCGCACGCTGGGCGCCGCGCCGCTCTGGTACCGCGCCCCCTACGGCGCGTGGAACCGGCACTCCTTCGAGATCGGCGCCGAGCTGGGCATGGAGCCGCTCGCCTGGACCGTCGACACCCTGGACTGGAAGGAGCCGGGCACGGGCACGATCGTCCGCCGCGTGCTCGACGGCGCAGCCCCCGGCGTCGTCGTCCTCTCCCACGACGCGGGCGGCGACCGCTCCCAGAGCGTGGCCGCGCTCCGCCGCTATCTGCCCGAACTCCTCGACGCCGGCTACCACATCACCGTGCCCCGGCGCTGAGGGACCCGGCGCCCGGCCGGGCGCAGGCGAAGGGCCCCGGCACCTGGGAGTGCCGGGGCCCTTCGCGTACCGCGACCGTCAGCGGGAGCCGACCAGGCGGCCGTACACGACGACGTTCCCGTCGTAGCCGCCCGCCCGCGTGTAGCCGCCGCCGCAGGTGATCACCCGGAGCTCGGGCTGTCCGGTGTCCGCGTAGACCTGCACTCCGGGGAAGTCGTTCTTGGAGTAGACCTCGACCCCGTAGATCTCGAAGACCGCGACCCGGCCGTCGTACCGCTCGACCTCGATGTGCTGACCCTTCTCCAGCGATCCCAGGCCGTAGAAGACCGCCGGGCCCTGGGCGTTGTCGACATGGCCGACGACGACCGAAGTGCCGCGCTGGCCGGGGGAGATGCCGTTCTGGTACCAGCCGGCGAGGTTGGCGTCCTGCGGGGGCGGGGCCGCCACCCAGCCGTCCGCGTCCAGGCCCACGTCCATGACGGGGGCGGCGACCCGGATCGCGGGGATCCTGATCCGCGAGGCCGGGGCGAAGGGCAGCGGCTCCAGGCCGGCGGTCGCCTCCGCCGGCGGCGGGACGACCGGCCGCGCCACGGGCCGGGCGGCCGCGGCGGGTTGGGGCGGTCCCAGGGCGACGTCGACCCCGTTGCGCATCATGGCGAGGCCGGACAGCATGGCGAGGGCCAGGACGCCCCAGGGTTGGCGTCTCCTGCGGTCGAAGACGCGGAAGTCCTTCGGGGGCATGGTTCTCCCTTCGTGGCGTCGTCAGAACGGTAAGGGCGGCGGGGTGGGCCGTCGCCCCGGACGCGGCGAACGGGTGGGGGCCGCCGCCGGACGGGTGCCGGGGCGCGGGAGGAAGGCCGGAGAAGCGGTCTGGCACGGTGCCGCGGGCGCACTCCGAGGACCCGAGGGGGTCCCCGTGGGGACAGCCGGGTGACGCGGGGCTGGACCATCCGAGTATTCGTCAGATAAGCACCCTGGACCGCTGTGACCTGCGGTTCCGTCCCGTGCGCGGGGTCATTTCCGGGCGTGTCGCCTCACCGGGGTGGACCAGTGCCGACGTGCACGGCTCGCCCCGACTTGTGATGGTTCGTCATGGAAGGCGTACTCGTCGAATTTCCCGGAGCACCGCTTTGGGGCGTCTTTCCACTGGAGGTTCAACCATGCGTGCTGCACGCACTCTGGCGGTGGCCGCCACCGCGTTCGCGGCGGTCGGGCTCGCTGCCCCGCTCGCCGCGGCCACCAACGGGCCGAGCAACGTCCAGGTCAACCCGTTCGAAGTCCACGCGGGGTCGACGCTCACGATCACCGCCAGGGGTTGCGGCCACGGCGGCACGGTCACGTCCAACGCGTTCCCGGAGACCAACCTCTCCGTCAACTCCAACGGGCTCTCCAGCGCCATCGCCCGTGTCCACAACAACGCCACTCCCGGCAGCTACAACCTGGCCGTCAAGTGCAGTGACAACTCGGCTGTCGTCACTGCCCCGTTCCGGGTCCTCCCGGGCCGTGGTGCGCAGGGCGGTCTCGGCGGTTCGCTGGCTCCCACCTCCACCGAGATGGCTGTCGGCGGCAGCCTGGTCGCCGCCGCCGCGCTCGGTGGCGGACTGTTCATCGCCCGCCGTCGCCGTATGACCGGCGCCGGAGCCTGACCGGCCGAACCTCCCGGTCGGCCCGCTGTGCCCGTCGCCCCCGAGTCCCTGCCAGGACCCGGGGGCGACGGGCGTCCCGCGTCGCCCGTCGCCGTGCGCGGTCAATGGCGGCGGGAGTCGCCGGAGCGGCGGCGGACCACGAACACGACGCCGGTGGCGGCGGCCGCGACCAGGGCCGCACCGGCCGCGAGCGTTCCCGCGCCCACCTCGTCCACCGAGCCGCCCAGACCGCCCTGGACACCGCGCGGGGGCGTGAGCAGCGTGGAACTGATGGTCGGGGTGGCCGTGGGCAGCCCGCTGATCGTCAGAGCGACGGTGTCCTGCACGCCGCCCGTGCAGTTGAACGACACCGTGTACACCGCACCGCGCCGGGCGTCGGCGTCCACGGTGGCGGTCGCCGCCGAGTTCGGCGCGATGGCGACGGTGTCGAAGATGCCGGCCGAGGCCGTGGCCGTACTGGCGCACCCGGGGGCGCTCAGCGTCACCCGGCCGCCCGGGGCGACGAGCGAGGGCGACACGACGAAATCGCCCGGTGCCTTCGCTCCCGGTGCCCGCGGATTGGTGGCGGGGGCACCCTCCGCCGCGAGGGCGACGGTGGCGGGGGCGGCCAGGGCGAGGGCGGCCGCCCCCAGCAGGGCAGTGGACGCGGCACGTATCGCGCGCATGGTGAATCCTCCGGGTCCCGAGGGGCAGCCGCGAAACGGGATTTCCGCGAAGGGCCTGCGAGCACCTCGATGCCCGACACGCTAGGAGCGCACTACCACAGCCGCGATCCCAGACGTGCGAATGGGGCACTCATGTCCCCCGTGCGGCCCACTCGGAGGCCGTGACTCACCCCGTGACCTGCGGGAACAGATCGGTGAACGGCGTGGCGGTGGCCGAGATGCCCCGGCCGAACGGCGCGTCGAAGTCCCAGATGAGGAACAGGAGGAACGCGATCAGCACGCTGAAGAGTCCGGCGAGCAGCAACTCCCGTCCCGTCCTGCGGATCTGGAGCGTGAAGATGAGGCCGACGGTGACCAGGGCGCCGATGATCAGGCCGAACCAGACCACCCCCGGCATGGTCGCCCCCGCGCTCTGCCCGCGCGCGTTCCGGGCGTCGTCGGCGACGGCCACCTGGTCGACCAGCGGCTGGTAGGCCTGCCCCTCGAAGTCGTTGGCGGGCTGGTAGTCGGTGACGCTCCGGCGCACCTGGTCCATGAGGGCGGTGCCCTCCGGGCTCAGCTCGCCCTCCTCGGACATGTGCGTCCACTCCTTGTCGACCACGTACGCGACGTACGCGTCGACATCGGCGCGGATCCTGGTGCGGACGTCCAGGGGGTAGACCTCGGCGCGGGCCGAGATCTCGTGCATCGCCTGGGCCTCCTGCCGCACGGTCTCCTGTGCGGCGCCCCGGGCCTCCCAGACGCCGGCGATGGCGAGACCGAGGACGATCGCGTAGATCACGCCGATCATCATCGTCATGTACTCGATGACGTCGGGGGTCTCGCTGGGGTCGTCGTCCTCCGGGATCCGGCGGTGGTTGATGACGACGATGGTCAGGACGACGGCGACGGCGGCGGCCATCGCGAGGGTGAGTACGAGCCATTCGGACATGGTTTTACCTCCGGCGGAGCTCAGCGGGAGCGGGGGCGCAGGATCGCGGTCGCGAGCACTGCGGGGGCGATGATCACCAGCGTCATCGTGACGACGGACGTGCGGCCCTTCGGCTGGGGCCGCGTGGCGCGGCGGTAGTGGGGGAGCGCGACGGGGCCGTGGGCCGGCGGCCGGGGTCGCGTCGTGGGTGCGTGCGTGGGGGTGGGCGCGGGCGCTGGGGCGGGAGGTGACGCCGGGGGCGCGGGCGCCGGAGTGCGCTCCGGTGGGACCGGGGTGGCCGGTGCGGGGGAGGCGGGCTCCGGGCGAGGTGCCGGAGTGGTTACCGCGGGGGGCGGCGGCGGCGTCGTCGTCCGTACGGGAGGCGGGGGTGGCGCCGGGACGGTCGGGGGCGGCGGCTTCGGCGTCGTGGGCCGGGGCGCGGGTGTCGTGGGCGGGGGCGGCGGCGGTGGTGCGGGGGTGGGCGAGCACGCGCCCGGCCCGATGACCGCCACAGAGGTGTGCGAACCGCCGGGGCCGGTCGTGGCGTAGGCGCAGGAGTCGGCGGCGGCGGGGACGGGTGTGGCGAGCAGCCACACGAGTCCGAGGGCCGCCAGCGACCGCGCGAGGAGTGATCCGTACAGAGACACGCCGTCGAGCTTGATCACAGACACGGCGAACCGGGGCGGAAACGGCGGGGATTCGCCGGATGGTGGGGTTCTCCCGACGCGTGGTTTGACGTTTCGCCGCTCCGGAGGCGGATTCGGCGCAATGCCCGGGTATCGCCGAGCCGTGCGATTCCGCGCGCGGACTCAACGCGGACTCAACGCGGACTCAACGCGGACTCAACGCGGACTCCGTGCGGACTCCGCGGCGGACTCCGCGCGGGTTCGGCCGGTCTCCGACCTGACTTAGTCATGGTCCCGCCGGGACTCCACCTGCACTCCGCAGCACTCCGTCAGGGCTCCGGGGGAAGAACTGTCCGGTTGTCGCCCTGTCGTGGGCGGCGGCCGACAGGGCGTCCGGCACCGGCGACGGCTCCCCGGCCGGGGCAACGACCGAGGTGCGCCAAGGGCCCTGGCCCCCGTAAGGTGCGGCGAAGGCCGGTCGGGAAGTCGACGCACACTCATATGCACGTGAATTTGCACGAGCTGAAGGCGTGAACTCTGCGCTTCACGAGCATGTGCCAATGACGTGTGACCAAGAACGGACCGCTAATTTCCGTTTCTACTCGCTCTCCCGGCGGGCGATCAGTAGCCTCACCTCGAACACCGGCCGCGAACACATGGCCGCATCCCCCATGGCGACTTGTTGGAGACATTGATGGAGCGTCCCGCCTGGGCTCCGCCGGGTATCGACATTTCGGTGCCGAGCGTGTCCCGTATGTACGACTTCTATCTGGGCGGCTCGCACAATTTCGAAGTGGACCGGGAAGCGGCGCGCAAGGCCATGGAGTTCATGCCTGGCCTCCCCAAGGTCATGCAGGCGAACCGTGCCTTCATGCGGCGCGCCGTCCGCCACGCCGTTGACAACGACGTCACCCAGTTCCTGGACATCGGCTCCGGCATACCCACCTTCGGCAACGTGCACGAGGTCGCCCGGGCCGCCGACCCCGCCGCACGCGTCGTCTACGTCGACCACGACCCGGTCGCCGTCGCCCACAGCCGCGCCGTCCTGGAGGGGGACGAGGCCGCCGCCGTCGTCGCCGCCGACCTGCGCAAGCCGGCCGACGTGCTCCGCAGCGCCGAGGTGTCCCGACTCCTCGACCTGGACCGGCCGGTGGCGCTGCTCCTCGTCGCCGTCCTCCACTTCCTGGAGGACGAGGACCGCCCGTACGAAGCCGTCGCCGAACTGGTCGACGCCCTCGCGCCCGGCAGCCTCCTCGTCATCACCCACGCCTCCTACGAGGGCATCCCGCTCACCCAGGAGCAGGCGGGCGGCACCGTCGGCGTCTACCGGAACATCCGCAGCCCCCTGGTGATGCGGTCGGGCGCCGAGATCAATCGCTTCTTCGACGGCACGGAGATGGTCGAGCCCGGCCTCGTCCCGATGCCGGCCTGGCGACCGGAGAGTCCGGTCGAGGAGGAGGATCCTTACGCCTTCTCCGGTTTCGCAGGGGTGGGGCGCAAGGCGTGAAGGTCCCGTCGCAGCCCACCGGTTCCGTCGCCGAGGCGGACGGTCCGGAGGACAGACTCAGGCGGTTCGTCACCATCTGGAGCCGCGCGATCTTCCCGGTGACGGCCACCTCGCTGACCCGCGCCGAGTTCGAGGGGCACCTGCTGCCGCTGGCCCGCACCCTGTGCGACGCGCTGCACGCCCGGCCCTTCGACACGGCCCCCGCCCAGCGCGCCGGCGCGGCCCTCGTCGCCGCCCACTGCACCGACCCCGACGCGCTCGGGCGCAGCCTCGGCGTCGTCGATTCGTACCTGGTCCTCTACTGCGGTACGGAGTCCGACGTCCCGGCCGAGGAGCTCCGGGCCCGCTGCGCCCGCCTCCAGCACGCCATGGCCGCCGGCTACGCCCAGGCCCTGCGCGAGCGGACCCGCGCCGAGCAGGAGGCGATCGCCCGCTCCGCGCTCGCCGCCCGCAGCGCCGCCGAGATCGCCCTGCACGCCACCGAGAGCCGCTTCCGCGCGGTCTTCGACGGGGCGGCCATAGGCATCGGCATCGCCGACCTCGACGGCAACGTCCTGGAGATCAACGAGACCCTCACCCGCATGTTCGGCGGGATGGAGGGCCAGGTGCGCAGCCGTAACGTCAGCGAGTGGGTCCACCCGGAGGACGGCCCGCACGTCTGGAAGCTGTACGACGAACTCGTCCGCGGCGAGCGGGAGTCCTACCGGGTCGAGAAGCCGTACTACCGCGGCGACGGAACGGTTCTGTGGACCAACCTCACCGTCTCGCTCCTCCGCGACGCCGAGGGCCGGCCCCAGTACCAGCTCGCCCTCATGGAGGACACCACCGAACGGCGGCTCCTCCACCTGCGCCTGCGGTACGAGGCCACCCATGACGCGCTCACCGGGCTGCCGAACCGGACGCTGTTCTTCGAACGGCTGGAGAAGGCGCTCGCCCCCGGCGAGAACTCCCGCTTCGGCCTCTGCTACCTCGACCTCGACGGCTTCAAGGTCATCAACGACAGCCTCGGCCACTCCACCGGCGACCGGCTGCTCGTCGAGGTCGCCGACCGGCTGCAGAGCTGCGTCACCGGCTCGGGCGAGATGGTGGCCCGGCTCGGCGGGGACGAGTTCGTCGCCCTCACCACCGGGTGCGGCGGCCAGCAGGACGTTACCGAGCTCGCCGACCGCATCCTCGGCGCCCTCGCCACCCCCCTGCGCATCGACGGCCGCGAACTGACCGTCCGCGGCAGCCTCGGTGTCGTCGAGGGACCGGCGGGGGAGCGGACCCCGGCCGAGGTGCTGCGCAGCGCCGACATCACCATGTACCGGGCCAAGTCCGCGGGCGGCAACCGCTTCGAGCTCGCCGACCCCGAGGCCGACGCCCGCGCCATCACCCGGCACGGCCTGACGACGGCGCTGCCCGCGGCCCTGGAGCGCGGCGAGTTCTTCATCGAGTACCAGCCGCTCGTCCACCTCGGCGACGGCAGCGTGCACGGCGCGGAGGCGCTGGTCCGCTGGTGCCACCCGCAGCACGGGGTGCTCGGACCCGACCGGTTCATCCCGCTCGCCGAGGACACCGGCCTCATCGTGCCGCTCGGCCGCTGGGTGCTCCAGGAGGCCGTGCGCCAGGCCCGCTTCTGGCAGGCCCGGCACGCCGACGGCGGTCCGCTGCGGATCAACGTCAACCTGTCCCCGACCCAGCTGCACCACCCGCGCCTGGTCGCCGACACTGTCGATGTCCTGGAGCGGTCGGGGCTCGAACCGGGCGCGCTCTGCCTGGAGGTGACCGAGTCGGCGCTGATCGGCGCCGACGAGGACCTGCTGAAGCCGCTCCGGCAGCTCGCCGAGATGGGCGTGGACATCGCGCTCGACGACTTCGGCACCGGCTACTCGAACCTGGCCAACCTGCGCCGCCTGCCGGTGAGCGTCCTGAAGCTCGACCGGTCCTTCACCCGGGGCATGCAGCAGCACCCGGTGGACCCGGTCGACCTCAAGATCGTCGAGGGGATCGTCTCCCTGGCGCACAGCCTGGAGCTCGCCGTCACGGTCGAGGGCGTCGAGACCGGCGCCCAGGCGCGCCAGCTCCGCGACCTCGGCTGCGACACCGCCCAGGGCTGGTACTACGCCCGCCCGGGCGCCCCGGACCGCATCCACTCGCTGCTCCTGGCGGACGCGGTCTGACGCTCCCGCCCGCCGTACGGCCCCTGCCGGGGCGGCCCCGGCTATCCGTGACGCGGTGGACGTACGCCCCGGCTCTCCGTGACGTACGCCCGGGCTCAGTCGCGCACCGGACTCCCCTTGCGGGAGGCGAGCAGGACCCGCTGGAGCTCCCGCGCCGCCCTCGGCGGCGCCACGTCGCTGCGGTGGGCCAGGGCGATGGTGCGGCGCAGGCCCGGCCGGGCGAGCGCCGTCACCCGCAGGTCGCGGCCCGCCCGCGCCGCG
The DNA here is from genome assembly GCF_042268445.1 of Streptomyces sp. NPDC056169. Taxonomy (NCBI): domain Bacteria; kingdom Bacillati; phylum Actinomycetota; class Actinomycetes; order Kitasatosporales; family Streptomycetaceae; genus Streptomyces; species Streptomyces sp. NPDC056169. The sequence goes on along the minus strand of NZ_JBHJUO010000004.1, from coordinate 431,532 downwards.
ACCATCGCCGGGACGACCGCGAGCCCGAGCCCCGCCCGGACGAAACCGAGCACCGCGTCCAGCTCCCCGCCCTCCACCGTGAACGTGGGCTCGAAACCCTCCGCCCGGCAGGCCGCCACGGTCAGTTCCCGCAGGTCGTAGCCGTGCCGGAACATCACGAGCGGCTGGTCCCGCAGGTCCTTGATCCGCACCGGCCGGCCCGGCGCCGGAGCCGCGGCCGAGGAGACGACCACCAGGTCCTCCCGGAGCAGCTCGACGGTCGTCAGGGCCGGTGACGGGGACGGCAGCGGCAGCACCACGAGCGCCAGGTCGAGCGCCCCGCGCGCCAGCTCCCGTACGAGATCGTGCGAGCCGCCCTCCTCGATGAGGAGCTCGATGCCCGGATGCAGGTCGTGGAAGGCCCGGAGCACGTCCGGCAGCAGCCCGGTGCACAGGCTCGGGGTCGCGCCGAGGCGCACCCGGCCCCGCTTGAGCTGCGCCAGCTCCTGCACTTCGAGGCGGGCCGTCTCGATGTCGGCGAGGATCCGGCGGGCGAGCGGCAGCAGCGCCTCGCCCGCGTCGGTGAGGGTGATGTTCCCCCGGGCCCGGCTGAACAGCTCCGCGCCCAACTCCCCTTCCAGGGCCTTGATCTGCTGGGAGAGCGAGGGCTGCGAGACATGGACGCGCTCGGCGGCCCGGGTGAAGTGACGGGTCTCGGCCACGGCGACGAAGTAGAGGAGCTGCTGGAACTGCATGACCCCAGCGTAGGGGACATGAATAGGTGACGCCTATCGAGATCAGCCGGACCATGTCTTGGACCTCTCGGGTCCTTCGGCCCTAGCGTCGTGAACATGGCTCTGGCACCCACGAGGGACCGGACGACGGGCCGCCCGCCGTCCCCCACACCGTCACGCGGATTCCTGTCATCGACCCTCGGCAAGAAGACGGTCATGGCCGTCAGCGGGCTGCTCATGCTCGGCTATCTCGTCGCCCATGTCGCCGGAAACCTGAAGGTCTTCTTCGGCCCGGAGGAGTTCAACGCCTACGGCCACTGGCTGCGGGTCATGGGCGCACCCGTCCTGCACCACGAGTGGGCCCTCTGGCTCGTCCGGATCGCGCTCCTCGCCGCCGTCGGCGCCCATGCCGTCTCCGCGTACCAGCTCAGCCGGCGCGACGTGAAGGCCCGCCCCACCGCGTACGTCCACCGCCGCAGGCGCGCCTCGTACGCCACCCGCACCATGCGCTGGGGCGGGATCATCCTCGCCCTCTTCATCGTCTGGCACATCCTCGACCTCACCACCGGCACCGTCCACCCCGGCGGCTTCGAGGAGGGCAAGCCCTACCAGAACGTCGTCGACACCTTCTCCACCTGGTACGGCAACGTCATCTACATCGTCGCCATGCTCGCCGTCGGCCTCCACGTCCGCCACGGCTTCTGGAGCGCCGCCCAGACCCTCGGCGTCGGCAACGCCCGCCGCGAGCGCCTCCTCAGGGCGATCGCCAACACCCTCGCGCTCGTCCTGACCGCGGGCTTCGTCTCCGTACCCGTCGCCGTCATGACCGGAGTGGTGAGCTGAATGACCTTCGTCGACTTCCCCGTGGGCGAGCCGATCGCCGACACCACCGCCCCGACGGGCCCCATCGCCGAACGCTGGGACACCCGCCGCTTCGAGGCGAAACTGGTCAACCCCGCCAACCGCCGCAAGCACCGGATCATCGTCGTCGGCACCGGCCTCGCCGGCGGCTCCGCCGGCGCCACCCTCGCCGAACAGGGCTACCACGTCGTCCAGTTCTGCTTCCAGGACTCCCCGCGCCGCGCCCACTCCATCGCCGCGCAGGGCGGCATCAACGCCGCCAAGAACTACCGCAACGACGGCGACTCGATCCACCGCCTCTTCTACGACACCGTCAAGGGCGGCGACTTCCGGGCCCGCGAGTCCAACGTCCACCGCCTCGCCCAGATCTCCGTCGAGATCATCGACCAGTGCGTCGCCCAGGGCGTGCCCTTCGCCCGCGAGTACGGCGGCCTCCTCGACACCCGCTCCTTCGGCGGCGTCCAGGTCTCCCGCACCTTCTACGCCCGCGGCCAGACCGGCCAGCAGCTCCTCCTCGGCGCCTACCAGGCGCTGTCCCGGCAGATCGCCGCCGGAAACGTCGAGATGCACGCCCGTACGGAGATGCTCGACCTGATCGTCGTCGACGGGCGGGCCCGCGGCATCGTCGCCCGCGACCTCATCACGGGCGAGATCTCCACCCACTACGCGGACGCCGTCGTCCTCGCCAGCGGCGGCTACGGCAACGTCTTCTACCTCTCCACCAACGCCATGAACTCCAACGCCACGGCCGTCTGGCGCGCCCACCGGCGCGGCGCGTACTTCGCCAACCCCTGCTTCACCCAGATCCACCCCACCTGCATCCCGCGCACCGGCGACCACCAGTCGAAGCTGACCCTGATGAGCGAGTCCCTGCGCAACGACGGCCGCATCTGGGTCCCGAAGGCGAAGGGCGACACCCGCCCCGCCGCCGACATCCCCGAGGACGAGCGCGACTACTACCTGGAGCGGATCTACCCCTCCTTCGGCAACCTCGTCCCCCGGGACATCGCCTCGCGCGCCGCGAAGAACGTCTGCGACGAGGGCCGCGGCGTCGGCCCCGGCGGCCAGGGCGTCTACCTCGACTTCGGCGACGCGATCCGGCGCCTGGGCCGCAAGGCGGTCGAGGAGAAGTACGGCAACCTCTTCGACATGTACGAGCGGATCACCGCCGAGAACCCGTACGAGGTCCCCATGCGGATCTACCCCGCCGTGCACTACACGATGGGCGGACTCTGGGTCGACTACGACCTCCAGACCACCGTCCCCGGCCTCTTCGCGATCGGCGAGGCCAACTTCGCCGACCACGGGGCCAACCGGCTCGGCGCCTCCGCCCTCATGCAGGGCCTCGCCGACGGCTACTTCGTCCTCCCGGCCACCATCAACGACTACCTCGCCCGCCACCCGCACGCGGAGCCCGTCACCGACGCCCACCCGGCGGTGCGGGAGGTCCTCGCCGAGACCGAGGACCGGATCCACCTCCTCCTCGCCGTGGACGGCGACCGCACCCCCGACTCCTTCCACCGCGAACTCGGCGAACTCATGTGGGAGTTCTGCGGCATGGCCCGCACGGAGACGGGCCTGCGCAAGGCCCTCGCGCGCATCCCGCAGATCCGCGAGGAGTTCTGGCGCCGCCTCAAGGTCCCGGGAACGGGCGAGGAGTTCAACCAGTCCCTGGAGAAGGCCAACCGCATCGTCGACTACCTGGAGCTCGCCGAGCTCATGTGCCTCGACGCGCTCCACCGCGCCGAGTCCTGCGGCGGCCACTTCCGCGACGAGTCCCAGACCCCGGACGGCGAAGCGGCGCGCCGCGACGCGGAGTTCGCGTACGCGGCGGCCTGGGAGTTCACCGGCGGCGACACCGCACCCGTCCTCCACAAGGAGGACCTCACCTTCGAGTACGTCCACCCCACCCAGCGGAGCTACGCATGAGGCTCACCCTGCGCGTCTGGCGCCAGCGGAACGCCGGCGCACCCGGCGCCATGTCCACCTACGACGTCGACGGCATCTCCGCCGACATGTCGTTCCTGGAGATGCTCGACACCCTCAACGAGGACCTCATCCTGCGCGGCGAGGACCCCGTCGCCTTCGACCACGACTGCCGCGAGGGCATCTGCGGGGCGTGCAGCCTCGTCATCAACGGCGACGCGCACGGCCCCGAGCGCACCACCACCTGCCAGCTCCACATGCGCTCCTTCCGCGACGGCGACACCATCGACATCGAGCCCTGGCGCGCGGCGGCCTTCCCCGTCGTCAAGGACCTCGTCGTCGACCGCTCCGCCTTCGACCGCGTCATCCAGTCCGGCGGCTACATCAGCGCCCCCACGGGCTCGGCCCCCGAGGCCCACGCGACCCCCGTCCCGAAGGCCGACGCGGACACCGCCTTCGAGCACGCGGAGTGCATCGGCTGCGGGGCCTGCGTGGCGGCCTGCCCCAACGGCTCGGCGATGCTCTTCACCTCGGCGAAGATCAACCACCTGAACGTCCTCCCGCAGGGCTCCCCGGAACGCGAGACCAGGGTCCTCGACATGGTGGCCCAGATGGACGCGGAGGGCTTCGGCGGCTGCACCCTGACGGGCGAGTGCGCGACCGCGTGCCCGAAGGGGATCCCGCTGCCGTCGATCGCGGCGATGAACAGGGAGTGGCTGCGGGCGCGGAGGAAGGTGAAGGGGTAGGAGGGGCGCCGGCCGGCGCGTTCGGCCGGACACGGGTCAGCCGGAGAGCGCCCGGGCCAGATACGGAGCCGTCCGGCTCGCGGGGGAAACGGCCACCTCGGCCGGCGGACCCGCCGCCACCACCCGGCCGCCCTCGTCGCCGCCGCCCGGGCCCAGGTCCAGGACCCAGTCGGCGGTGGCGACCACGTCCATGTCGTGCTCCACGACGATCACGGAGTGTCCCGCGTCCACGAGGCCGTGGAGCTGGCGCATCAGGACCTCGACGTCCGCCGGGTGCAGACCCGTCGTCGGCTCGTCGAGCACGTACAGCGTGGCGGAGCGGCGCGGGCGCTGGAGTTCGGAGGCGAGCTTGATGCGCTGCGCCTCGCCGCCCGACAGCTCCGTCGCCGGCTGCCCGAGCCGCAGATAGCCGAGGCCCACGTCCAGCAGGGTCCGCAGGCTCCGGGCGGCGGCCGGGGTGTCGTCGAAGAACTCCGCCGCCGACTCGACGGTGAGGTCGAGGACCTCGGCGATGGTGAGCCCGCGCAGCCGCACCTGGAGCGTCTCGGGGTTGTACCGGGCGCCGTGGCAGTCGGGGCACGGCGCGTACGTGCTCGGCAGGAAGAGGAGCTCGACCGAGACGAAGCCCTCGCCCTGGCAGGTCTCGCAGCGCCCGCCGGGGACGTTGAAGGAGAACCGGCCCGCCTTGTAGCCGCGCGCCCTCGCCTCCGCCGTCTCGGTGAACAGCTTCCGCACGACGTCGAACAGGCCCGTGTACGTGGCGAGGTTGGAGCGCGGGGTCCGCCCGATCGGACGCTGGTCGACCGTCACCAGACGCCCCACTCCCGCGAGTTCCTCGGTCAGCGCGCCGACGAGGGTCGACTTCCCCGAGCCCGACACCCCCGTCACCGCGGTGAGGACACCGACCGGGAAGGCCGCGTCGACCGCCCGCAGATTGTGCCGGGTCACCGGCCCCGTACGCAGCCAGCCCGCCGGGGCGCGCACCGTCCGCGCGGGCGGCGGTTCCCGGTCGAAGAGGAACCGCCGGGTCGCGGACGCCTCGACGGCCGCGAGGCCCTCCGGCGGACCGCTGTGCAGGACGCGCCCGCCGTGCACCCCGGCGCGCGGCCCGACGTCGACGAGCCAGTCGGCGTGCCGGACGACGTCGAGGTGGTGCTCGACGACGAAGACCGAGTTGCCGGCCGCCTTCAGCCGGTCGAGGACCACGAGCAGGGCCTCCGTGTCGGCCGGGTGCAGACCGGCGGACGGCTCGTCCAGCACGTACACGACACCGAAGAGCCCCGAGCGCAGCTGGGTGGCGAGCCGCAGCCGCTGGAGCTCGCCGCTGGAGAGGGTGGGGGTGGCGCGGTCCAGGCTCAGATAGCCGAGCCCGAGCTCGGTCACCGTGGCGATCCGGGCGACGAGATCCTCGGTGAGGACGCGCGCCGTCTCCTCGCCGTCCGTCGGCGTCGCCGACAGGAGCCCGGACAGGACCGTCAGCGGAAGCGCGGCCAGCTCGGCGATCGTCCGCCCCGCGAAGGTCACCGCGAGCGCCTCCGGGCGCAGCCGGCTGCCGCCGCACACCGGGCAGGGCGCACTCGCCAGGAACCGCTCCGCCTTCGCCCGCAGCGTCGTGCTCTTCGAGTCCGCGAACGTCCGCAGGACGTACCGCCGCGCGCTCATGTACGTGCCCTGGTACGGACGTTGGATCCGCCCCGCCTCCCGCACTGGGTGCACCGTGACCACCGGCTGCTCCTCGGTGAAGAGGATCCACTCCCGGTCCTTCGCGGCCAGCTCGCGCCACGGCCGGTCGACGTCGTACCCGAGGGTGTCCAGGACGTCCCGCAGGTTCTTCCCCTGCCAGGCACCCGGCCAGGCGGCGATCGCCCCGTCGCGGATCGACAACCCCCGGTCGGGGACGAGGAGTTCCTCGCTCGTCTCGTGGATCCGGCCGATGCCGTGACAGGAAGGGCACGCGCCCGCCGCCGTGTTGGGGGAGAAGGCGTCGGAGTCGAGACGCGACGCGCCCTCCGGATAGCGGCCGGCCCGCGAGAACAGCATCCGCAGCGAGTTGGAGAGCGTCGTCACCGTGCCGACCGAGGAGCGGGCGTTCGGCGAGGACCGGCGCTGCTCCAGGGAGACCGCCGGAGGCAGCCCGCTGATCTCGCCGACCGCCGGTGCCCCCACCTGGTGGATCAGCCGCCGCGCGTACGGCGCGACCGATTCGAAATAGCGCCGCTGCGCCTCCGCGTAGATCGTCCCGAACGCGAGGGACGACTTGCCCGAGCCGGAGACGCCGGTGAAGGCGACGAGGGCGTCGCGCGGGATGTCGACGTCGACCCCCGCGAGGTTGTGCTCGCGGGCGCCGCGGACACGGACGTACGGATCGTGGGGGCTGTCAGGCATGCGTCGATATTAGCTACTGCTTCCCGTTTGCCCCGGTCGGGCGGGTGGTGACCGGGGCGGTCAGGCCGACGGCGCGCGCCAGGCCGCGGTACGAGTCGCTCAGCGCCGCCCGGTCGTACGTGCTCGTCGTCACCAGCACCTCCTGCGCGCCGGTCCCCCGCACGGCCCGCTCCAGCGCCTCGGCCACCTGCTCCTCCGTGCCGTGCACATGACCGGCGAGACCGCCCTCGTAGAAGCCGCGCTGCTTCTCCGTCATCCCGCCCGTCGACGCCAGCTCCTCGATCCGCTCGGGCGCGGCGAGCGGCGGGAACACGCCGCGGGTGCGCGAGTACGCGAGGGACCAGGCCTCCGGCATCAGCAGCCGGCGGGCCTCCTCCTCGCTCGCCGCCACGACGACCGTCCCCGCCACGACCACGTACGGCTCGACGGCCCACGGGGAGGGGCGGAACGCGGAACGGTACGTGTCGACGGCGGCGAGCACCCGGTCCCGGCCCCGCAGGTCGCCGATGACCAGCGGAAGGCCGGCCGCCGCGGCGATCGCCGCGCCCTCGCCCGTCGCGAGGACGAAGGGCGGGACCCGCAGGCCCTCCGCCGGCCGGGCGTGCACCTGCGGATGGGCCGTCTGCTCGCCGGTGAACCAGCCGAGGAGCTCGGCCAGCTGCTCGCCGAACCGGTCGGCATCCTCCTTGTCCCGCCCGAGGGCCCGCCGGATGCCGTCCGTGAAGCCGACCGAGCGGCCGACGCCCATGTCGATCCGGCCGGGGAAGAGGGACTCCAGGACACCGAACTGCTCGGCCACGACCAGCGGCTGGTGGTTGGGCAGCATCACTCCGCCCGTACCGACGCGCACGGTGGACGTCGAGGCGGCCACCGCGGCGGCGAGCACCGCCGGCGCGGAGCCGGCGACGCCGGGCACGCTGTGGTGCTCCGACACCCAGAAACGGTGGTAGCCGAGGGCTTCCACCTCCTGGGCGAGGCGCACGGTGTCGCGCAGTGCCTGCGGGGCGTCCTCGCCCTCCCGCGTGCGGGAACGGTCGAGGACGGAGAAGCGGATGCCGTCGAGGAAGGTGCTCACCTAGGGTCCAACGCCCGGAGCGCGGCAGGATTCCCGCACCGGCGTCCGCGCGCCGTGCCGGGCGCGAAAGGGCGGGGCGCGCGAAAGGGCCGGGCACGCGAAAGGGCCGGGCGCGCGAAAGGGGCGGGCACGCGAAAGGGCGGGGCGGCGGCGTGCCCCGGCTCCTACGCTGGGCCCGTGACACGCGACACCCGGCCGCTGGCCGTCTTCGACCTGGACAACACCCTCTCCGCGACCGCCCACCGGCAGCACTTCCTGGAGCAGCGCCCCAAGGACTGGCGCGGCTTCTTCGCGGCGGCGCCCGACGACCCGCCGCTCGCGGAGGGCGTCGAGCTGTGCCGGAAGGCGGCCGAGGAGTGCGAGGTGGTCTATCTGACCGGGCGGCCGGAGCGCTGCCGGCGGGCCACGGTGGCGTGGCTGGCCGCGCAGGGGCTGCCGGAGGGCCGGATCCACATGCGGGGCGACCGGGACTTCCGGCCGGCCCGGGTGACCAAGGTGGAGGTGCTGCTGCGGCTCGGCGCGGACCGCGAGATCAGGATGCTCGTCGACGACGACGCGCTGGTCTGCGACGCGGCGGAGGCGGCCGGCTTCCGTGTCGTACGCGCCCACTGGGCGGCCCCGTCGGAGGAGCTGACGGCCGCCCAGGAGGAGGAGGGCCGGACCTGAGCCCGGCCTGGGAGAGCCGGACCTGAGCCCGGCTTCATAGGGGCCGGACCTGAGCCCGGCCTGGGTGGGCCGGACCTGAGCCCGGCTCCAGGAGGGCCGGGGGCCTGAGTCCGCCCGCCCCCGATCCCTCGCCGCGTGTCAGCTCTCGTCCTCCAGGCGGAAGCCGACCTTGAGTCCGACCTGGTAGTGCTCGATGGCGCCGTCGACGATATGGCCGCGGACCTGCGTGACCTCGAACCAGTCGAGGGCGCGCAGGGTCTGGGAGGCGCGCTTGATGCCGTTGCGGATGGCCGCGTCGACGCCTTCGGTGGAGGTCCCGACGATCTCGGTGACGCGGTAGGTGTGATTCGACATGGGGGCCGAACTCCTCTCGGTGCGTCCCTCCACCGTGCCCCAGGCCGCGTCGGTGCGCGACAGGACGGACTCCGCACGAGACGCGGTCGATTACCGAGGGTAAGGGTCCGATGCGTCCGTCCAGGGGCCGGAACGGAATGGTCAAGGACTTGACCACTTCGTTGGTCCAGACCAGAATCCAGGCCACATACCCGCGCGAACACCCCGTTCGGTCCCCCCACGTCGGGTCAGCCCCCAATGCCGCACGAACCTGTGCAGAACCCGCAGAAGGTGACCTACGTGAGAAACCGCCACCTCGCCTGTCCCTTGGCAGCCGCCACCGCGCTCGCCCTCGCCGGCTGCGGGATGATGCCGGGCGGGGGCCAGTCCAAGACCGTCACCATCTGGCTCATGCGGGACAGCGCAAGCGAGGACTTCCTCACGCGCTTCACCGAGGCCTACGAGGACGAACACGACGGCGTCGACCTCACCATCACCATCCAGGACTGGACCGGCATCGGAAAGAAGGTCACCGAGGCCATCAAGGGCTCCGGCGGACCCGACATCATCGAGGTCGGCAACACCCAGGTCGCCCAGTACGCCGACACCGAGAAGCTCTACGACCTCACCCTGGAGTCCGTCCGCGACCTCGGCAGCGAGGACTGGCTGCCCGGTCTCGCCCAGCCCGGCAGCATCGGCGGATCCCAGTACGGCATTCCCTGGTACGCGGCCAACCGCATCGTCATCTACAACAAGGACCTCTTCCGGGACGCCGGGATCGACAAGCCGCCGACCACCCGCGCCGATTGGCTCGCCGACACCGAGAAGCTCAACCGCGGCGGCTCCCAGGGCATCTACCTCGCCGGCCAGGACTGGTACACCCTCTCCGGCTTCATCTGGGAAGAGGGCGGCGAACTCGCCGTCGACAAGGGCGGCGAGTGGACCGGCGCCCTCGACAGCCCCGCCGCCCTGCGCGGCATGGCCTTCTACAAGGAACTCCAGTCCCTCGGCACCGGCCCCAAGAACGCCGACGAGCAGAACCCGCCGCAGGCCGACGTCTTCGCCAAGGGCGACGTCGCCCAGATCATCGCCACGACCAGCGCCGTCGCACCGATCCTGAAGGCCAACCCGGGCCTCAAGGACAAGCTCGGCTACTTCGCGATACCCGGCAAGAAGGCCGGCCAGCCCTGCGCCGTCTTCACCGGCGGCTCGGACCTCATCATCCCCGAGAACGCGCCCCAGCGCGGCGCCGCCCTGGAGGTCGTCAAGGCGCTCGCCGGCGAGAAGTGGCAGACCGAACTCGCCCGCACCATGGGATACGTGCCCAACAAGAAGGGCCTGGCCTCCGTCGTCTCGGGCCAGGAGGCGACCGCCGTCATGGCGGCGGCCGCCGCACGCGGCCGGGCCACCCCGAACTCCCCGCAGTGGGCCAACGTCGAGGGCGACAACCCCATCAAGCCGTACATGACGGCCGTCCTCCAGGGCGAGGACCCGGCGCACGCGGCCAAGAAGGCCTCGGTGGAGATCACGGACACCCTCGCCGAATAGCATTCAGCGTTCGCACATCCGCGAGCCCCCGGACGGTCATGTCGAATCCAGCCGGTGACGGAAGAAGTAAGGAGCCGGGCCACCGCTCACGCGGCCCGGTCCCGCCCCTTCCCCTTCCGTCCGCCGGAGGAGCTCGACATGACCGCACCGTCGCCCACGCTCGCCGTCCCCACCGGGACCGGGGCCGTCCCCGCCCAGCCGCAGGACCGGAGCCGGCTCCCGGCCGAGGAACCCGCGCCCCGGTACGTCGTCGGCCTCGCCCGGGACCAGGAGGACGTACGGGCCGCCCAGCGACTGCGCCACCAGGTCTTCGCCGGTGAACTCGGCGCCCGCCTCGACGGGCCCGAGCCCGGCCTCGACTCCGACGCCTTCGACGCGTACTGCGACCACCTGCTCGTACGGGACGAGGCCACCGGCGAGGTCGTCGGCACCTACCGGATCCTGCCCCCCGAGCGCGCCGCCGTCGCCGGACGCCTCTACTCCGAGAGCGAGTTCGACCTCACCCGGCTCGCCCCCGTCCGCCACGACCTCGTGGAGGTCGGCCGGTCCTGCGTCCACCCCGCCCACCGCAACGGCGCCGTCATCTCCCTCATCTGGGCCGGCCTCGCCCGCTACATGACCAGCACCGGCCACAACTGGCTCGCCGGCTGCTGTTCGATCCCGCTCGCCGACGGCGGCGCCCTCGCCGCCGCCACCTGGGACACCGTCAAGGCCAAGCACCTCGCCCCCGAGGAGTACTGGGTCACCCCGCACAGGCTGTGGAACTCCGAGGGCGTCGCCCGCCCCGAAGGACGCACCGAACTCCCGCCCCTGCTGCGCGGCTACCTCCGCCTCGGCGCCTGGGTCTGCGGCGCCCCCGCCCACGACCCCGACTTCGGCGTCGCCGACCTCTACGTCCTGCTCTCCCTGCGCCGCACCAACCCGCGCTACCTCAACCACTTCCTGTCGCTCGCCCCCGCCCCGTGAACGGGACCACGGCACCCTCGCCGTGGCTCCCCACGGCGCCCTGCACCCCGGGCCGCTGCGCCGCCCACCCCGATCCGGACCCCTGCCACCGGGCCCTCGCGGCGGGCACAGCCCTGGCCTCGGTGCGACTGGCCGCCGGGATCGGGGCGGTCCTCCTCGGCGTCCTGTGCCTGCCGGCCGCCGGACTCCTGCCGGCCCCGGCGCGGCTCGCCCTCGTCCGGTACTGGGTACGGGCCGTGGTCCGCGCCTTCGGCGTGCGCGTCCGGTTCGAGGGGGCGGCCGCCGCCGGGGGCCCGCTCCTCGTCGTCGCCAACCACGTCTCCTGGCTGGACATCCCGCTCCTCGCGGCCGTCCTCCCCGGCCGGATGGTCGCCAAGGCGGAGGTCCGCCGCTGGCCGGTGCTCGGTACGCTCGCCGCGCTCGGCGGGACCCTCTTCATCGACCGGGACCGGCTCAGGGCGCTGCCCGGCACCGTCCGCGCGATGGCCGCGGTGCTCGCCGGCGGCGGCCGGGTGATCGTCTTCCCGGAGGGGTCGACCTGGTGCGGCCGGGCCGGGGGCCGCTTCCGGCCGGCCGCGTTCCAGGCCGCGCTGGACAGCGGGGCGGACGTCCAGCCCGTACGGATCGACTACCGGCCCACCGCGGCCGCCGCCTACGTGGGGGACGACCCGCTGGGCGCCTCCCTGTGGCGGCTCGCCGCCACGCGCGGAGTCACCGCCGACGTACGGATCCTGGATCCGATACCCGGAAGGCGCCATCCGGACCGCCGGTCCCTGGCCGCCGCGGCCCAGCGTGCCGTGGCCGGGGCAGCCGTCTCACCGCACGCCGTCCCTCCCCGAGTCGTTCCTCCCCGAGTCCTCCCTCCGCGCGTCGTCGCTCAGCGGTCCGGCGCTCAGCGTGCCGTCGCGAGCGACAGCGCGAACCGGTCCTGCTCGTCCGTCCACCAGCGGGCCAGGTCGAGCCCCGCCTCCGCCAGCTCGTCCCGTACCCCCGCCTGACGGAACTTCGCCGACACCTCCGTCCGTACCTCCTCGCCCGCCGCGAAGGGCACCACGAGGTCCAGCTCCGGGATCTTCACCGTGAGCGCGTGCCGGGCGCGCAGCCGCATCTCGATCCACTCCCGGTCCCGGTCCCAGAGCGCCACGTGGTCGAAGGCGGCCGGATCCGCGTCGGCGCCGAGCTCCCGGTCGATCACCGACAGCACGTTCTTGTTGAACGCCGCCGTCACCCCGGCCGCGTCGTCGTAGGCGGCGACGAGCGTCTTCTCGTCCTTCACCAGATCCGTGCCCAGCAGCAGCGCGTCACCGGGACTGAGCATCGCCCGGACCGAGCGCAGGAAGGTCCGCCGCTCGGCGGGGAGGAGATTGCCGATCGTGCCCCCGAGGAACGCCACCAGACGCGGCCCCGGCGTCCCCGGCAGCGCGAGCCCCCGGGTGAAGTCGGCGACCAGCGCGTGCACCCGCAGCCCCGGCCGGTCGGCGAGCAGCGACTCCGCCGCCCCCGTCAGCGCGGACTCGCTCACGTCCACGGGCACGTAGCTGTCCAGGCCGGGAAGGAGCGCGTCGATCAGGAACCGGGTCTTCTCCGAGGAGCCGGAGCCCAGCTCGACCAGGGTCCTGGCCCCGGTGGCGGCGGCGATCTCCGGCGCCCGCGCCATCAGGATCTCCCGCTCCGCCCGGGTCGGGTAGTACTCGGGCAGCCGGGTGATCTCCTCGAAGAGTTCGCTGCCCCGGGCGTCGTAGAACCACTTCGGCGGCAGCGCCTTGGGGGAGCGGGTCAGTCCGTTGCGGACGTCGGCGCGCAGATCTGCGCCCGCGGTGTCCGGGGCGAGGGTACGGGTCAGCTGGAACGGGCTCACGCGGACGGCTCCTTGAGCGGGGTGAGGGTGACGTCGTAGCGGTCGGCGGTCACGAGCGTGTGCTCGGGGACCTCGCGCCACCGCGGATCGTCGTCGTACGGTTCGGAGGCCACGGCCATGTGGCCGGGGCCCGGCAGGTACCAGAGGCTGTTCCCCCAGGTCGTCGCGGTGACGGTGGTCCCGTCGGTGAGCAGCAGGTTGAGCGAGGAACCCGGCGCCGCGGCGCCGACCTCCCGCACGGTGTCGGCCAGGGCCGTCCCCGGCGCGTCCCCGGCCCGCAGCCGGTGCAGCACGAGCGCCCACAGCAGCGCCGAGTCGGTGCGCGCCTCCAGGTGCAGCAGCGCCTCGGCCGGGAGCGTGCCGGCGATGCCGGCCAGGGAGCCGGGCCAGCCCGTGACCGCGCCGTTGTGGCTGAAGAGCCAGGGGCCGGCGGTGAACGGAGCCGCCGCGCCCTCCCCGTCGGCGCCGGGCAGCGTGGCGCCCCGGACCGCCGCGAGCAGGGCCCGGGAGCGGACCACCCGCGCGAGGTCCGCGAAGGACAGGTCGCCCCAGATCGGCGCCGCGCGCCGGTACCGCGCGGGCACCGGATCCCCTTCCGCGTACCAGCCCACCCCGAAGCCGTCGGCGTTCACGACCCCGCTGGTCTGGTGACGCGGTTCCCAGGACTGGCGCAGCAGGCCGTGCTCCGGCCGGACCAGCAGCTCTCCCAGCGCCACCGGCCCGCCCACGTACGCGACGTGACGGCACATCAGTCGAACTCCGCGGTCCGCGCCGTCCGGAAGCCCGAGAAGATCTGGCGCCGCACGGGCAGGTCCCAGTTGCGGAACGTGCCCCGGCAGGCGACCGGGTCGACCGCGAACGAGCCGCCGCGCAGCACCTTGTGCTCCGGCCCGAAGAACACCTCCGAGTACTCCTTGTACGGGAAGGCCGTGAAGCCCGGGTACGGCAGGAAGTCGCTCGCCGTCCACTCCCACACGTCACCGATCAACTGCCGTACCCCGAGCGGCGAAGCGCCCTCCGGGTAGCTGCCCGCGGCGGCCGGCCGCAGGTGCCGCTGCCCGAGGTTCGCGTGCTCGGGACCGGGATCGGCGTCGCCCCACGGATAGCGGCGCGAGCGCCCCGAGACCGGGTCGTGGCGGGCGGCCTTCTCCCACTCGGCCTCGGTGGGGAGCCGGCGTCCGGCCCAGCGCGCGTAGGCGTCCGCCTCGTACCAGCTCACGTGCAGGACCGGCTCGTCCACCGGTACGGGCTCGGTCACCCCGAAGCGGCGGCGCAGCCACTGTCCGCCGTCGCGGCGCCAGAACAGGGGTGCCCCGATGTCGTGTTCCCGGATCTGCGCCCAGCCCTCGGGCCGCCACCAGCGGCGGTCCGTGTACCCGCCGTCCGCCATGAAGGCCAGATAGGCGCCGTTCGTGACAGGGGTGGTGTCGACGAAGAAGGCCGGCACGACCCGGGCGTGGGCCGGACGTTCGTTGTCGAGGGCCCACGGCTCGTCCGAGGTGCCCATGGTGAACGGGCCGCCGGGGACGAGGACTTCGGGAGGAAGGGAGCCGGACCGCAGGGAGGGCGGCGGGGGAGCGGTCAGCGCCGCGGGCCCCCTGCGCAGCTGGTGGGTGATCAGCATGGTCTCGTCGTGCTGCTGCTCGTGCTGGGCGATCATGCCGAACGCGAAGCCGTCGTCGAGCAGCGGCCGCCCCTCCAGCGGGGCGCTCTCCAGGACGTCCAGGATCCGCAGGCGCACGTCCGCCGCGTAGGCGCGGGCCTCGCCGGGCGGGAGCAGGGGCAGCGACGGGCGGGTGGCGCGCGGATGCTCGAAGGCGTCGTAGAGGGAGTCGATCTCCGGTCGCAGCGCGTCGCGCCCCGCGACGGCCCGCCACAGCCACTGCTCCTCCTGGTTGCCGATGTGCGCCAGGTCCCAGACCAGTGGTGACATCAAGGGGGAGTGCTGGGCGTTGAGTTCCTCGTCGTCGACACAGGAGGTGAGGAGGGCCGTGCGCTCCCGTGCGACGGTCAGGGCGTCCGCGGCCCGCGCGCGCAGCACCTCGGGATCGATGCCGGTGCCCCGCCGGGTCTCCGCGCCCTGCTCGCTCTCCGTGGCCCGCTTGCTCTGCGTGGCCCGCTCGCTCGCCGTGCCCCGCTCGGTCCCGGTCATGACGTCACCGCCGTCAGTTCGTCGGCCGGGCAGCTCCCGGGGATCACGTACCGCTCCTGGAAGGCGACGACGGCCCGTCGCACCTCCTCGCTCGCCCCGATCCGGGGCAGCGCGTCGACGGCGGCCGAGAAGACCGCGCGGGCGGCGGCGTGCAGTCCGGGATCGGCGAGGCCGTCGTGCGCCGCCGAGAGCCACAGCGGATTGCGCGGCGCCGGCCCCGGACCCGCCTGCTCGGCGAGGGGCTCGACCGCCCGGTACACGGCCTCGGCCGCCTCCGGGTCCTCGAAGACGGCCGTCGTCACGGCCACCGGCACCATCCAGCCGTCCGGGCCGGGCTGCGCGTCGATCATCCGCAGCTCCAGATGGCCGCGCGGCCGCACCGGTGGGAAGAGCGTCGTCATGTGGTAGCGCAGATCGTCCAGGTCGGCGGGGCGGGGGGCTCCGGTGCGCAGCCACTCGCGGAAGGTCAGCCCCTCCGGCACGTCCCACGGCCCCTCCGCGGCCCGCACGCACATCACCGGGGTGTCCAGGACGTGCGCGGTCCACTCCTCCCGGGGCTTCCCGTCCGGCCGGGGCGCGAGAGCCCGGCACGGGTCGAGCTCCGTCCACAGCGCCTGGCGCGTGGAGCGCCAGCCGGTCCGACGGCCGCCGTGCAGGGGGGAGTTGGCGAAGACGGCCACGAGGACCGCGCCGAGGAGGTGGGCGAGCCGCCAGCGCCGGTCGTAGCCGAGCGGACCCGGCTCGTCGAGCCCGGCGTCGAGGCAGACCTGCACGGAGGCCGAGTCGCACATCATCGCCCGTCCGGCCGGTCCCGTGCGGTCGAGCGCGATCTCCATGGCGTCGTACCGCGGCTCGTGGAGCACCCGGCCGCGCGGCGCGTGCCAGGGGTCCACCCCGTAACCGCTCAGGGTGAGACCGAGGGGTCCGAGCGCCTCCCGTACCGCGCGGAGATCGGCGGCGAGCGAGTCGAGGCACTCCATGAGCGACCCGGCCGGATGCGAGCTCAGCTCCAGCTGGCCGCCCGGTTCGAAGGTGAGCGACGAGACCAGGGACAGGGACCGTACGGTGTCGAGGGCGGCGGCCAGCCTCGGCGGCCGTACGGGCGAACGTGGGTCGCGCAGATCGTGGACGAGCCACTCCAGCTCGGCTCCCACCGTGCGGGGTGGACCCGTCTTGAAACAGATGCCACGCAGCAGGTTCTCCGCCTCCACCTCGGTGAGTGGGGGGCCGCCACGCGGTGTGCCGCTCGCTGCCATCCGTGCACCTCCTGATCCACCGGACAGGCCCTGTAGGACCGGTCCCGGAAGTCGCTGCTTCCACCTAAAGCCACCGCCGACCCGCGTGCAAGGGCGCCCCACAGGGGCCGCGTGCGCCCCCTGTACCCCTCTTCGTCTGATATGCATCTTTCGTTCCTCCGTGCGAGGCTGAGGGCATACGGACCACAGTCCGAGACCCCTTCATGGGAGGCACGATCGTGGGCAAGAAACAGACCCGGACCAATCGGGGCGCCCGTACCGGCGGTCACGAGCACCGCACAGAGGCGGCAGCGAAGGAGACCGCGCCGACCCCCACGAGAGAGCCGCAGATGCCCCTCGTGGAGCACGCGTCCCACCGCAAGGAACGGAAGTTCGGCCACAACTGAGGCCGCGCCGGAACCGAGGCCAGGGGACCGGCCAGGGGAACGCACGAACGGGCCCGGTGCCGTGACGGCACCGGGCCCGAGCGTCTTCACACGTCCTGTCCGGTCACTCTGTACACGTCCTGTCCGGTCACTCCGTGTCGTGCCGGGTCGCTCCGTGTCCCGACCGGGTCACGACGCGCCCTGTCCGGTCACTCCCCGTCGCCGACCGTGATCTCCACGCTCTCCTCCGACCGCGAGGCCGGCACCCCGCCCAGGCGCTCCGGCGCCCCCGGGTTCATCGTGGAGAGCAGCTGCCGGGCCAGACCGAGACCCGTCCCGCCCATGGTCAGCGCCTTGGCGAAGACTTCCGCCATCCCGTCGGCGCCGTTGAGCAGCACCATCTGGTCGACGTTCCCGAAGGCGGACGCGCCGGCCGACACGATCTCCGGCCACTTCTCCGCCAGCTGCTGGGCGACGACGGCCTCCTGGTTCTCGGCGAGTGCCGCCGCACGGGCCTTGATCGACTCGGCCTCCGCCAGACCCTTCGCCCGGGTCGCCTCGGCGACCGCGAGCCCCTTCGCGTGCTGCGCCGCCGCCTCCGCCTCACCGGTGAGCCGGGTCGCCGTCGCCTTGGCCGCGCTCGCCAGCTCGGTCTCCTTCGCGTCGGCCTCGGCCGCCGAGATCCGGGCGTCGCGCTCGGCCGCGGCCAGCGTCCGGGTCTCGTACGCCATGGCGTCGGCGGGCTTGCGGACCTCCGCCTGGAGCTGCTGCTCCTTGCGGTGGCCCTCCAGCTCGGCCACGCGGGTCTCCTGGACGACGACCTCCTGGCGCGAGGCCGCGTTGGCCAGCGGCCCGGCCTGCCGGGCCTTGGCCGAGGCCTGGTCCCGCTCGGCCTGGTAGCCCGCCTGGAGGATCTCGCTGTCGCGGGTCGCCTCCGACATGCGCGCCGCGGCCTGCTGCTCGGCCTCGGTCGCCCGCCGGTTGGCCTCCGCCTGCGCGATCCGCGCGTCCCGCTGGACGGCGGCGGCGTGCGGGGCGGCGAGGTTCTTGATGTACCCGGTCGGGTCCTCGATCTCGTGGATCTGCAGCGAGTCGACGATCAGTCCGAGCTTCTCCATCTCCGTGCCACAGGCCGAACGGGCCTGCCCGGTCAGCTTCTCCCGGTCACGGATCATGTCCTCCACCGTCAACCCGCCGACGATGGCGCGGAGATGACCGGCGAAGACGATGTGCACCCGCTCCGACATCAGCTTCTGCTGGTCGAGGAAGCGGCGGGCGGCGTTGGCGATCGACACGAAGTCGTCACCGACCTTGAAGATCACCACACCGCGGACCTTGAGCGGAATGCCCTGGTGGGTGACGCACTCGACGGACAGCTGCGTCTCGTTGAGGTCGAGCGAGAGCTTCCGCACCGCCTGGACGCCGGGCATCACGAGGGTGCCGCGACCGGTGACGATCCGGAACCCCATCCCCGCGCCGAGGCCCTCGTTCTTGTGGTTGGAACCGGAGATGATCAGCGCTTCGTTGGGTTCCGCGACGCGCCACATCATCTTGAAGACGATGACCAGAAGGACGAAGGCGCCGACGACGACGCCCGCCAGAATGCCGATTCCCATGGGCAGTTCCCCCTTCACCGGAGCCGTGCGGATCCGGTGAAGGGAGTGTGCGCCCGTCACGGGCGCCACTCAACGGTTCGGTCAACTGTCGTACGCGGCTGTGACATAGACGGTGCGTGGAGGGAGATGTTCCATGACCATCACGACCGTTCCGGTCTCGATTCGTTCCTTCGGTGAGGCCGGATAGGCGAGGAAGTGCTCGGCGCCGCCCCGGATCCGGACGATCACCTCGCCGACGAGGCCGGGCCCGATTGTGCCGGTCACCCGGCCCAGCAGTCCCACCATCGAGGAGTCCATCGACGCTTCGTCCATGGGTGAACGGTACGTCAGATCCAGCCGTCCAGCGCGGACATGAACCCGTCGAAGTCGTCCCGGTGGATCGTGTGCCCGGCACCCGCGACGGTGCGGAGGGTGAAGCCGCGCCCCTCCAGCATCGTGGCGTCGTCGGCGGAGATCAGCGGGCTCGGATCGGCGAGCGCGACGAGGGAGGGGACGGCGGGCCGGACCGGCCACATGTCCGTGCCGGTGACGTCGACCAGACCGTACGCCGACCGCTCGTCCCAGACGCGTACCGACTCCATCTCGGTGTCGACGTCCTCGTCCGACCAGCGCGGGTTGAACCCCTGCACGAGGTCCCGCGAGAGGGACTTGCCCCGCACGAAGAGCTCCGGCACGTACCCGGCGGGGCCGCCCCTCAGGTGCCAGGCCGGATCGGAGTACACCGCGCGGGCGGGCGCGAGCCGTTCCACGGCCCGCAGCAGGGCGAGCCCGCCGAGCGAGTGGCCGACGGCCAGTTCGGCCCCGGCCGGGAGGTTCTCGACGAGGTCGTCGGCGTAGTCCTCCGGCCCGTACGCCTCCGGGCCGGCCGCCCGCGCGCTCGCCCCGTGGCCCCGCAGGTCCACGGCGATCACCCGGTACCCCCGCGCGGCGAGGTCAGGTCCGACCCGCCGCCAGGTGCGGTGGTCGGCCATGATGCCGTGGACGAGCAGGGCGATCCGGTCACCGGATCCCCACGTGGTGGTGTGCAGGCGCACGGTGCTGCCTCTCCGAGTGGTGCGACGGGGACGGGGGTGTCCCGCGGATCAGGGGCATCGGCAGGCCCTGATCCGCGGGACACCCCCGGGCGGGCGCCGACCGTCAGGTCAGCGCACGCTGCGGATGGGGCGCACGGCGAGCGCGCCGAGCACCGACAGTACGGCCGCGATGATGAACAGGGCCGTGTATCCGCCACTCAGCGAGACGATGAGCGAGGCCACGAACGGGGCGACGATCTGCGGGCCCGCGTTGGCGACGTTCAGGACGCCCATGTCCCGGGCCGCGTCCTCGGCCTTGGGCAGGACCATGGTCACCAGGGCGGTGTCGACGGCCATGTAGCAGCCGAAGCCGAGACCGTTGACGACGGAGAAGGCGAGCATCGCGGTCCAGCTGGTGGAGACGGCCGGGATGACGAGCGCGACGGCGGCGAGCGCGGCGGAGGCACCCACGAAGAGCTTGCGGCGGTCGTACCGGTCGGACAGCCAGCCGCCGAGCACGGTGGAGACCACCATGGCGACCGCGTTGAGCGGCATGAGGATGGCCACGGCCTCCTCGGGCTTCAGCCCGGCGGGCAGCTCGGTGTGGTCCTTGAGGATGTACAGCTGGAATCCGGCCACCGCGAAGTAGCCGAGGACCAGCAGGGCCCGGCCGATGAACGCCCAGCGGAAGTCGTGGTCCTTGAGGGCGCTGCCGAAGGCCGCGATCTGCTCCTTGACCGGCAGCGGCGCCTTCGCGGGCATGCGCTCCTCGCGGGCGCAGGTGCTGAACAGCACGGCCGCGCCGGCGACGATCGCGCCGAAGACGAGGTAGCCGGTGCGGTAGTCGTCGGAGAAGGCGGCGCCGACGAGGGCGCCGATCGTCGAGCCGATGGGCAGACCGAGGCCGACGGCGGCCGAGGCCTTGCCGCGCGCGGCCATCGGGACCCGGTCGGGGACCACCGAGGTGATCGCCGCCTGGTAGATGTTCATGACGGCCTGGCCGAGGCACCAGGCGATCGTGACCAGCAGGATCGTGTGGACGCTGCCGAGGAGCAGCATCACCGGGAGGGCGAGCAGGCCGCCGCCCAGGATCCAGGGGTTGCGCCGTCCCGACCGGTCCGAGAGCGCGCCCGCGACCGGGTTGAAGACGGTGGCGAAGATCGCGGACACGCCGGCGACGAGGCCGAAGTTCGCCACCTTGTTCGCGGGGTCGATGGACTCGACCTGGAGGGCGAGGAGCATGCCTCCGACGCCGATGTACAGGGCGTACATCGCCGTGTTGCCGGCGAGGAGCAGGGGCAGCAGGCCCCGCGTCGGCCGGCTGGCCGCGGGGGAGTCGGGGCCGGCCGTACCGGAGTCGGGGCCGGCGGTGTCGGTGCCGGAGCCGGTTCCGGGGGAGGAAAGGGCCACGTTGCCCTCCAGGGAGAGATCGCCCGATGAGGGGGCGAGGAGCGGATTGAACGATAGAGTTACACGTGTCAGTGACACGTGTGAGCACTGTGTAGCACTCAAATCAGGCCATCCGCCAGACCCTGTGCCGGATTGTTCTGGAAAGATGCCGGAGCGATGAGCCACTCAACCGAACAGTCCCCCGACCGCCCCACCGGGCGGGCGGTCCCCACCAGTGCCGACGTCGCGCGCCTCGCGGGCGTCTCCCGGGCCACCGTCTCGTACGTGCTGAACAACACCTCGGCCGTGCGCATCAGCGAGCCCACCCGCCGCCGCGTGCGCGAGGCGGCCGAGGAGCTGGGGTACGTCCCCCACGCGGCGGCCCGCAGCCTGCGCGCCGGCCACAGCCGGATGGTGCTGCTGCCCAGCGCCCACATCCCCGTCGGCCCGCTGTACAGCCAGTTCTTCAGCGACCTCCAGTGGGAGCTGCGCCGCCTCGACTACACCGTGGTGCAGTACGGCAGCATCGGCCTGAAGCCCGAGGAGGCGGCCCGTGCCTGGGCGGAGCTGCGGCCGGTCGCCGTGGTCTCGCTCGGCGAGGTCGAACTCACGGAGCAGGCGGTCGAGCTCCTCAAGCGGTCCGGGGCCCGCGCCGTGATCACGCTCGGCACGCAGCAGGTCGAGGGCACCCACTCCCTCGTCATGGACCAGGGGCGGATCGGCGAGGTCGCCGCCGCCCACCTCGTCGAGGCCGGCCGGCGCCGGATCGGCGTCGTCGTCCCGGAGGAGACGGGCCTCGGGATGTTCTCGGCCCCCCGCCTCGACGGAGCGCGGCAGGCGGCCGAGGGCACCGGCGCCACCGTCGTCCCCGTGCCCCTGCGGTACGACGAGGAGTCGGCACGGGAGCTGGCCGGGCGGTGGCGCGAGCTGGGGCTCGACGCCGTCTTCGCCTACAACGACGAGTACGCGATGCTCCTGATGCGGGCGCTCCAGGACGCCGGGATCTCCGTACCGGAGGAGACCGCCGTCGTCGGCGCCGACGACCTGCTCCTCGGCCGGCTCCTGCGGCCGCGGCTCAGCACCGTCCACATCGACATGGTCCTCGGCAGGGAGCTGGCCGAGCTCGTCGACCGGGCCGTGCGGGACGAGGACGTGCCGCCCCGCCCCCGCCGTCTCCTCGACTCGCGGGTCGTCCGGCGGGAGTCCAGCTGAGCGCTTAGCGTCGGTCCATGAGCACAGTTCCGAAGCGCTACGAGATCCTGCTGGTGCCCGCGCACGTCGAGGACCGCGGCGGCGCGTCCGTGGGGGACAGTGCCGTCCGCTCCGCCGTCGTCGAGGCCACCGGGCGGCACGGCTCCTCCGGCTATCCGATCTACGAGGGGCACGGCATCGTCGCCGACATCGACCCCGAGACGCGGACGGTCGAGGCCCTGCTCGTCGACGGGCGCGAACTCGACTACGGACTCACGGCCCTCGTCCGCCCGGCGGCCCGCGGCTGACCCGGCACTCCCGGCCTGCCGGGCACCCTCCGCCCGCCCGGCGCTCCCGGCCGCCCCGGCTCCCTCCCGCCGGGCACTCCCTGCCGTCCCGGCTCCCTCCCGCCCGGCGCTCCCGCTCTGCCCGGCTCCCTCCCGCCCGGCTTGCCCCGTGGCTGACCTGGCACTCTCCCCTGCGGCCCGACCCCGATCCGGCCTGAAGAGGCCCGTTGACACCGTGCGCCGACGGGCACAGACTCGGCGGCGCACACCGGAAACGAAAGTTTCCTCACCAGGCGAACAGAGTCGTTCCGAAGGTCACGTGGGAGAGAACCGATGAGCATCCGCGACGTCTACATCGTCGACGCCGTCCGCACACCGATCGGGAAGTTCGGCGGCGCGCTCGCCGGGGTGCGCCCCGACGACCTGGCCGCCCACGTGGTGAAGGCGCTCGTCGACCGCTCGCCCGCGCTCGACCCGGCGCGCGTCGACGACGTCTACTTCGGCGACGCCAACGGCGCCGGCGAGGACAACCGCGACGTGGCCAGGATGGCCGTCCTGCTCGCCGGACTGCCCGTCACCGTCCCCGGCGTCACCGTCAACCGCCTCTGCGGCTCCGGCATGGAGGCCGTCATCCAGGCGGCCCGCGCCGTCGCGCTCGGCGACGCGTCCGTCGCCATCGCCGGCGGCGTCGAGTCCATGTCCCGCGCCCCGTGGGTCCTGCAGAAGCCCGAGCGGGCCTTCCCCGCCGGCCACCAGCAGCTCCACTCGACGACCCTCGGCTGGCGCATGACCAACCCGAGGATGCCCGCCGAGTGGACCGTCGCCCTCGGCGAGGGCGCGGAGCTCGTCGCCGACAAGCACGGCCTCACCCGCGACCGGCAGGACGCCTTCGCGCTCGCCAGCCACCGCAAGGCCGCCGAGGCCTGGGTGAAGGGGCTGTACGACGACGAGGTCGTCCCGTACCCCGGCGTGGACCTGGCCAGGGACGAGTGCATCCGCGACACCACCTCCATGGAGGCGCTCGCCAAGCTCAAGCCCTCGTTCCGTCCCACGGGCGGCACCGTCACGGCGGGCAACTCCTCGCCGCTCAACGACGGCGCGGCGGCCCTGCTCCTCGTGGACGAGGAGGGGCTGCGCGAGACCGGCCGCGAGCCGCTCGCCCGCATCCGTACGTCGGCGGTCACCGGCATCGAGCCCCAGCTCTTCGGCCTCGGCCCGGTGGCGGCCGTCCGGCGGGCCCTGGAGAAGGCCGGACGCTCCTTCGCCGACCTGACGACCTTCGAGCTCAACGAGGCCTTCGCCGCGCAGGCGCTCGGCTGCCTCGCCGAATGGCCGGAACTGGACCCGGAGATCGTGAACCCGCGCGGCGGCGCGGTCGCCATCGGTCACCCGCTGGGCGCCTCGGGCGCCCGGCTCGCCGGCTCCGTGGCCCACCAGCTGGCGGCGGCGGGCTCGGGCACGGGCCTCGCGGCGCTCTGCATCGGCGTGGGCCAGGGCCTCGCGCTGGTCCTGGAGCGCTGAGCCGACGCACGTACGCGTGGCCCGGACATACGACGAGAGGGGTACGGGAGGCTCTCCCGTACCCCTCTCGTCATCGGGTCACTGCTGCTGCGAGGCCTCGACGGACTTGCGCACCTCGTCCATGTCCAGCTTGCGGGCCTGCCCGATGACGTCCTCCAGGGCGGCCTCCGGCAGCGCGCCGGGCTGCGCGAACACGGCCACGTTGTCCCGGACGATCATCAGCGTCGGGATCGAGCGGATCTCGAAGGCGGCGGCGAGCTCCTGCTGCGCCTCGGTGTCCACCTTCGCGAAGACCAGGTCCTGGTGCCGCTCGGACGCGGCCTCGAAGACCGGGGCGAACTGACGGCAGGGACCGCACCACGAAGCCCAGAAGTCGATCAGGACGAATTCGTTCCCGCTCACGATCTCGTCGAAGTTGTCCTTGGTGAGCTCTACGGTGCTCATGCCTGCCTACCTTTCGGGGTCTCCTGGCGGTGTCCTCACGGTCCCCTGGGGACTCGCCCGGCACAACGGCGTATCGAGCCGCGCTATTCCGGACCCCTGCCAGCAGACTGGGATCATGACACGAGCGGTGGAAGAGAGCACGTACGACGTGGTGGTCCTCGGGGCGGGTCCGGTCGGCGAGAACGTCGTCGACCGGGTGCGGGCGGCCGGGCTCAGCGCCGCGATCGTCGAGAGCGAGCTGATCGGCGGTGAGTGCTCGTACTGGGCGTGCATGCCCAGCAAGGCGCTCCTGCGCCCCGCGCTCGCCCGTTCCGACGCCCGCAAGGTCGCCGGCCTGCGCGAGTCGGTCTACGGGCCGCTCGACGCCCTGGAGGTCTTCGCGCACCGGGACGCCGTCGTCGGCGACTGGAAGGACGACGGCCAGGTCGACTGGCTGGATTCGATCGGCGTCCGGCTCTTCCGGGGCCACGGCCGTCTCGCCGGGCCCCGCCGGGTCGCCGTCACCGGCCCGGAGGGCGACGAGCACGTCCTGACCGCCCGGCACGCGGTCGCCGTCTGCACCGGCAGCCGCGCCGTCCTCCCCGAGCTGCCCGGCCTGCCCGGGGCCAGGCCCTGGACCAGCCGCGAGGCGACCAGTTCCGGCCGCGTGCCCGAGCGGCTGATCGTGGTCGGCGGGGGCGTGGTCGGCGTGGAGATGGCCACCGCCTGGCAGGCCCTGGGCGCGAAGGTCACCCTGCTCGTACGGGGCGGGGGCCTGCTGCCCCGGATGGAGCCGTTCGTCGGCGAGCTGGTCGCCTCGGCCCTCGCGGCGCGCGGCGCGGACGTCCGTACCGGCACCCGGGTCACGGCGGTCGTACGCGACGGGGGCACCGGCCCGGTGACCGTGGTCCTGGAGGGCGGCGACCACGTCGAGGGCGACGAGGTGCTCTTCGCGACCGGCCGGGCCCCGCGCACCGAGGACCTCGGCCTGGAGTCGGTCGGCCGGGAACCGGGCTCCTGGCTCGACGTCGACGACAGCCTCCGGGTCACCGGCACCGACTGGCTCTACGCGGTCGGGGACGTCAACCACCGCGCGCTCATGACCCACCAGGGCAAGTACCAGGCCCGGATCGCCGGCGCCGCGATCGCGGCCCGCGCGAAGGGCACGGGGCCGCTGGACGACGGGCGCTGGGGCGCGCACGCGGCCACCGCCGACCGGGCCGCCGCGCCGCAGGTCGTGTTCTGCGACCCCGAGGCGGCCGCCGTCGGCCTGACCCTGGCCGAGGCCGAGCGGGCGGGCCACCGGGTCCGGGCCGTCGACGTCGACATGCGGCAGGTCGCCGGGGCCGGGCTCTACGCCCAGGGTTACCGGGGCCAGGCCCGGTTGGTCGTCGACCTCGACCGGGAGGTCGTCCTCGGTGCCTCCTTCGTCGGCCCGGGGATCGGCGAGCTCCTCCACTCGGCGACGGTCGCGGTCGTCGGCGAGGTCCCGATCGCCCGGCTCTGGCACGCCGTACCGTCCTTCCCGACCCTGAGCGAGGCGTGGCTGCGCCTCCTTGAGGCCTACCGGGACTGACGAGTCGTCACGTCGCCTCTGCTTCAGACGTGTCGGGTGTGTACGGGGCGACGAGGAGCCGGGCCGCCGAGCGCGCCGCCTCCAGGGCGGGCCGCGCGTCGCGGCCGGACTCCTGGCCGAGGACGACCCGGGTGCTCAACCCGTCGAGCAGGGCGAGGAGTTCGGAGGCGCGGGCGGTGGCGTCGAGCGGTGCGAAGCGCCGCCGGGCCACCCCCGCCGCGAGCAGGGACTCCAGGTCCTCCTGCCAGCCCCGGTCCAGCGCGTCCTGGGCCTCGCGCAGCGCGGCGTTGCCGGGGGTACGGGCCCAGAGTTCGATCCAGAGCGTCCAGCGCGGGTCGCGGGGTCCGCGCGGCAGGTAGAGGCGGAGGAAGAGGTCGAGTTTGCGCTCGGCGGTGACCCGCCGGGACAGCAGCGCGGCGCGCTCCTCGGCGAGCGCGGCCTCGCTCCACCGGAGGGCGGCGAGCAGCAGCAGGTCCTTGCTGCCGAAGTAGTACAGGATGTGGCCGCCGCTCGTGCCGAGCCGCTCCGCGAGCGCCGACATGGTGAGCGAGGCGAGGCCGTCCTCGGCGATCGCCGCCATGGCCTCCTCCAGCATCCGCTCCTGGGTGACGTGCCCGTCCCGCCGTCGTGCCGCCTTTGCCACCGCCGCCGTCCCCGATCTGTCGTGCCGTGTCTCCGCCCGTCCCGCTGTGTGCGAGACGAATGTGCGAGACCGATGTGCGAGATCGACCTTAACCGCAACCTCCGAAGGTCTTGACGTGGCCTGAACTCATCGCACATCTTGAATGGCGTTCTAAGTCTTAGAACGTCATTCAAGACGGCAGCGAGACAGGAGTGCGGTGTGCTCGGACACGAGACGGCGCCCGTGACCACGGGCCGGGACGAGGTGTTCCAGGTCGAGGAACACGGGATCGACCCCATACCCGACGCGGAACGGCACGGCAGCGCCAAGGACGTCTTCTGGCTCTGGTTCGGCTCGAACCTGACCTTCACCTACGTCATCAACGGCGCCCTCGCCGTCGCCTTCGGGCTCTCCTTCTGGCAGGCCACCGCCGTCGTCGTGCTCGGCGGCCTGTCCTTCGTCGCCATCGGCGCGGCCGGCCTCAGCGGGGTCCGCACCGGCACCGCGACCCTCGTGATCTCCCGGGCCGCCTTCGGCATCCGCGGCAACTGGCCCGCCGGTCTGCTCAACTGGATCGTCAGCATCGGCTACACCATCGTCAACACCGTGGTGGGCACCCTCGCCCTCGAAGCCTTCTTCGCGGACCTCGGCTGGCACGGCGGACACGCCTCCCGGGCCGTCGCCCTCGCCGTCACCCTCGCGCTGACCTTCGTGGTCGCCCTCTGGGGCCACGCGACCGTCCAGTTCGCCGAGCGCTGGATGGCCTACGTCCTCGCCGTCGGCTTCGCCGTGCTCCTCGTCCTGGTGCTGCCCGGCGCCGACACCAACGCCCCCTCGGCCGCGCCCGGCGCCTCCGGCTGGAGCCTCGCCTTCGTCGTCATGCTCGCGGGCCCCTTCTCGTACCTCCCCATGCCCGCGGACTACACCCGCTACCTGCCCCGCACGACCTCCCTCAAGGCCGTCACCCTCAGCGGCGCGCTCGGCGGCTTCCTCTCCTCCGTCGCCCTGGGCGTCGCCGGAGTGGCCGCGGCGACGCAGGCCGACATGACCGACGCGGTGGCGGGCGTCGAGGGCCTGCTCCCCGGCTGGTTCCAGGCGCTCTTCCTCGCCCTCGTCCTCGGCGGCTCGGTCACCAACTCGATCATCACGCTCTACTCGTCGAGCCTGAACCTCCAGGTCCTCGGCATCCCCTGGAGCCGGGCACGGGCCATCGTCATCAGCGCCGCCGTGACCGCGGCGGGCTCCCTCGGCGCCCTCTTCCTCACCGACTTCACCACCTCGCTCCTCTCCTTCCTCTCCCTCCTGATCATCGTCTTCGCCCCCTGGGGCGGGGTCTTCCTCGCCGACATGGTGCTCCGGCGCTGCGCCTACGACTCCGCCGGCCTGCACGCCCGCGCGGGCGGCCCCTACTGGTACCGCGCGGGCTGGCACCCGGCCGGCCTGACCGCGCTCCTCGCCGGTCTCCTCTTCTCCGCGCTCACCTGCGACTCCGAACTGTGGACCGGCCCCCTGGTCGCCCCGCTCGGCGGTGCGGACCTCACCCTCCTCGGCGCGGTCGTCTCCGCCCTCGTGTACGCGCTCCTCGCGCGCCGCCCGGCCGCCCCGGCACACCCCTGACCAGGCGATTCCCGCCCCTCCCGCAGCACACCCGCACGTACGTCACGGAGCCGTCCCGCATGAACAGCACCACCGCCGCGACCCCCGTCCACGCCGACCTCGTCCTCCTCGGGGCCCGCATCCACACCGTCGACCCCGCGCTCCCCGAGGCACAGGCCCTCGCCGTCCGCGCCGGCCGCATCGCCTGGATCGGCTCCGACGCCGAAGCGGCCGCCTGGACGGGGCCCGCCACCCGCGTCGTCGACGCCGCAGGACGGCTCGTCCTGCCCGGCTTCGTCGACGCCCACAACCACGTCCGCCTCGGCTCGGACGACGCCTGCGTCCAGCTCGCGGGCGCCCGCACCCTCGACGTCATCCACGAGCGGATCCGCGCCTGGCACGAGGCGCACCCCGACGCCGAGTGGATCGAGGCCGAGGCCTTCGACTACTCGGCCGTCCCCGGCGGACGCATGCCCACCGCCGCCGACCTCGACCCCGCCACCGGCGACACCCCCGCCGTCGTCCTCAGCTACGACGTGCACACCGCCTGGCTCAACACCGCCGCCCTCCGGCGGCTCGGCGTCGACCGCGACCACACCGACCTGCCCTTCGGCCGGGCCGTCACCGACCCGGACACCGGCGAACCCACCGGATTCGTCAAGGACTTCGCGATCAAGGGCCTCTCCCGCGACGGCCACCGCGCCCTGCGCGAGCTCGGCGTGCCCTGGGCCTCGCCCGACCGGCAGTACGGCCGCCTCGCCAAGAGCCTGGACGACGCCATCGGTTACGGCATCACCACCGTCGTCGAGCCGCAGAACTCCCTCGACGACCTCGCCCTCTTCCAGCGCGCCCGTGCGGAGGGACGGCTGCGCTCACGGATCGTCGCCGCGCTCTTCCACCCGCGCGGCACGACCGACACCGACCTCGACGCCTTCGAGGCCGCGGCGGAGGAGTTCGCCGACGACCGGCTGCGGGTCGGCCCGCTCAAGCTGTACATCGACGACGTCGTCGAACCCCGCACCGCCGCCCTCCTGGAGCCGTACGCGGGCTGCGCCCACCACCGCGGCGACACCTTCTACCCGCCCGAGGAGTTCGCCGAGCTGCTCACCCGCCTCGACGCGCGCGGCTTCCAGTGCTTCGTCCACGCCACCGGCGACCGGGGCATCCGCACCGTCCTCGACGCCGTCGCCCGCGCCCGCGCCGCCAACGGGCCGCGCGACGCCCGCCACCAGATCGTCCACGTCGAGTGCCTCGACCCGGCCGACACCCCCCGCTTCGCGGAACTCGGCGTCGTCGCCTGCATGCAGCCCCGGCACGCCGCGCCCGACATCGCGGGCCCCGGCCAGGACTGGGCCGAGAACATCGGCCCCGACCGCTGGCACAAGGCCTGGCCCCTGCGCAGCCTGCGCGCGGCCGGGGCGGTCCTCGCGCTCTCCAGCGACTGGAACGTCGCGGAGATGGACCCCATGGTGGGCATCCACGCGGCCGTCACCCGCCGCCCGCTCGACGGCGGGGAGAGCTGGACGGCGGGCGAGACGATCGACGTCGCGACCGCCGTCGAGGGCTACACGATGGGCTCGGCCTACGCCAACTTCCTTGAGGACGAACGGGGTTCGCTGACGGTCGGCAAGCTCGCCGACTTCGTCGTCCTCTCCCGCGACATCCTCCGCGTCGCGCCCGAGGAGATCCCGGGCACGGTGGCGGAGACGGTCGTGGTCGGCGGCGAGGTCGTCGTGGAGCGGCGCGCGGGGTAAGGGCGCGTGGGGTAGGGGCGCGCGGGGCGGGCGAGGCGTCGGGTGCGAGGTGCCCGAGACGCGGAGGCCTCGGGATCAGTGGCCGTCCTGCCCCGAGGCCACCGCGACCCGGCGCTCGAAGGTCCGCCCGCCGTCGCGGGACTCGTACACCCCGTCCTGGGTGGCGACGAGCAGCCGGCGGGCGTCCACGACGGTGAGCGCCTGCGGCGCCCCGCCCGGCACGGCGGCGACCCGGGCCCACCGGACCGCGGCACCCTTCCCCGTATCCGTACCGCGGAAGAGGACCCCGCTCGGGTCGACGCCGAAGAGGGCGTCGGGAGCGCCCCAGGAGACGTACGAGAGGACCTGGCCCGTGCCCGGGGCGAAGGTCCGCCCGCCGTCCGCGCTGCGGGCCACCCCGGTCTCGGTGGTGGCGAGGACGGTCTCGCCGGAGGCGGGGGAGACGGCGATGTCGAGGGCGCGCAGCGCGGCGCGGTCCTCCCAGGTGACGCCGTCGGGGCTGACCCGCAGCCGGGCGTTCGCGCTGTCGTATCCGTAGACCGTGGCATCGGGCGCCGTGTCGAGGGAGTGGAAGTCCACCTCGCCGCCGAGGGACTTCTCGTGCCAGGTGCGCCCGGCGTCCGTCGACTCGACGAGGCCGAGGTCGGCGGGTCCGCCGGAGCCGGGGGCGGGGTGCCCGCTCGCGAGGAAGGTGCCGGTCGCGGTGATCGTGAAGCCCATGAAGTCGTCCCTGCGGTCGCCGACCAGGGTCGGGCGGCCGGTGGCGTCCGGGGTGTGGATGCCGTCGTGGGTGGCGACGTAGAGCGTGTCGCCGCGCAGGCCGAGGCCGTGGATGTGGCTGAGAGCAGTGCCGGGGGAGCCGTCGCGGGAGTCGGCGGCGGGCGGCTCCTGGGTGCAGGCGGTCAGGGCGAGGGTGAGGGTGAGGACGGTGACGGCGGCGGTGGCCGCGGGCCCGGGGAAGTACTTCTTCATCGTTCTTTCGCCGGAGGAGAGGAGGGTACGCGGGGGGCGCGGCCGGCCCCGGTGAGGGGCCGGCCGCTGATAGTGAGGGTGCGGGCCGGTCAGAGCCGGTCGAGGATCTTCCGCAGCTCGGCGATCTCGGTGGACTGGGTCCGGACGACGTCGTCGGCGAGCTTCTTCGCCGAGGCGTTCCGCCCGTCCTTCTGCTCGTCCTTCGCCATGGCGACGGCGCCGTCGTGGTGGGCGATCATCAGCTCGGCGAACTTCCGGTCGAAGGCCTCGCCCTTGACGGCCGACAGGTCCTTCATGTCCTGCTCGGACATCATCCCGGCCATGCCGTGGCCGCCCCCGGAACCGTGAGCGGCCCCGGCCGACTCGGGCTTGCCCCAGCCCTTGAGCCAGGCCTTCATCTTCTGGATCTCCGGGTCCTGCGCCTGCTCGATCGCGGCGACGAGCTTCTTGACCTCGGGGTCCTCGGCGCGGCCGTCGGCGAGCTTCGCCATCTCCAGGGCCTGCTCGTGGTGGGGGATCATCATCTGGGCGAACATGACGTCCGCGTCGTTGAAGGCGCCGGGCGCGGCGGCCTCGGCGGAGGCGGAGGCGGGCGCCGAAGCGGAAGCGGAAGCGGAAGCGGGCGCCGAAGCGGCGGCGGACGGGGACGTCCCGCCGTGGCCCATACCGCTCATCCCGTCGTCCGTCCCGCAGGCGGCGAGCAGGAGACCGGCGGCCGTGACGGCTCCGGCCAGGGCGAACTTCTCGGCAGTGCGACGCGTGAAGGTGCGCATGGGAGTGATACCTCGTGTGCTGTCGAAAAAAGGGCAGGTCGAAGGCGTGCGCGGGCAGCACGAGGCGCCCGCGGTGGCGGTTCGGCCTAGATCCGCAGGATCGACAGCTGGGCGAGGTCGGGAGGTCGGCGCGGCGGCGCGTGGGGACCCCGTACGGGAATCAGCCGCGCGAGGACGAGGGCCAGCCAGTCGGGGTGTCGGGCCAGGGCGGCCCGGACGAGCCCGGCGAGGAGCCAGGCGCCGAGGACGGCCACGCACAGCGTGGTCATGTCCATCCCCGAACCGGGGTCGTGACGCGCGTCGGAACCGCCGTCGTCAGCGCCGTGCGCACCGGCCGGCGCGGCGGCGTGGTGGGCGGCCGCGGTGGTCTCCGTCGTACCGCCGGAGCCCTCGGGGTGGCCGACGGCGTGCATGAGGAACACGCCGAGCGCGAGCACGACGACGAGCAGAAGGTGCGCCAGGGCACCTCCTGCTCGCATTCCGCGCGCTCCGCTTCCGCGTTCCGCCCGCCGTGTACGCAAGACCAGGACCTCCTGGCCCGACCATACCGTGCGGGGGTATCAGAACGGCGTCAGGAAGGGGTCTCGCCCGCCATCGCGGCGGCCATCCGCAGGTGCGGAGCGGCCTCGTCCGCGCGTCCCTGGCGCTCCAGGGTGCGCCCGAGCATCAGCCGGGCGTAGTGCTCGACGGGGTCGCGGTCCAGGACGGCCCGCAGCTCGGTCTCGGCCCGGGAGAGCTGGGCGGAGTGGTAGTAGGCGCGCGCGAGGAGCAGCCGCTGGGCCGTCTGGTCCGGGTGCTCGGCGACGAGGCCGCGCAGGATGCGGACCGCGGTCCCGTACTCCTTGGCGGCGAAGAACAGCTGTGCGCGGTCCCAGCGCTCCCCGGCCGTTCCGAACTCGTAGTACGTGTCGCTCACTTGCTCTTCCTCTCCGGCTTCCCTGATCTGCCACTCTGTGTGACGGTCGACCAGGTCAACAAGCCTGGATGGTTGAACATTCCACTAAGGTAGGTTGAGCGTCATGAGCAATCTTGATCGTCAGGCCGCGTTGACGGTGTGCGGTGGCCGTGGCTTCGTCGTCGCCGAGCCCGTACGAGAGCTCCTCAGCCCGCGCCGCGTCCGGCTCGGGGAGTCGACCGAGGTCCGCAGGCTGCTCCCGAACCTCGGCCGCCGGATGGTCGGCGCGTGGGCATTCGTCGACCACTACGGCCCCGACGACATCGCCGACGAGCCGGGCATGCAGGTCCCGCCCCACCCGCACATGGGCCTGCAGACCGTGAGCTGGCTCCACGAGGGCGAGGTCCTGCACCGCGACTCCACCGGCAGCCTCCAGACGATCCGGCCGCGCGAGCTGGGCCTGATGACCTCGGGCCGGGCGATCTCCCACTCGGAGGAGAGCCCCCGGCCGCACGCCCGCCTCCTCCACGGCGCGCAGCTCTGGGTCGCGCTCCCCGACGCCCACCGCCACGTGGAGCCCCACTTCCAGCACCACGCCGACCTGCCCCGGGTCACGGCGCCCGGTCTCACGGCGACGGTGATCCTCGGCGCCCTCGACGGCGCGGTCTCGCCGGGCACCACGTACTCGCCCCTGGTCGGCGCGGACCTGACCCTGGCGGCCGGCACGGAGACGAACCTCCCGCTGGATCCCGACTTCGAGTACGCGGTCCTGTCCATGTCGGGCGAGGCCCACGTCGACGGCGTCCCGGTCCTGCCCGGCTCCATGCTGTACCTCGGCTGCGGCCGCACCGAGCTCCCCCTGCGCGCCCTGTCCGACGCGGGCCTGATGCTCCTCGGCGGAGAGCCGTTCGAGGAGGAGATCGTCATGTGGTGGAACTTCATCGGCCGATCCGGTGATGAGATCGCACAAGCGCGCGAGGACTGGGAGAAGGGCTCGCCGTTCGGCGAGGTCCACGGCTACGACGGCGCCCGACTGTCCGCCCCGGAGCTCCCCGCCACCCCGCTGAAGCCGCGCGGGCGAGTGCGCTGACCTCGGGAAACGTGTGACGGGACGGGTCGCGCTCGACTGATGGCCGCCGTGCGGGAACCCTTGATCGACTGCCGTCCTTTCGGCCGTGGTTCAGGGGTCCGCCGGGCTCGGGAGGGGTTGAGTGGATTCTCAGGTTCAGATGCGTACGGCTGGGCCTGCTCGGACCGATACCGACCTTTTGCTGACCTTTTCTGGCGCATGATCAACACACGGTTCCGGGTGCTGTCGTTGCAGGCAGGGATTCGACGCTTGTAGCTGAGCGCGAACGGTTTCACGGTCCGGGCTGGTCGCCGTGGTCGCCGTGGTCGCCGTGGTCGCCGACGGTACGGGGCCAGGTCCAGGCGTACCGCACGATGAGGGCGAGAAGGATCAATTCCAGTGCGATACCAAGGCCGTAGAAGTACAGCCAGGACGCGCCCACCGCGTTGAACGCCGTGACGGGAACGTAGAGCGAGGCCACGATGAGGTTCGTGATGCGGTTCGCCCGGGCGGGCAGCGTCGTCGACAGGACGACCATAAAGATGGGGATGGCCATGAGGCCCAGCGCCGTGGTCGAAAAGGTCTGGGAGAGGTCGAACTCGAAGACCTTGCCGTCGAGGATGTCTTTGATGACGCCGGGCGTGAAGAAGTTGAGAATGTCCACGTAGGCGTAGAGGAACATGAAGGCTGTCCACGTCGCGGCGAGCTTGGCTCTCAGCGGGATCCGCTGGTCTTCCAGTGTGGCGCTGGTGGGTTGACGTGTTCTCATAGTGGGCTCCGTTGTTGCGGTGAGGATCGGTAGTTCCACGATCGCTGAGCCCGGCGGCGGGCGCCTCGGCCCGGGGGCTTCGGTTCGCCTGGCCGATGGCATGGTCTCTCTCTCGTTCTTTCGGCGGATACGCCGAGGCGCGACGATGCCTAGTCTGGAGCCGTGGTCACTTTTCGGCGCTCCGTCTGGCATGAGCCGCGGCCTGCTGACGCCCCACCCATCGGTCGTCTGGACTGGCTACTGGTGGGCGTGTTCACGGCCGCCGCCTTGGTCGAGGGCATCGTTCGACCGGGCTTGGCCTGGCGACCACTTGTGACGGTGCTCGCCCTGGCGCTGATGCCTGCCCTGCTCTGGCGGCGGGGCCGCCCCCTCATGGCCGTCCTGGTCGGGTGGGGGGTCGCCGGGCTGCTCTCGGTCCTCCAGCTGACTGCGCACGCCGGGGATCTCGGCCTCTACTCCATGATGGCCGCCGTGATCCTGCTCTACTCCCTGGTGCGGTGGGGCTCGGGACGGGAGATCGTCTTGGGGACGGCGTTCGTGACAGTCGTTGTCGCGCTGGGGATGTACGCCACCTCCGCGGGCTGGGCCGACGTTTTCGGCGGGAGCGTCCTCTTGCTGTTGTTCGTCGCCCTCGCGGTGGTGTTCCGCTACCGCGCGGACCTCTGGCATCGCCAACAGCGCGAGATCCGCAATCAGGAGCGGGTGGCGCTGGCGCGAGAGCTGCACGACACCGTGGCCCACCACGTCTCGGCCATCGCGGTGCAGGCGCAGGCCGGTGGCGTGGTCGCCGGCATCCAGCCTGAGAAGGCTGCCGAGGCCCTGGCCGCGATCGAGTCCGAAGCGTCGCGAACCCTGGAGGAGATGAGATCCATGGTTCGGGTGCTGCGTGAGGAGGAAGCCGTCGCCTACTCACCGCAGCTGGGTGTCGCGGACCTGCCCGCTCTGGCGCGCGCCCACACGACGCCTACCGTCGAGGTCTCGCTGGACGGTTCGTTTGCCCGGCTGGCGCGACCCGTGGACGCCGCGCTCTACCGGCTCGCGCAGGAGTCGCTTACCAACGCCGTACGCCACGCCCGGAGCGCGACCCGCGTCGCGATCGACGTACGCCGGGAGGGCGACGCCGTCAGGCTGCGTGTCAGCGACGATGGACAGACCGAGCCGGGGCCGGCCCCGAAGCCCGGGTTCGGCCTGCTGGGCATGGCCGAACGCGCCCAGCTCCTCGGCGGATCGCTCTCCGCGGGGCCGGGGCCCGAGGGTGGCTGGGTGGTCGAGGCCGTGCTGCCGATGGCGGCGTTGGCATGAGCATCCGTGTTGTCGTAGCCGACGACCAGGACTTGGTCCGGACCGGGCTGGTGATGATCCTCGGCGCGCAACCCGACCTCGAGGTCGTGGGGGAGGCGGCAGACGGGCTCGCAGCGCTCGACCTGGCGACCCGGCTGCGTCCCGATGTCCTCCTCGTCGACATCCGGATGCCCGGGCTCGACGGCGTCGAGGTGACGCGGCGTCTGGCCGGGCCAGGCGTGACGGACCCGATGGCGGTCGTCGTGATCACCACCTTCGACCTCGATGAGTATGTCCTCGGCGCCCTACGCGCCGGCGCCCGCGGCTTCCTGCTCAAGAACGCCGGGCCGGAGCTCCTCGTGCAGGCCATCCACGCGGCGGCCAACGGGGACGCGCTGATCGCCCCCAACGTCACCCGCCGGCTGCTGGCGACCTTCGCCGACCAGACGCCGGTGGTACCCGTCCAGCCGAGAAACCCGCTCACCGAGCGCGAGGAGGAGGTGCTCGCGCTGGTGGCACGAGGCCGGACCAACGCCGAGATCGCCACCGAGCTCTTCGTCAGCCTGAGCACGGTCAAGACCCACGTCGCATCGTTGATGACCAAGCTCGGCGCACGCAACCGCGTCGAGATCGCGATGTGGGCACACGACACCAGACGCGTGAGAGGCGATTAGCGCGGATCGCAGCGTAGGCACCTGGGGTTCGCTGGCCCAGCGATGAGCGCGGCCGGTCGTGGTCGTACTCCTCCTTCCAGTCGCCGATGGTGACCCTGGCGTGGGTCAGGGACCAGAACAGGTGGATGTTGAGGCATTCGTCGCGCAGGCGACCGTTGAAGGACTCGATGAAGGGGTTGTGCCACGGTTCCCCGGGTGGGATGAACAGGCAGCCGCGCACGCTCTCCGGCCTCCTGTCGGACCACCGACATGACCGCCGCCGGCGTCGATCCGCGCTGGCGGGCGTTCTTGCGACGCTTCGACTCGTCGCGCACGCCCACCTGCGGCTCGCCAGGCCGCTTGCCGAGGACATTCGCCGGCCTTGGGACCGACCGCTGGAACCGAGCAGGCTCACCCCGGCCCGGGTCCGCCGAGGTGGTGGCCATGTTGGTTGACTCCCGGGCGTCTTGCTGACCTTTTGCTGACCGCGGATGGTGGATCGGGCCTCTGAGCTGGGATGAAACGGCAATCCCGTGCTATGTGGTGGAACTTCGTGGGCCGCACGGACGAGGAGATCCGCGAGGCGAGGGAGGCCTGGATGGCGAGCGACCGCTTCGGCGAGGTCAAGGGCTACGACGGCGACCGCCTGGACGCCCCGGAGGCTCCCGTCGCCCACCTCAAGGCGCGGGGACGCGTGCGCTGACCGGACTCGCTCAGGGGCCGTCCGGTGAAGGCGGCGCAGGGGGGCGGGGGAGGGGCCGCCCGCCGATGCCCTGGTGGTCGGCCTGTTCCGCGACGGCCCGGCGGGCCCGGTCGGTGAACTCGCGCTCGACCGAATCCTGGAGGAGGAGCAGCTGCGTGCGCACGGCGGAGTGCCGCGATGACGGCAGGACGTCGAGCAGGCCGTCCAGCATGGCCCGGAGCCTCCGGCAGATCTGCACGGACGAACCCCCGTAGTCACGGATCTCGCAGACGGCGAGCTCCAGATAGCTGTCCCAGTCCCTGCCCGGGAGCACGAGCCGGGCGGCCCCGTCGCGATCGGCCAGGACGTACCGTCCGGGGAGCCGGACGCCGCCCACCGTGTGCAGGAACCACTCGATGTAGTTGATGACCTGCACCGCGGTCGTGGGGTCGTTCACCGCGGGAGAGAGGGCCCTGATCGCGACGTCGACGAGGACCCTCAGCGCGAAGGCGGGATCCTGTTCGATCGTGCGCTCGGGGCCGAGGGCGATGAAACCGGTCACCCGCTCCGGGTCCGGTCCGGACGTGCCGCCGTGGACCTCCACGAGCACGGTGCCGGGCGGTACGAAGTCTCCGATCAGCCGGGTCACGACGAAGACGCAGTCGTGGCGGGCCGCCTCCTCGACCAGGCCGGGCACGTTGAAGGCCTGAATCGCTCCGCCGCGCACCGTACGAATGCGCGTCACGGGACCGTCGGACGGCACGGATCCTTCGCCGCGAGGCCTGGCGCCCCGGATCGCCGCGGCGCCCTCGGTGAAGACGGTCTCTCCCAGATGAGCGACCAACTCCGCGATGGCCACGGGCCGGAGGCTGTGGGTGAACCGGTTGAGGTAGACGAGCAGGAGGACCAGGCTGACGGCCACCGCCGCGCCGGCCAGGGTGACCCCGAGGTCGGGCACCGACGCGGTCTCGACGCTCCGCAGCAGGGAGAAGGAGAACGCGAACGTCCCGGTGAAGGTCGCCAGAACCGCCTTCTGCAGCCGGTCCCGGTACCAGAGGCGCATGTACCGGGGGGAGAGGGTTCCCGTGGCCTGCTGCACCACCAGCACACCGATCGTGACGACGAACCCGAGCAGCGCCACCATCGCGCCCACGATGGCGGTGAGCACACCGCTCGCGGTCGTCGCGGAGTAGTGCCAGCCGCTCGGCGGCCAGTCCGCGCTGTCGGCGGCCAGGGCGGCCTCGGCGAGAGCGGCGCCGAGGACGAGACCGAGCATCGGCACGATCCACAGGCTGGCCTTGACGTACTGCCTCAACCGGAACCTGGCCGCCCAGGACATCCTGACACCCATGCCACGCCCCCTTCGCGGGAGGAGTAGGTGCTCGGCCTCCCCCTCACGGTAGGGCGATTCCCGGACCCGCGCGCAACGGCGGCGCCGTCACCCCGCGTCACGCTCTCGCCAGGACGGAGCCACACCCCTCGGCCTAAGCTGAGGAATGCCCTCCGGCCGCCTCGCCCCCGGTGCGCAGAAGCCCGGCATGGGGTCGGCCGGGGCTGAAAGGGGCCCGCGATGGAGGACTATCCGCTGATCGAGGACCACGGTCTGATCGGAGATCTGCAGACCGCTGCGCTCGTGACGACCGATGGGACGATCGACTGGTTCTGTTGCCCCCGGTTCGATTCGCCCAGTGTCTTCGGCGCCCTGCTCGACCGGCGCAAGGGCGGTCACTTCACCGTGCGGCCGGTTGCGGACACGTACACGACCAAACAGCTCTACCACCCGGACACGGCTGTTCTGGTGACGCGCTTCATGACCGAGGCAGGGGCGGGGGAGGTCGTCGACTTCATGCCGGTGACGGGAACCACCGCGACCGACCGGCACCGTCTCGTCCGCATGCTCCGCTGCGTACGCGGCAGCATCACGTTCGAAGGGGAGTTCGCTCCGCGCTTCGACTACGGCCGCAAGCCGCACGAACTGCACGCCACCGAACACGGCGCGCTGTTCACCTCGGACGACCTGGACTTCGCCGTCCACCCCGTCCGCGAGCCGGAGGACGAGCGCCTGCTGAACATCCGCCTGGGAGACCACCACGACCTGCGCTTCTCCCTGAGCCTGCGGGCGGGGCAACAGCGCGGCCTGGTCCTGGAATCGGCCCCCGACGGGCCGCCGCGGGAGATCCCCCTGGACGAGTTCGAGCGCCTCTTCGACCAGACGGTCCACTTCTGGCGCTCCTGGCTGGGGCAGTCCACCTACTCCGGGCGCTGGCGGGAGGCGGTGGAACGATCGGCCGTGACGCTGAAGCTCATGACGTACGCGCCGACCGGCGCCCTGGTCGCCGCGCCCACGGCGGGCCTCCCCGAGCAGCTGGGCGGCGAGCGCAACTGGGACTACCGGTTCACCTGGATCCGTGACGCCTCGTTCTCGGTGTACGCCCTGCTCGGCCTGGGATTCAAGGAAGAGGCGTCGGCGTTCATCGACTGGCTGCACGATCGGGTGAAGCAGGAAGCCGGCCAGGAGAGCGGCTCGGGGCCGCTGAACATCATGTACCGGGTCGACGGCTCCACCGACCTGGTCGAGGAGACGCTCGACCACTGGGAGGGATTCCGCGGCTCCGCCCCGGTCCGCATCGGCAACGGAGCGGCGAACCAGCTCCAGCTGGACATCTACGGCGAGGCACTCGACAGCATCTACTTCGCGCACGAGCACGGCATGCATCTCGACCACGGCGGCTGGAAGGCCCTGCACACCCTGCTCGACTGGCTGGCCGGGCACTGGGATCAGCCCGGCGAAGGGCTGTGGGAGACGCGCGGGGGCCGGAAGGACTTCACCTACGGCCGTGTCATGTCCTGGGTGGCCTTCGACCGTGCCCTGCGGATCGCCTACGACGACGGCCGTCCCGCGGCCGGCGGCGTCTGGACCGGCGCGCGGGACGCGATCTACGAGCAGGTGTACGAGCGCGGCTGGGACCCGGGGAAGCGGGCCTTCGTGCAGCACTACGGCGACGACGTGCTCGACTCGTCGCTGCTGCGCATGCCGACGGTCGGCTTCATCACGCCGGACGATCCCATGTGGAAGACCACGCTCGACGCGATGGAGCGCGAACTGGTCAGCGACAGCCTCGTCTACCGCTACAACCCCGAGGCGTCCCCCGACGGGCTGCGCGGTTCCGAGGGAACCTTCTCCCTGTGCACGTTCATGTATGTCGACGCCCTGGCCCGGGCCGGGCGCCTCGACATGGCCAGGCTCGTGCTGGAGAAGATGCTCACCTACGCCAACCACCTGGGGCTGTACTCCGAGGAGATCGACCTGACGGGACGGCAGTTGGGGAACTTCCCGCAGGCCTTCACCCATCTGGCACTGATCGACGCCGCGATCACCCTGGACGCGATGCTTCGGGACGCGCGGCGCGGCGGCGCGTAGACGGCGGGAGTCTCAGCGCGGTGCGGTCGTGGGCGCGGGCCCGAGGAGGACGACGGTGTCACCGTCCTGAGGCACGGCCTGCTGTCTCTCCGTGACGGGGTCCAGCCGGTGGTCGGCCCGGACCACGAACAGCGTGTCGTACTCCGGCGGCAGGGCGGCGGCGGCCGGCTGCACGGCGAACCGGGCGCCCTGCCCGTAGCGCTCCGCGAGGACGTGGCGTACCAGGGAGCTGCCGAAGAGGATGTCGCCGCCGGTGTACGGGGCGACCACGCCGTGGCTGTCGTGCGGCGGCCCCACCCGGTAGACGGGTCCCTCGACGTTGTCCTGCATGACGATCGAGGCGAGCGCGTTGAAGTCGTCGTCGTCGGTGGCCAGGAAGACGGCCGTCACGCCCTCCAGTCGGGCCCCGGGGTTGATGGCCGTGGCGAGCAGATCGCCCTTCGCCAGGTCCAGGCCCGCCGCCTTGATCCGTTCCCGTTCCTCGTCGAGTCCCGCCCACATCAGTACGTCGAGGCCCGCGGACCGCAGGGCGCTGCCCAGGTCGACCACCCACGGCTCGCCACCCACGAGGAGGACGCGGGTGCCCTCCGCCTTGACGACCCCCAGCCGTCTGGCCACCGGCGCCGCCGTCAGCGCGTAGAGCAGAACGGTCCCCACGATCACCAGGAAGGTGACGGGGAGGAGCTTCGCCGCCCCGGGCACGCCCCGTTGCACCAGGCCGGAGGAGAAGGCCGACGCCGTCGCCGCCGCGACGATGCCGCGTGGGTCCATCCAGCCGACGAAGGCGCGTTCGCCGCGTGTGAGGTCCGTGCGCGCCGCGGCGCCGAAGGCCACGATCGGGCGGACCACCAGGACGAGGATCGCGATCAGGACGAGCGCCGGAAGGAGGACCGGCACCAGGGACGCCGGGGTGACGGTGGAGGAGATGGAGACGAACAGCAGTCCGATGATCAGCTGGACCAGGGTCTCCAGGAAGGGGCGGCGTGCGGGCATGTCGAAGCCCTTGATGTTGGACACGGCGAGGCCCGCCACGATCGCCGCGATGAGCCCCGTGTCGTCCCGCACGATGTCGCAGCCCGCCGAGATGCCGATGACGACGGCGAGCTGGGCCAGTGTTCCCAGCGTCTCGCCGAGCCGCAGGGTGCGCAGGGTGAACCACAGCAGGGCGGTTCCCACGACCCCGCCCGCCAGCCCGACGGCGAGGCTGAGCCCGAACTGGCCCAACTGGTAGCCCCGGCCGATGTCGATCCGGTGCGTGGAGGCGATCGCGTGGAAGGTGAGGGCGCCGAGGATGGCGCCGATCGGGTCGGTCAGCGTCCCCTCCCAGATCAGGATGCGCCGCACCTTGTCGCTCGGCCGTACGAAGTCGAGGATCGGCCCCACGACCGTGGGCCCCGAGACGACGAGGATCATGCCGAGCATCGCGGCCACGCGCAGGGTCATGTCGAACATCGCCGGTGCCACCGTCCCGGTGACGAGGAAGGTGAGCAGCACGCCGTACACGAGCAGCCTGCCCACGATCCCGCGCGTGTGGTGGGCCAGCTTGCGCAGGTCGAGTCCCAGGCCGGCGTCGTAGAGGATCACCGCGACGGACAGCGACACGATGGCGGAGAAGTCCGGCCCCAGCAGGTTCTCCGGGTGAACGACGTCCGTGAGCGCGCCGGCGGTGAACCCGGCGGGCAGCAGGATGATCAGGGCCGGGACGCGCAGTTTGCTCGCCAGGATCTGCGAGCCGGTGGCGAGCACCACCGTCAGGGCGAGTCCGAGGAGGATCTCGTCGTCGGTCACTGCGGCTTCCTCCGTCGGAGTGCGGGAGCGAAAGGACGCCCGGCGGGGGCGGGGGTCGGGGACAGGGGTTCAGTCGTCGTGTGTCGCACCGTCACCGGTTCCACGGATGCCACGGGTTCCGCCGGTGCCGCTTCCTGTGCCCAGTTCGGCGTCGGT
The DNA here is from genome assembly GCF_042268445.1 of Streptomyces sp. NPDC056169. Taxonomy (NCBI): domain Bacteria; kingdom Bacillati; phylum Actinomycetota; class Actinomycetes; order Kitasatosporales; family Streptomycetaceae; genus Streptomyces; species Streptomyces sp. NPDC056169. Next base: position 389,235 of record NZ_JBHJUO010000004.1, on the reverse strand, counting down.
GAGCTCCTCCAGCTCGCCGTGGGCGTCCAGCCAGTAGAGGAAGACGACGGCCGGTACGACGAGCAGCAGGGCGACGAGGGTCACGACCGCCAGCCACGTCAGGGTGGCGGGCGCGCCGGCGGCGTCGGCGACGGTCAGCGAGGTGGGCAGCAGATAGGGGCGCTGGGCCATGCCCCAGGCGAGGACCGCGGACGCGACGACCCCGACCGCCGCGACGCGCAGCCACGTGCCCGGTGTCCGCAGGAGCAGGGCGCCGGTCGCGAGTGCGGCCACTCCGGCGACGGCGACGAAGAGCAGTCCCAGGCCGTGGGTGAGTCCGTGCCACACGTACGGGGAGTCCTCGTGGGTGACGAACCCGGTGACCACGGCCAGGACGGTCAGCGCGCCGAGACCGCCCAGCGCCCGCCGTCTGAAGTAGCCGATGAGATCGGGTGCCTCGAACCTGCGGGCGTCACCGGTGAGGAACACCGCGCCGAGGAAGGCCGTGGTCGCGATCGCCACCAGCCCGAACACGAGGGAGGTGGGGTTGGTCCAGGCGTCGGCCGAGGCCGTGGTTCCGGGCGTGACGCGTCCCGAGGCGATGCCTCCGACGGCGGTTCCGAGGAAGAACGGCGTCACGAGCGAGGCCACGGCGAACACGGCACCGTACAGGCGCCGTCCGGCGAGCCGCCGGGTGGGCTTGCGGAAGGCGAATCCGGCGCCCCGCAGGACCATGCCCACGACCGCCAGGGCCAGCGGCAGCCACATCGCGGAGAACACGGTCTGGAAGAGGGTGGGGAAGCCGGTCCACATGACGACGAGGACGAAGATGAGCCAGACGTTGTTCACCTCCCACACGGGGGCCATGGCGTGGTCGATGAGCCACCGGGGGCGCCGGCCGCGTTCGGTCCCTCCGGCGGTCAGATCCCAGAAGCCGGCGCCGTAGTCCGTGCCTCCGGCGCAGGCGTACGCGACCACGGCGAGGAGCAGCACCACGGCGATGAGGTCGGCGGTCATGGGCGGTCTTTCCCGGTGCCGGTGGTTCCGCCCGCGGAGGCGTCCTGGGGGGCTCGCGGCCCGTAGGGGGTGTCGGCCTCGGGCTCCAGCGCCGCACCACCACCGCCACCACCCGCCGCATGCTGTTCGTCCGCGAGCCGCCAGCGCGTGCGCATCGTGAGCAGGATGCGGACGAACGTGCCGAACAGGAGGACGTACACCACCATGACGACGCCGAGCATGATCCACAGGGTGCCGGAGCGGGTCGGCGTCACCGCCTCGGCGACCCGCATGTTCTGGTACACGATCCAGGGCTGGCGTCCCACCTCGGTGGCGATCCAGCCGCACTCGACGGCCACCACGGAGGCCACGCCCGCGCAGGCCGCCGAGCGGTAGAACCACGGCGAGGCGGGCAGCCGCCGGTGCCGCAGCCAGACGAACCCGTACCAGAGGGCGAGTACCACCAGCACGGATCCGATCAGGACCATGAGGTCGAAGGCCCAGTGGGCGATGGTCGCCTGTGTCGCGGTGGGGCGCTGGTCCGCCGGGACGGAGGTCAGGCCCACCACCCGGGTGTTCGGACTGAACCCGGCCAGGACCGAGTCGAGCAGCGGGATCTTGATGCCGCCCGAGACGCTGCCGTCCTCGTTCAGCCGCCCGAAGAGGTACTCCGGCACCCGGGTGTCGGTCTTCCAGACGATCTCCAGCGCGGCGAACTTCACCGGCTGCTTGTGGAACACCGACCGGGCGATGGAGTCGCCGAGGACGAACTGCACCGGGGTGGCGACGGCGGCGATGGTGAAGGGGACGGCGAAGCCGAGCCGGTGGTAGTGGTCCCGGCGGCCGCGCAGCCAGCCGGTGGCGTACACCCCGGCCACCATGAAGCCCGCGGTGATGATCATCGCCACGACGAAGTGCCAGTACTGAGGTCCGAACATCGGCGTGAAGATCGCCTTCCAGACGTTCACGTCGACCGGCTTGCCCTCGGAGTCGAGCGAGAAGCCCTGCGGCGTGTTCATCCAGGAATTGGCGGCGAGGATGCCGAACGCCCCGAGCAGGGCGGTGAACGGCAGGGGCAGCCCGAGCAGGAAATGGGTCCGCGGCTTCAGCCGCCGCCATCCGTACAGGTAGACGGCGATGAGCACGGCCTCCAGGAAGAAGGCCCAGGCCTCGACGCCGAACCCGATGCCGAAGACATCACCCCACCGTCCCATCAGGCCGGGCCAGAGCAGACCGAACTCGAACGACAGCACCGTGCCGGTGACGATCCCGAGCGCGAACTGCACCGCCATGACGGCCGACCAGCGCCGGGCCAGGAGCAGGGCCGTGGCGTCCCCGCGGCGCAGCCCGCGGTAGTGCATGACCAGGGTGATGAAGGGGAAGGCGACGCCGAGGGGGACCAGGATGATGTGGGAGGCCAGCGTGAAGGCCATGAGTTCCCGGGCCGGCAGGAGTTGGGCCGGGGCCTCCGCCAGCAGGTGGAGCGAGGTGGACATGCAAGCCTTCGCTGTTCGTGAACGTGACGGGCCGGGAGACGGTCAGCCGCCCGTGGCGAAGCCCGGGAAGAGGGTCATGCCGCCGTCGACGTACAGGGTGGTTCCCACCACGTAGTCCATGAGGTCGGAGGCGAGCGCGACGACGGCGTTGGCGATGTCCTCGGGGTCGCCGATCCGGTCGTACGGAATGAGCCGCAGGAGGTCCACCCGCGCTTCGGGCGTCTCCCAGGCGGCCCGGTTGATCGGCGTCCTGATCGCCCCGGGGGCGACCGCGTTCACCCGGATCTTCTCCGGTGCCAGCTCCTGGGCCAGGGTCTGCATCATCATCTGCACCCCGCCCTTGGAGGACGCGTAGTTGACGTGGCCCGCCCAGGGGATGAGCTGGTGCACCGAACTCATGCAGATGATCTTCCCGGCGGAGCGGGAGACCTCGGGGACCACGCCCCGGCGCCGGAACTCCCTGGCCGCCTCCCGCGCACACAGGAACTGGCCGGTGAGATTGACGTCGAGGACCTTCTGCCACTGGGCGAGGGTCATCTCGGTGAGCGGGGCGTCACGCTGCAGCCCCGCGTTGGCCACGAGGATGTCGAGGGTGCCGAACTCCCGGACCATCCGGTCCGTCATGGCGACGACCTGGTCGTCCCGGGACACGTCGGCCTCGTACGCGGCGGCGCGCACCCCGAACGAGGAGATCTCCCGGACCACTTCCTCGGCGGCCTCGCGGCCCGTCACGTAGTTCACGACCACGTCGGCGCCCGCCCGGCCCAGACCGATGGCCGTGGCCTTGCCGATGCCCGAGTTGGCGCCGGTGACCAGAGCCTTCTGGCCGTGCAGCAGACGCGCCGGGATCACACTCGGTGATGCCGACGATGCCCCCACAGTGGAATCCATTCCCTGCCTCCTCGCTGCGCGGTCGCCCTGAGCCCGGGGCCGGCGCGGCCGGGCAGCAGCTCACGCAACCACCCGACGGGGCGGTCGGCCTCTCCTGCGGGCCGCCCTTGGGCCGTTGGGCCCAGCATCTTCGTCCGGACGGACCAACGGCCGGCCGCCGCACTCAACCCAGCCGGGCCAGGAGGTGGTCCCCGACCCGGAGGGCGTTGGCGATGGCCGTCAAGGACGGGTTGACCGCGCCGATGCTCGGGAAGAAGCTCGTGTCGACGACGTACAGGTTGTCGAGGTCGTGGGCCTTGCAGTCGACGTCGAGCGCGGAGGCGGCGGGGTCGGTGCCGAAGCGGACGGTGCCCGCCTGGTGCGCCGTCGCACCGATCGGCATGCCCTTGTGCAGGTAGATGCTGCGGGACAGCAGGTGGTGCTCGTGCATGCCGAGGTGGCCGAGCATGCCCTGAAGCTTGTGCCGCAGCCGCCGCAGGCCTTCGACGTTGTTCTTCTCGTCGAGAGTGAGACGGATTCGGGCGTCGTCGTCGAGCGTGACGCGGTTGTCGGGCAGGGGAAGATCCTCGCCGCAGAGCCAGAAGTCGACGGCGTGACGGGCCAGCACCTCGAACGGCATGTCGGGTGTCACCGCGCCGGCCCACCGGGGGGCCTCGCCGTGGATCTGTTCGGCGTCCGACTTGCCCAGCATCTGGATGCCGCCCAGCGGGAAGTCCCAGTCCTCCGCGCCGAGATACCAGTCGTTGAGGGCGAGGGTCTTCTGGAACCGGGTGTCGTTGGGTTCCTTCGACACCGCCATCAGAGCGAGGTTGTTGTGCCGCATGTAGAACCGGCCGACCACGTCCGAGCTGTTGGCGAGGCCACGGGGATGGTGCTCGTTCGCCGAGGCCAGCAGCAGCGCCGCGGAGTTGACCGCCCCGCAGGAGACGACCACCACGTCCGCCGTGTACCGGACCTCGGAACCGTCCGCCAGCCGGCCGACGACCGCGCTGACGCTGCGTCCCCGGGCATCCGTCTCCAACCGGACCACCTGGGTGTCCGTGACCATCTCGACGTTGGGGTGCTCCAGGGCCGGTGCCACACAGATCACCTCGGCGTCGGACTTGCCGCGCACCAGACATGGGAAGCCGTCGACCCGGTCGCACCGGATGCAGACACTGGAGTGGGTGGCCCGCCCCCCGTTCTCCTGGGTCAGATCGACACCGATCGGCAGGTGGAACGGGTGCAGGCCACGCCGCTCCAGATCGTCGCTCAGCTGCTGGATGCGCGGCTCGTGCTCCACGGGAGGACGGATGTACTGCGCGCTGACCGGGCCTTCGCCGGGATCCTCGCCGTGCCGTCCGTGCACGAGGTACAGGTGCTCGGCCTGCGTGTAGTACGGCTCCAGATCCTCGTACCGGATCGGCCAGGCCGGGGAGACACCGCCGTGATGGCGGATCTCGCCGAAGTCCTCGGGCCGCAGCCGGAACAGGGCGGCGCCGTAGAACTTGGTGTTGCCACCGACGTAGTAGTTGACCTCGGGCGGGAACTCGTCGCCGTTCCTGTCCAGCCAGAACTCCGGCGCACGGTACTTGCCCCTGACGAACACGGCCGTCGAGTCCCAGTTGTCCCGCTCGCGCGGGAGGTAGCCGCCGCGTTCGACCAGGAGGACGCGCTTCCCGGACGGGGCGAGCCGATGGGCGAGCGTGCCTCCGCCCGCGCCGGTGCCGATGACGATCACGTCGTAGTGAGGGGCGTCGCCCATGGCGACCACCGTCCTTGGAATCGCGGTTCTCGGAATCACGGTCCCGACCTGGTGTCAGGCACCTGGCGCCCCGGCGGGCGGGGGTCCGGCGGCCCCACCTCTCTCGAACCTAGCGGCCCTCCTCGCGGACGGCGACCGGAGCGGCGGTCCCTGGCGCCGGGCCCCGTTCACAGCACCGCCAGCGGGTTCACGGGCGACCCCGTGGCCCCGGGCAGCCGCAGCGGGGCGACCACACAGAGAAAGCTCCAGCGCCCGGCCCGCGCGCAGACCGGGACGAGCTCCTCGAAGCTCAGGTAGTCCATGAGGTGGATCCCCATGGCGTGGATGGCCAGGACGTGTACGGGGAAGGCGGCGCCCTCCGCCAGGCTGGGCGCGGTGTCGTTGTTGCCGTCGCCGCCCAGAACGGTCACCTCGCGATCGGCCAGGAACTCCACGGCGGTCGGGTGAAGGCCCGCCCGTGCTCGGGCGGCGTCCCACGGGCCGAGTTCGGTGCGCCGAAGACGATGCCCGACCCTGACGAACAGCAGGTCGCCCGGTCCGACCCGGACCCCCTGTGCGGCCTCGGCGGCCGTCAGGTCGCCCGAGGTCACGTGGTCGCCCGGTTCCAGCCACGGCACGCCACGCAGCCGCGGGATGTCCAGCAGGACGCCCCGGCCGACGATGCCGTTCCTCAGCACGTCGACGGAGAGCCGACGGGCCCCCTCGGCCGTCACGGTGCTCGCGGGCACCCCGCCGTAGAGGTAGCCGTCGACCACCACATGACAGAGCGCGTCGAGATGACTGTCCGCGTCGCCGTGCACGTTCATGGCGAAGCGGTCCAGGGCGAAGTGGAGCCCGTCCGATCCGAGTTCGCCCGGGATCGGCCCGTTCATCCGGTGCACCGCGGGCTCGGGGTCGTCGGGTCCCCGTACCGTCTCGATCGGAGCCGCCAGCGACACCGTCTCCCCGGCACGGACTTCCGCGGCGGCCGCCGCGACCCGCTCAGGGGTCAGATGACGGAGCGCGCCGCACCGGCCGGTCACGGCCGGCGGAGCCGCCCGGTTCCGGAGCCGCTCGTAGAGCACCCGGAAATCGGGCGCCGACATGCCGCTCGCCGTCGGAGGTTCCACGGACGGGGCCATGCGTACCCTCTCGTCCGGAGTATTCGGAGTCTTCGGAGTATGCGGAGTACTCGGAGTGTCGGACACCTCCAATCTGACCCCCGGCGTCCCCCGGCGCACGTCGACGGGACGACAGGGCCCGTCCCCGCCGTGGCGAAACGGGTCGCCGCCCCCGCATCCCGGTAGCTTCGTGGCCAGGTGCCCTCGCACAAGGATGCCCATCGGCGCCCCTGTGAGGGCCTGTCGACGATGGCCCGAGGCGAGGAGATCAGCATGTCCCGACCTGTCGCGGTGGGAGTGGACGGCTCTGACGGAAGCGTGGCGGCGGTGGACTGGGCCGCCGACGAGGCGGCGCTGCGCGGCGACGGCCTGCGACTGGTGTACGCCACCCGGTGGGCGGAGCATCAGCTGGGGGCGATGAAGGTGTCGCACGCGGATCGCGCCGGCGAGGCGGAAGGGGTGCTTGCGGCGACCGAGCGACATGTCGGCTCGCGGCAGCCGGAGCTCGCCCTGACCGCCGACGAGGTCGAGGACGCGCCCGTCAGCGTGCTGCTCGACGCCGCCGCCGCGGCGGAGCTGCTCGTCGTGGGCTCTCACGGGCTGGGGAGCGTCCGCGGGTTCATCGTCGGCTCGGTGGGGCAGGAGGTGATCGCGGCAGCAGCACGTCCCGTGGTTCTCGTCCGCCCCGGATACGAGAAGGACAGGGCCGGTGCGCCCGGGGGGAGCGGCCGCCGGAAGGTGGTCCTCGGCCTCGACGTGAACGACGTCGAGGACGAGCTCGTGGACTTCGCGTTCGACTTCGCCGGCCGGCACGGTGCCCCGCTGGAGATCGTGCACACGTGGCACCACTCCTTCGTCCACCACCCCGACGCGGCCACGAGGGACGACATGGAGGCGGCGCTCTCCGGCGCGGTCCTGCCCTATCGGGACAGGTTCCCTGCGACGGAGGTGACGGTGGTGTCCGCTCCGGGACGGGCGGCCGAGCATCTCATCGAGGCCGCGTCGGACGCGCGCCTGGTGGTCGTCGGCCGGCGCAGGGCGGCCAGGGGCGCCCACATCGGATCGATCACCCACGCGGTCATCCACCACGCCCCCTGTCCTGTCGCCGTCGTACCGCACGCCTGACGGGGAGGGCCGCGTCGTGGAACCGCCTGAGCATCGCGCCGAAGGCGCGGGACCGTTCACCACCCGGCTCACCTGGCACCGCCCCGAAGGGCAGACGGTGGTCTGGGAGTCGCGGCTCGCACGCAAGCGTGGGGCGCTGTCCGTCCGCGGCCCCGGCGGCGCGGTCGCCCTGTCCCCGACGGCCGATGCCCGGGTCCTCGACCGCCTTCGGCGACTCAACTCCCTCGCATCGGGCGCGTTCTTCCTCGGCGGCCTGCTCTTCGCTCTCGGCGCCGGGGTCGCCCAGTTCGGCTCGGGCGACCCGGTCGAGAGCGCCTCGATCTACTTCGCGGGCGGACTGTTCTTCACTCTCGGGGGCTACACCTCGCTCTTGCAGGTCCTGAACGCGCCCCGCCACTCTCCAGGGGGCGGCCCACTGGCCACGGGCCGTTGGCGGTGGTGGGGGTACGAGCCGATGCGGCTGGACTGGCTCAGCACGTTCGTGCTGTTCGCCGGGACGCTCGTGTTCGGGGTCAACCTGCTGGATTCCTTCCTCCAGGGCCTCAGCGTCCAGCAGACCAACCGGCTGATCTGGACTCCCGACGTGGTCGGGTGCGTGCTGTTCCTGGTGTCGGGACATCTCGCGTTCGTCGAGATCTGCCACCGCTCCCGCCCCTGCCTCCGCTCGCGCAGCCTCGGCTGGTGGGTGGTCGCGGTGAATCAGTTCGGGTCGGTGCTCTTCATGATCGCCGCGCTGGCCGCCTTCACCCGGCCCTCCACCCAGAGCCTGATCAACACCGACATCGCCAACTGGGGCACGCTGTGCGGTGCGCTGTGCTTCTCCGCCGGTGGCGTACTCCAGGCCTTCGAACGCCCTTAGGGCCTGTCCGTCGCGTCGTCCTCGTCGCCTTCGTCGTCCTCGTCGTGGTGCACGGTGCCGTCCTCGTCCATGCGCGGGTGCATCTTCATCGGCCCGTACCGGTCGATGTCCGAAGGGCGCGGGCCCTCCGGGCCGTCGGGGCCGAACCGGATCATCCGTTCGACCCGGCAGATCCGGAACTCCCGGCCGTCCACCCGTGCTTCGTCGGCACGGCCGGCGGCCCTGAAGAGCTCACCGGCCGCGCGGTACCGCTCCCGTTGCTCGTCGTCCCACTCGTACACCCTGGCCCACAGGCCGCCGAGGCCGACGTACAGGTCCCGCCGTGCGTCGTGCGGCGTCGGTGCCAGCGAGCCGTGCGGCTGCCAGCCGTCACCGTGGCGCTCCACGATGCCGAAGGTGACCGGCAGCATGGCGATGTCCGGGTGGGTGGTGACCGCCTCCAGGGAGTCGGCCCGGACGTCGGCGGGATAGCGCTCCCCGGTGTAGTGGAACTCCCGCAGCCCGATCCGCAGCGCCTCCGCCATCACCCCGCGCACCGTCTCCGGGTCGAGGACGGCATCGGTGTCGTCGGAGCGGCGTTCACCGGGCTGCCGCTCCCAGACCCGGAACACCGGCTCCGGATCGGTGGGGCGCGGCGGTTCGAGACCGTCGTCGCCCCAGCGCGCGAACTCGTCGGCGCGCACGACCCGGTACGTCGTGCCCAGCACCTCGACCTCGTCGACCGGCTCCCGTTCGAGGACGCGCACGGCCTTGAGGAGCTCGCGCCGCACCGCCGGGTCGTCGGTGTCGTCCTTGGCCCGGAAGAAGAACATCGACTGCAGGCTGTCCCGCGTCTCCTGCGGCATGCCGGACCGCACCGGCACCACGATCCGCCACGGGCCACCCGGTTCCCGCGCCGCCGCCCCGAACAGCGCGCCGCGCACGGCGAGCCGTGGATACCGCGCGGCAGCCTCGACGGCATCGGCCTCGGTGACCCAGGCGACGGGATCCTCTCCCTGCACCAATCCCGCGTGCGCCCTGTCGAGCCGTCGTTTCGCGTGCTTGTCCATCCACGCATTGTGGTGCCGGACCGGGCGGGCGGTCAGGGAATCGGCAGGACATCGCCCGACCGAGACCCTGACGCCGACGGAGACCGTCAGTGAGGCAGGCCTACGGCGCGTTCGCCGCTGCGGCGTTGCTGGATGACGACCGCGATGACGAGCAGCGCGCCCTGGGCGACGTTCTGCCAGAAGGTGTTGATGCCCTCGACGGTCAGCCCGTTCTCCAGGCAGCCGAGGAGGGCCACCGCGAGCAGGGTGCCGCCGATGCCGCCCTTGCCGCCCTTGAGCGCGGCGCCGCCCAGGGCCGCCGCCGTGATGGCCTTGAGCTCCAGGCCCTCGCTGCCGGACACGGGCTGGCCCGATCCCGTACGGGCCGTCAGCAGGATGCCGGCGAGGGCCGCGACGACGCCGATCAGCGCGTAGACGCAGATCAGGTACTTGTTGATGCTGATGCCCGCGAGGCGCGCGGCGGTGTCGTTGCCGCCGATCGCGTACAGGTTGCGTCCGATGTCGGTGTACTTCAGCAGCAGGTGGACGGTGACGGCCACGACGATCAGGATCCAGACCATGACCGGCAGACCGGCCAGCTTGCCGCGCCCGAGGAAGACGAAGACGTCGTTGTTGAGGACGTAGCCCTGGGCGCGTCCGTCGGACAGGAGTTGGGCGAGTCCCTTGTACGCGGCGAGGCCGGCGAGCGTGGCGATGGTGGGGTTGACCCGGCCGTAGACGATGACGATGCCGTTCAGCGCGCCGATGAGCACCCCGACGCCGACGGCGGCGAGCATGCCGAGGAAGGCGCCCGAGCCGGTGGCGGTGAAGACCATGGCGCTGACGACCGACGCGACGCCGACCTGCGAGCCGACGGAGATGTCGAGGCCGCCGCAGATGATGACCACGGTCTGCACGATCGCGAGCAGCCCCGTGATGGTCGCCGCCTCGGCGACGACCTGCATGTTCGACAGGCTCAGGTAGTTCTCGTTCAGGACGCCGAACAGGACGAGGACGACGGCCAGGGCGCCGATCAGGCTGATGTTCTGGCCGCCGATGCCCGCGAGGAGGTTCGGCCGCCGAGCGGCGGGGCCGTCGCCCGGGGATCCCTTCACGGCAGGGGAGGAAGAGCTGGTGAGGGTCATGAGGTGGCTCCGGGGGCGGTGCCGACGATGTCGTCGGCCATGGCGAGTTGGAGGACGGATTCTTCGGTGGCTTCGCCGCGGTCGAGCTCGCCCGTGATGCGGCCGTTCTGCATGACGACGACACGGTCGGAGAGACCGAGGAGCTCGGGGAGTTCGGAGGAGATGACGAGCAACGCGACGCCCTCGGCGGCGAGATCGGCGATGATCTGGTAGATCTCCGCCTTCGCGCCGACGTCGATGCCGCGGGTCGGCTCGTCGAGGATGAGGATCTTCGGCTTGCGGGCCAGCCAGCGGGCCAGGACCACCTTCTGCTGGTTGCCGCCGGACAGCTTGCGCACCTCGTGGTCGATCGACGGGGTACGGACCCGCAGCCGGTCCGCGTACTCCTGCGCGAGCCGGCGCTCGGCCGCGCGCCGGACGAAGCGGAACCGCCGCAGCCGCTCCAGCACCACGAGCGAGGTGTTGTCCTTGACGGACTGCTGGAGGAACAGCGCCTGGGCCTTGCGTTCCTCCGGCGCGAGGCCGAGTCCGGCGGCGATCGCCTCGCCCGGCCGGCCGCCGCGCAGCGGAGTGCCGTCGAGGGTGACGGTGCCGCCGCGGACGGGCAGGTCGCCGGCGAGCGCGAGGGCGAGCTCCGAGCGGCCGGCGCCGATCAGGCCCGCGAGACCCACGACTTCGCCGGCACGCACCTGAAGGGAGATGTCGGTGACGTCGTCGGTCGTGAGGTTCCGGACGTCGAGGACCAGCCGGTCGGTGGAGACGCGCTCGCGTACGAACGTGGCGGACAGGTCGCGGCCCACCATCCGGCGTACCAGCTCGCGTTCGTCCGTGGCGTCGGCGTCCTGCACGCCGACCAGACTGCCGTCGCGCAACACCGCGATCCGGTCGGAGAGCCGGAAGATCTCCTGCATGCGGTGCGAGACGTACACGATCGCGATGTCCTGGTCGCGCAGCCGCCTGATGAGCGCGAACAGGGCGTCGACCTCGTGCTCCGACAGCGAGGACGTCGGCTCGTCGAACGCGATCAGCCGGGCGGGCGTGCCGCCGGTCATCGCGCGCATGATCTCCACCAACTGGCGCTGGGCCGGGGTGAGTTGCGAGCCGAGCAGGTCCGGGTCGAGGACCTGGGCGAAGCCCAGCCGGTCCAGGTCGGCCCGGACGCGCCGGTTCAGCGCGGCCCGGTCGAGCATCCGCCCGTGGCGGCGGGGCAGGGCGCCGGCGTAGACGTTCTCCGCCACGGAGATGTGCGGGATGATCTCGGGTTCCTGCGGGATGATCCGGATCCCGGCGGCCCGTGCGCGGGCAGGGGAGTCGAGTGCGACGGGTGCGCCGTCCACGACGACGTGCCCCTCGGTGGGCTGGTGGTCACCGGTGAGGATCTTCAGGAGCGTGGACTTGCCGGCGCCGTTCTCGCCCATCAGCGCGGTGACCTGCCCGGCGGGGAAGTCGAGCGTGACGCCGCCGAGCGCCTGCACCGCGCCGAAGCGCTTGGTGACGCCCGACACTCCGACGGGCCGGGGGTGGGACGCCGCGGGAGGCGGGCCGCCGGGGGATCCCGGGGCGGTGGCCGGGTGGTGCGCTGGGCTCATGGGTCGGTTCACCTCGAAGGCATGGAGCAGGCGTGGTGCGGGCGTGGTGGGTACGGGGTGGGTCACCGGCCGGCGGTCGTCCGTGGCGGCCGCCGGCCGGGAGCACTCAGGCGCAGGTGACTCCGGCGCTCTTCCACGAGGCGCGGTCGACCATGGTGGTCGGCGCGAAGGCCTCGGCGGGGAAGTCCTTGCCGTTCTTGAGCTTGTCGTACATGGTCTGGACGGCCAGGGCGCCGACGTCCTTGCCGTTGATGAACAGCGCGGCCTTCATGCCGGTCGGCTTGTCCGACTGCCACTCCTTGCAGGCGAGGTACGCGCCGAGCCCGACACCGATGACGTTGGCGGGCTTCACGCCGGCGTTGGCGAGCGCGGTCACGCCGCCCATGACGTTCTCGTCGTTGCAGCCCCAGATCACCCAGTTCTTGACGCCGGAGTTGGCGGTGACGGTCGCGGCGATCTTGTCCTGGGCGCCGGTGGGTGTGTTGTCGGTGGGGACGTCGATGGTCTTCACGCCGGGGACGGCCGCCTCGAAGGCCTTCTTCGCGCCGGCGACCCGGTCGCCGCAGACCGTGACGTCCTGCTTCCATGCGGCGATGACCCGGGTGTCGGCGGCCGTCCAGCCGGCCTTCTTGTACTCGGCGGCGGCGCGCTTGCCGACCTCCTCGCCCATCTGGGCGCCGCTGAAGCCGATCCGCGGCACCAGGGCGTCCTTGTCGCAGGCGGCCGGGTCCGGGCCGGTGGTGCAGATCTGGTCGTCGGAGGTCAGCAGTGCGACCTTGCCGTCCTTCGCGGTCTGGGCGACCTGCGGGCCGACGGCCGGGTCGGGGACGACGATGATGACGCCGTTCGCCTTCTGGGCGATCGCCGACTGCACCTCGCTGACGGTCTTGTTGGCGTCGTTGCCGAGGTTGACGACCTTGAGGTCGATGCCGAGCTCCTTCGCCTTCTCCTTCGCGCCCGCGGCCTCGCCGATGAAGTACTCCTGGTCGCCCTGCTTCTGCAGGTACGTGATCGAGATCGCGCCGTCGACCGTGCCGACCTTGCCGGCCTCGTCGTCGGAGGCGGCCTCCTTGCCCGAGGAGCACGCGGTGCTCAGGCCGAGGGTCAGGAGCAGGCCGGTGGCGGCGGCGACGCGACGACGGGAGGGGGAACGGAACATCGGGGGCTCCTTGGTGCTGACGGCGACCGCCGCTTCGGGGACGCGTCGCGGAGGTCGGTTCGAGAAGAGGAGGAAGAGGCCGCGGAGTGGGGCGCGCGCCTCGGCAGGGAACCCTGGATTCTTCGAAATCGAACAGGTTCCAACGATTAACTACATAACACAACGCGATGACGAGGGCGTCAAGAGATGTGGCAGGTCGAGACGAGTCTGTGATGTATGGCCGTGTAGATCGCGAAATGACAGCAGAAAACCCCCAGTTCGCCGGGCATGTCATCGGGATCGATGGCATGCCCGGCCGCACTGGGGGTCTAACAGAATCAAACAGTCGTGGGGCGGGAGCAGGGCTACTTGTTGACGGTGAAGCCCTGGTCCTTGCCGTACGTGACGCTGGCCTCCTGCCAGGCCTTCAGGCCGTCGGTCAGCTTCGTGGGGGAGACGTACGCCTTGCCCACGGTGTCGTTGAAGATCGAGTTCGCGTACACCTGGTAGGGCAGGTAGGACCAGTCGGCGCCGACGTTGCGCGCCGAATCGGCGAAGACGCGGTTGGCCTGCTGGCCGCCGAAGTAGGGGAACTCGGCGTCGAGGAACGCCTTGGACTCCAGGTCGGCGCGGGTGGCCGGGAAGGCGCCGGCGGCGACACGGCTGGATGCCCCGGCGCCGGTGGTCGCGAACTCCGTGAAGGCGTAGGCGAGTTCCTTGTTCTTCGAGGCCTTCGGGACGGCGAGCGAGCTGCCGCCGTTCTCCGCGCTGGTCTTGTCGCCCTTCGTCCACTGCGGCAGCGGCGCGACCCGCCAGTCGCCGGAGGCGGCCGCGACGCCGGAGGTGAGGTTGGCCGGCATCCAGGCGCCGATGGAGAGCGTGGCGAGGGAGCCGTCGGCGAGGCCCTTGTACCAGGCGTCGCTCCACGAGCTGATCGGCGCGACCAGCTTCTCGTCGAGGAGCTTCTGCCAGGTGGCGGTGTACTTCTTGGTGCCCTTGTCGCCGAAGTCGACGGTGACGTCCGTGCCGTCGGTCTTGTACGGGCGGCCGCCGGCCTGCCAGATGAGGCTGGTCGTGGCACCGGCGTCACCGGTGTCGTTGGTGATGAAGATCTTCGGGTCGGCCTTGTGGAGGGCGCGGGCCGCGTCCACGTACTCGTCCCAGGTGGTCGGCACCGTGATGCCGTGCTTGTCGAAGACCTTCTTGTTGTAGAAGAAGGCCATGGGGCCGGAGTCCATGGGCAGGGCGTGGATCGCCTCGCCTCCCTGGGTGACCGCGTTCCACGGGCCGGGCGTGAAGGCCAGCCCGTGCTTCTTGGCGCCGTAGGGCGAGAGGTCCTCTATCGACTTGCCGATGGCGAACTGACCGAGGGCGTAGTACTCGATCTGCGCGACGTCCGGGGCGCCGGAGCCGGCCGCCATCGCGTTCTGCAGGGCGGTGTACTGCTTGTCGCCGGTGCCGGCGTTGACCAGCTCGATGTCGACCTTGGGGTACTTCTTCTCGAAGTCCTCCGCCACCTTCTTGAGCGTGGGTTCCCAGGCCCACACGGTCACCTTTCCGCCCTTGTCGAGGGCTGCCTGGACGTCCTTCGGCGAGTTCCCGCCGGCGTCGGTGTCCGCGGCGTCGGAGCCGCAGGCGGTCGCGGTCAGCGCGAGCGTGGAGGCGACGGCGAGGGCGCCGAGGAGTCTGCGGGCGGCGTGCGTTCTCATGGGCTGTGCTCCTGGTCGGTGATGCGGCAGGGAGGAGGGAGAGGGAGAAGGAGAAGGGGAGGGAGAAGGAGAAGGGAGCGGCGGGGTCATTCCTTGACGCTGCCCGCGGCCAGGCCCGACTGCCAGTACCGCTGGAGCAGCAGGAAGACGGCCACGATCGGCACGATCGTCAGCAGGGAGCCGGTGATGATGAGGTCGAACACGGCCTCGCCGCCCGCCGTCTGGGCCTGTGCGTTCCAGGCGTTCAGGCCGAGCGTCAGCGGGTACCAGTCGGGATCCTTGATCATGATCAGCGGCAGGAAGTAGTTGTTCCACGTCGCGACCATCGAGAACAGCAGCACGGTGACCGTCCCCGGCATCAGCAGCGGCAGCGCGATCGTGAAGAAGGTGCGCAGCTCGCCGGAGCCGTCGATGCGCGCCGCCTCCAGGAGCTCGGCGGGTACCGCCTCGGCGGCGAAGACCCACATCAGGTAGAGCCCGAACGGCGAGATCAGCGACGGGATGATCACCGCCCACGGGGTGTTCGTCAGCCCCATGTTGCTGAACATCAGGAAGGTGGGGACGGCGAGGGCGGTGCCGGGTACGGCCACGGCGCCGAGCACCACCGCGAAGACCGCGCGGCGGCCCGGGAACTCGTACTTGGCGAGGGCGTATCCGCCGAGGACGGCGAGGACCGTGGCGCCGCCCGCGCCGGCGGCGACGTACAGCAGGGTGTTGAGCAGCCAGCGGACGAAGACGCCGTCGTCGTACGTGAGCGTGCGGCTGACGTTGTCCCAGAAGTGCGACTCGTCGGCGAACCAGAGCCCGAAGGAGTCGAACAGCCCGTTCTGGTCCTTGGTGGCGTTGACGACGAGCCAGCCGAGCGGGAGCAGGGTGTAGAGGAGGACCAGGCCGGTCACGAGGGTGAGCGGCACGCTGGGGCGGGGGTGGAGCGGCGTGTGGGGGAGTCGCCCCCGGCGCTTCGCCGTACCGGTCCCGGACCCGCGGGTGCTGGCCGGAGCGGCGGCGACGCGGCGGCCGGGGGAGGAGGGGGCGGCGGAGTCGGAGGCCGTGGTGGTGAGGGACGTGGTCATCGGCTCAGCCCTTCCGCATGCCGCGCAGCTGGACCGTGTAGGCGATGATCGCGGTGATCACGCCCATCACGATGGCCACGGTCGCGGCGTAGTTGTGCTGCTGGCCGGCGAAGGACAGCGAGTACGTGTACAGGTTGGGAGTGAAGTCGTTGGTGATCGCGTTGGGCGCGAGCTTCTGCAGGATGCTCGGCTCGTTGAAGAGCTGGAAGCTGCCGATGATGGAGAAGATCGTGGCGATGACGAGGGCGCTGCGGATCGCGGGGAGCTTGATCGAGGCGATGACCCGCCACTCCCCGGCTCCGTCGATGGCCGCGGCCTCGTAGAGCGAGCGGGGCACGACCTTGAGGGCCGAGTAGAAGATCAGCATGTTGTAGCCGACGAACTCCCAGGTCACGATGTTGCCGATCGAGGCGAGTACGAACGGGGGAGAGAGCGGGTCGGGAAGCGACAGGCCGAACGCTTCGTTGACGTTGCCGACGAGGCCGAACTGGGTGCCGTAGATGAAACCCCACATGAGGCTCGCGACGACGGCCGGGACGGCGTAGGGCAGGAAGACGCCGACGCGGAAGAACGACTTCCCGTAGAGCCTGCCGCTGTCGACCGCGAGGGCGACCAGTAGCGCGATGCCCAGCATCACCGGCACCTGGACCGCCAGGAACAGGCCGACCCGGGCCAGCCCGTCCCAGAACCGCGGGTCGGTCAGGGCCTGCGTGTAGTTGTCCGCGCCCACGAACGACCTGCCGCCGATCAGCCGGTCCCTGAAGAGGCTCAGGTAGGCGGCGTACGCGATCGGTGCGAGGAAGACGAGGGCGAAGACCGCGACGAACGGGCCGGCGAATCCCCATCCGGTGAGGGCGTACCGACCCAGGGGGCGGCGGCGTCGTGGCCGGGGTGGTGGGACTGCCTGTGCGGACGTCGACAGGAGCGTCATGGTGGGTCCTTGCGTCGTTGACCGACCGGTCGGGAACGGAGGGGTGGAGGCGTGAGCCTCAGGGCCGACAGGCCGGAAGAAGACTGATCCGATGAGCCATGTTTACGTAATCATCGATGGCCTGATGGTGGCACCACCGTGAGACGGGCGTCAAGCACAGCGCGGTAGCGAACAGAGACGATTCAGATGACGATCGGGGACACGACGGCCGGTCGGGGCGGTCCGGGACGCCGTCGTGGACAACGCGGGAAAGCCCGCCCACGGATGCGTGGGCGGGCGGCGGCGGTGTGCGTGGGCGTCGGGCGGGCGGACGAGCGGTCGTGCGTGTGGGCCGTCAGGCGGGCGGGTGAGCGGTCGTGCGCGTGGGCGTCAGGCGGGCGGGGGTGCCGTGCTGCCCCGCACCACCAGGGTGGGTTCCACGGCGAGGCGGTGCGGGCCGTTGGCGCGGTGCTCGATCTGCTCCAGGAGCAGGGTCACGCAGTGCCGTCCCACGACGTCGAAGTCCTGGTGGACGGTGGTGAGCGGCGGTTCGAAGTACGGGGCCTCGGGGACGTCGTCGAAGCCCGCCACGCTGACCTCGTCCGGCACCTTCCGCCCCGCCTCGCGCATGGCGCGCAGGACGCCCAGCGCCATCTGGTCGTTCGCCGCGAACACCGCCGTGACGTCCGGGGCCTCGGCGAGCGTACGGCCGGCCAGATAGCCGGACTCGGCGCTCCAGTCGCCGTACAGCGTCGGGGGTACGGGCGCGCCGGCCGTGACCAGGGTGCGCTCCCAGGCCTCGGAGCGCCGCCGGGCCGCGAAGGAGTCGCGCGGGCCGCTGACGTGGTGCACCGTGCGGTGGCCCAGGTCGAGGAGGTGGCCGACGACGCTCGCGGTGCCGCGGGCCTGGTCGAAGTCGACGTTGGGGTAGCGGTGCCCGGTGTCGCCGTCGGCGACGACCACCGGCATCGTGGGCGGCAGACGCAGCGACGGCGTGTCCAGCATCTGCGACTCGATGAGCACGATGCCGTCGACGGACTGCAGCATCAGGTGCCGGAAGGCCTGCTGGACGGCGGCTTCGGTCTGGGCGCGGATCCCCATGAAGTTCACGGAGAAGCCGGCCTCGCGGGCCGCGTCGGCGATGGCCGCGAGCGTCCGGGCGTTGCCGTGGGCGCCGACGTCGAAGCTGACCACGCCCAGCGCCCCGAACTTGCCGGTGACCAGCGCCCGGGCCGCCGCGTTGGGGCGGTAGCCGAGGGCCTGCATGGCCTCCAGCACCTTGGCGCGGGTCGTCTCGTCCACGTTGTCGTGGTTGTTGGCGACACGGGAGACGGTCTGGGAGGACACACCCGCCCTCGCCGCGACCTCGGCCATGGAGGGCCACTTCCGGGGTGTGCGCGAGCGAGGTGCTCTCGCCGCCTTCTCCGCCACAGTCGACCGCCTTTTCCCGCTTTTCCCGAGGCCTGGCGCGTGCGCGCGTCGTGCGCTCCCGCTGTTGAATGTTGACGCAAACACGCCGCCGGGTCAAAAACCCGGCCCGTCTCCGCCCAAGTCCTTGACAGCGTCCCGCAGGCCTCACACACTTCCGGTCACGCCGTGTTTACGAAAACATTACGTAGATCCGGTGATCGGGACGGTCCGGATCGACCGGCCACCCCCTCTCAGAGGCCGACCGTACGTCCCCACCGGTCGGCCATCTCTCCCGGGCGCCCCCCTGCTCCGGACCCCCAGCGGTCGGAGTCCGCGCTGCCCGCGCGGAGCGCCCGGTCCGACGAAGACCACGAGGTATCGCGACATGCGACTCAAGATCTCCGGAACGGCGGCGGTCCTCTCCGCCCTTTCCGCCCTCCTCCTCTCCCTTCTCGCCGCCGTGGGCACCGCCTATGCCGCCCCGGTGACCCTCGCCAACGGGACCCAGTTCACCGCCCCCGACGGCAGCGCCGTGCACGCCCACGGCGGTGGCGTCGTCAAGGTCGGCGAGTACTACTACTGGTTCGGTGAGAACCGCAACGCCGACAACACCTTCCGGTACGTCTCCGCCTACCGCTCCACCGATCTGAAGACCTGGGAGTTCCGCAACCACGTCCTGACCGAGGCCTCGGACCCGGAGCTGGACTGGGCCAACATCGAGCGCCCGAAGGTCGTGTACAACAGCGCCACCGGACAGTTCGTGATGTGGATGCACAAGGAGAACGGCTCGGACTACGGGGAGGCGCGCGCCGCCGTCGCCGTCTCGTCCACCGTGGACGGCGACTACACCTGGCGCGGCAGCTTCCGGCCCCTCGGGCACATGTCCCGTGACATCACGACGTTCGTCGACACCGACGGCACCGGCTACATGATCTCGGCCGCCAACGAGAACGCGGACCTGCACGTGTACCGGCTGACCGCCGACTACACCGGGATCGAGTCCCAGGTCCAGAAGCTGTGGTCGGGGCAGTGGCGCGAGGCGCCCGCGATGTTCAAGCGCAACGGCGTCTACTTCCTCCTCACCTCCGGCGCCACCGGCTGGTCCCCGAACCAGCAGAAGTACGCCACCGCGAGCAGCATCACCGGTTCCTGGACCGACCTGAAGGACGTGGGCGACTCCACGACCTACCGCAGCCAGACCGCCTACGTCCTGCCGGTCCAGGGCACCAAGGGCACCAGCTACCTCTACATGGGCGACCGCTGGGGCAACTCCATGGGCGGCACCGTCAACGACTCCCAGTACGTCTGGCTGCCGCTGAACTTCCCCACCGACACCTCCATGACGATGGAGTACTCCCCGCAGATCACCGTCGACACCGCCGCCGGGACCGTGACCGGGATGAACGTCGCTTGGGAGACGCTGTCCGCCCGCCACAGCGGCAAGTGCGCCGACGTCGCGAACTTCGACACGAACGCCGGCGCGCAGCTGATCCAGTGGGGCTGCGGCGGAGGCGTCAACCAGAACTTCTGGATCAAGAAGCTGGGCACCGGGTACGTCCAGATCATGGCCCGGCACAGCGGCAAGTGCCTCGACATCGCCGGCGCCTCGACCGCGGACGGCGCGTTCGCGGTGCAGAACACCTGCAACGGCTCCACCTCCCAGCAGTGGAAGGTCCGGACGACCGACGCGGCCGGCTACGTCGAACTCGTCGCCCGGCACAGCGGCAAGTGCCTCGACGTCGTGAACTGGTCGACGGGCGACGGCACCGCCCTTGAGCAGTGGACCTGCAACGCGGGCGACAACCAGAAGTGGCGGCGCGCGGCGGCCTGACCGTCCGCGCACCCGACCGGGCCGGCGGCACCGCAGCCGCCGGCCCGTACGCCCTGGGTCGCGCCCCCCCTTCCCGCTGTCCGGCCGCGCCCCCTCCCAGCCCTCAAGGAGCAGTCCGTGTTCCCCATCCGTCACCGACCGGCGTCGCCCCGGCCCCGATCGCGTTCCTCCCGCCCGTCCAGGAGCCTCGTCGCCCTGGGCGCGGCCACGGCCCTCGCGACGACCGCCCTCACCGCGGTCGGGCCCGCCTCGTCCCCGGCGGCCGCCGCGGAGTCGCCGGCCGCGGCGCTGACCGTCCGCCTCGACCCGAGCTACCAGCACCCGGCCTTCCAGGGCTGGGGCACCGCACTGGCCTGGTTCGCCAACGTCACCGGCGGCTGGCCCGACGCCCAGCGCAACGCCCTCGCCGACGCCCTCTACGGCGCCGACGGCCTCGGCTTCACGATCGCCCGGTACAACATCGGCGGCGGAGACAGCCCCGAGACCACCCCCTACATGCGACCCGGCGGCGCCGTCCCCGGCTACTGGAACCGACCCGGCGCCGAGGCCCCCGACTGGTGGGACCCGGCCCGCCCCGACCACTGGAACCCCACCGCCGACGCGAACCAGCAGTGGTGGGTCTCGGCCGCCAAGGCGCGCGGCGCGACCACCTTCGAGGCGTTCTCCAACTCCGCCCCGTACTTCATGACCCAGAGCGGCCTGGCGTCCGGCGCGGCCAACGGCTGGCAGGACAACCTCCGCTCCGACCAGTACGACCGGTTCGCCGCCTACCTCACCGGCTCCCTCCAGCGGGCCCAGTCCGCCACCGGCGTCACCTTCGACTCGGTCTCCCCGGTCAACGAGCCCGACACCGACTACTGGCACGCCGGAGGACGCCAGGAGGGCTCGCACTGGGACCGCGCCTCCCAGGCCCGCATGATCAGCACGCTGCGCGCCGCGCTCGACGCCCAGGGCGTGACGACCCCCATCGCCGCCATGGACGAGACCAACCCGGAGAAGTTCCGGTCCGACTGGGAGTCGTACGCCCCCGCCGTCCGCGACGCGGTCGGACGGCTCAACACGCACACCTACGGCACGAACGGCCGCACCGGGGCCCGGGACATCGCCAAGGGCGAGGCCACACCGCTGTGGATGTCCGAGGTGGATCTCGGCGGCAGCGTCCCGCAGAGCTTCACCTCCATGAGCCCCGCCCTCGACCTCGCCCAGCGCATCAACGACGACGTGCGCGAGCTGGAGCCGCGCGCCTGGGTCCTGTGGCAGGCGGTCGAGGACTACGAGAACATGACGCCGTCCCGCGAGAACTCCAACTGGGGCCTGATCCAGACGGACTTCACCCCCGAGAACACGGCGACCGAGCCCCTGCGCAAGAACAAGAAGTACTGGGCGATGGCGAACTACAGCCGATTCGTCCGCCCCGGCGCACGCGTCATGAACACCGACGACCCGCAGACCCTGGCGGCGGTCCGGCCGGGCGGGGGCACGGTCGTCGTCCACACCAACCCCACCGGCGAGGCGCGCGAGCTCACCCTGAACCTGGACGGCTTCCAGACGGCCGCCGACGGCCCCGTCGAACGCTGGACCACCGACGCCGGCAAGAACCTCCAGCGGGACGGCGACGCGGCGGTCGCCGGGCGGACGCTCAAGGCCACCGTCGGCCCCGGCTCCGTGACCACGTTCGTCCTGCCCACGGTCGACGGCGTGAACACCACGGCGACCACCGCCCCCACCGGCACGCCGCGCCGGCTGCTCAACGACCACAGCGGCAAGGCCCTCTCCGTCGTCACCGTCGGCGGCAAGAGCACCGTCGTGCAGCAGACCCCCGCACCGGCCGACACCGCCCAGCAGTGGACCTTCACCAAGCTGTCCGCCGGCGACTGGGGGAACACCGCCGCCTACCGCCTCACCCACGTCAAGTCCGGCAAGGCGCTCTCCGTCTCCGGCGGCGCCCTGGTCCTCGCCTCGTCCGGATCGTCCACCGCCCAGCAGTGGATCCGCTCGACCACGGGCGACGGCCACAGCACCCTCATCAACAGCGCCACCGGGAAGCTGCTCGACGTCACGGGCGCCTCGACGGCCGACGGCGCGCCCGTCGGCGTCTACCAGCCCACGACCGGCGGCAACCAGTCCTGGACCTTCGCCGGCACGGCACCCGACGTCTGGAAGACGCTCTCCCTCCGGCACAGTTCCCAGTGCCTCGACGTCGTCAACGCCTCGACCGGTGACGGCGCGGCCGTCGTCCAGTACGGCTGCAACACCGGCACGAACCAGCAGTGGTCGCTGCGTCCCACCGGCGGCGGCTACGTGACCGTCGTCGCCCGCCACAGCGGCAAGTGCCTCGACGTGAGCGGGGAGTCCACGGCCGACGGCGCGGAGGTCTTCCAGTACGCGTGCAACGGCGGCCGCAACCAGGAGTGGGCGGCGCGGAGCACGGGCGACGGGTACGTCACGCTGACCGCCCGGCACAGCGCCAAGTGCCTGGGCGTGAGCGGCGGATCCACCGCCGCCGGGGCCCCCGCCGTACAGCGGACCTGCGACGGCGGCACGAGCCAGCAGCTCCGCCTGGGCTGACGCGGAAGGAACCGGGCTCCGACCCTCTGGTCGGAGCCCGGCTCTCGTGCGTCGCCGCCGGGGGCTACTCCTCGGTGGGGCCGAGGTCGGCGCTCTCGCGGAGTTCGACGGTCCGGGCGCGGTGGCAGGCGTGCAGCTCCAGGACGACGATCTCGTTGGTGCCGGGGCGCAGGACGGGCGCCGGGACGTAGAGGGACCGCTGGGGGCCGCGCGACCAGAAGCGGCCCAGCGCGAACCCGTTGATCCACACACTGCCCTTGGTCCAGCCGTCGAGGTGGAGGAAGGCGTCGGCCGGTTCGTCGACCTCGAAGGAGCCGCGGTGGAACGTCGGCCCGGCCTGAGCCGTACCCGCCGCGAACGGCAGCGCGGCCGGATCGGTCAGCGGCAGCGGCCGACTCGTCCACGCGGTGGGTTCGTCGCCGTCGACGAGGACCCGGCCCAGCAGGCCCTTGCGGTCGTGGATGCCCGGCCCGTAGTTGACGCGCCCCTGGTTCTCCACCAGCACGGCGAGGACGCTGCCCGCCCGTGGGGCGGTGAAGGCCAGGGCGTGCTCGTGGCTCTCCCGTTCCAGCACGCCGGCCGGGACCCCGTCGACGAAGACCTGGGCGCGGTCCCGGACGTGCTCCACCTCCAGCAGGCCCGCCCCCGCCGACGCCAGGACCGTCTCGTACAGGACGAACCCGAAGTCCTGACCGAGCTGCTCCATGGTCAGCGGCCGCGGTGCGGCGACGGCGGCGCCGAGGGCCTCGGCGCAGGGCAGCAGGCCGGCGCTCTCGGTGAGGGGCACGGCCGTCCGGACGAGCTTCGGGCCGGGCGGCGGGACGGGGCCGGCCGGGACCGGCGCGTACGCGGCGATCACGTCGCGGAAGGCGGCGAACTTCTCGGTCGGGTCGCCGGCCTCGTCGAGCGGGGCGTCGTAGTCGTACGACGTGACGGTGGGGCGGTAGGTGTGCTTGTCGTTGGCGCCGTTGGTGAAGCCGAAGTTGGTGCCGCCGTGGAACATGTAGAAATTGACGGAGGCACCGGCGGCCAGCAGCTCGTCCAGCTCCTGCGCCGCGTGGCCGGCGTCGCGGACGACATGGCGGCTTCCCCAGCGGTCGAACCAGCCGATCCAGAACTCGGTGCACATCAGCGGACCCTTCGGCCGGAGGGCCCGCAGCTCGGCGATGCTCTGCGCGGACCGGCTGCCGAAGTTGGCCGTGGCCAGGACACCGGGCAGCGCGCCGCGCTCCAGGTCGGCGGGCTGGTCGCAGGTGAACAGCGGGACGTCCACCCCGTGGCGGCGCAGCGAGTCCGCCAGGTGCTCCAGGTAGGCGGTGTCGTCGCCGTACGCCCCGTATTCGTTCTCCACCTGGACGGCGAGAACCGGGCCGCCCCTGCTGGCCAGGTACGGCTGCAAGGGGGTGAGGAGGCGGTCGAAGTAGTCGTCGACGGCGGCGAGGAACCGGGGGTCGCGGGTGCGCAGGCGTATGTCCGGCTCCGCGAGCAGCCAGGAGGGGATGCCGCCGCCCTCCCATTCCGCGCAGATGTACGGGCCGGGGCGGAGCAGCACGTGCAGTCCCTCGGCGGCCGCGAGGTCGAGGAACGCCGCGATGTCCAGTCCTCCGTCGGTCCTGAACTCACCGGGCCGCGGTTGGTGGAGGTTCCAGGGGACGTAGGTCTCGACGGTGTTGAGGCCCATGAGCCGGGCCTTGCGCAGCCGGTCCGCCCACTGCTCGGGATGGACCCGGAAGTAGTGGAGCCCGCCGGACAGGAGCCGGAACGGTTCGCCGTCGAGGGTGAAGCCGCCGTCGTCGATCTGGAGAAGGGGCATGTGCGGGTGCTCCTGTGCTGGAGGTGGTCGGGCGCGCGCTGTCGCGGCCGGGGAGGGCCTGCGGTAGGTATGTTTACGTAAACACACTGAGGATGGCAAGCTTCTGGCGTTCGAGAGCCCAGCGGTGACACGGACACGTGTCACGTGTTGGTTGATACCTTTCGTTTGTCGAGTGAAAGCAGATGGCTTCGCTCGCGACGAGAGGGGGCACGTCAGTGCTGGCTGAAGAGCGGCGTGAGGCCCTCCTGCGCTTGGTGGAGCGCCGGGGAGCGATCAAGGTGAAGGACGTGGCGGAGGAGATGGGCGTCTCCGCCGTCACCGTCCGCCAGGACGTCCGGGACCTGGCGGGCCGGGGGCTGCTCGTCCGCGTCCACGGAGGTGCCATGTCGCCGACCGCGGCGCAGGCGGCCGACGTCGCCGCCCCCGCCGCGCCCCGGCAGGCCGCGCGGCAGGAGCAGGCCCTGGGGCTGGTCGTGCCGCCGGGGGACTACTACTACCCCGAGATCATCCGAGGGGTGCAGGACGCGGCGCGCACGCACGGCGCGCGCATCGTGCTCGCGGTGTCCGGTGAGACGCTGGCGGAGAACCAGGAGCAGGTGGGACGGCTCGTCGCGGCCGGCGTCGACGGTCTGATGCTGATGCTGCACGCCGGACTCGAACCCGTGGACCGTACCGAGAAGTGGCTCGCCGGCCTCGACGTGCCGGTGGTCCTCGTGGACCGCCGCCCCGGTGCCGAGGCCGGGCGGCTGGAGCAGGTCGCGTCGGACCACGCCCACGGCGCGGGCCTGGCCGTCCGGCACCTCGCGGAGCTGGGGCACGAGCGGATCGCCCTGGTCGCGAGGGCGGACAGCCCCAACACCCCCCTGATCCGCGAGGGTTACGCGGCGGCTTGCCAGGCTCTCGGGCTGGCGACGGGCCCGGAGTACAGCATCGCCTCGACCGACGGGCAGGCGTCCCCGCAGTGGTTCGAGGAGCTGGTGCGGGCGGTCGAGGCGGGTGACGTCCGGGCCGCCCTGGTCCACAACGACCTCGACGCGGTCACCCTGGTCGGCCTCCTCCGGGCCCGCGCGCTGCGCGTCCCGGAGGACCTGGCGATCGTGACGTACGACGACGAGGTCGCCGAGCTGAGCGATGTGCCGCTCACCGCCGTGGCGCCGCCCAAGAGGGCCGTGGGGGCGTGGGCGGTCGATCTGATGCGCCGCCGCCTCGCCGACCCGGAAGCACCCCTCGCCGAGTTGCTCCTCCGCCCCGAGCTGCGGGTGCGGGCCTCTAGCCGGGTCTCCCCGGCACCCGGGAAGCGCGCGTAGGAGCCGTCGGGACGGCCGTGGCTAGCTTTCACTTCCTTTCGTTTCACATCAAATGAAGAACGAAGCATTGACGAAGCATGTTTACTGGCGAATGATTCCGTTCGACGCCCCAGCGAACGATCGGTGCACATCATGCTTCGCAGAACCACGGCTGTCCTGGCCGGCTCCGTCACAGCCCTCGCCCTCCTCGCCACCGCGTGCGGACAGGCGGACCAGGGTGCCTCCTCGACCGCGACGAAGAAGACCGGCGAGGTCACCTTCTGGTCCTTCCTCAAGGGCTCCGACAAGGTGGCCGAGGCGTTCAACCGCAGCCACCCCGACATCAAGGTGACCTTCGAGACCGTCCCCTCGGGCCAGGAGTACTACTCCAAGCTCACCAACGCCGTGAAGGCCGGCACCGTGCCGGACGTCGCGGTGGTCGAGTACCCGCACCTGCCGGAGTTCGCGGCCCAGGGGAAGATCGAGGACCTGAGCGGTTCGCTCGGACCGGTCGTGAAGGAACGCTTCCCCGAGGCGGCGCGGCAGCTGGTCGACCTCGGCGGCAGGACCTGGGGCGTCCCGCGTGACGCGGCGCCCCTGATGATGATGTACCGCAAGGACTTCTTCACCCAGCACAAGATCGCCGTCCCCACCACGTGGGACGCGTACCGGAACATGACCGAGCAGGTGAAGAAGGCCGACCCGGCCGCCCGCGGCGGCGTCCTGTACACCGACAACCCCGGGCTCCTGAGCGCGCTCTCCTGGCAGGCCGGCGGTCAGTGGTTCTCGGCCGAGAAGGACGCCTGGAAGGTCACCCTCGACGACGCCCCGTCGAAGAAGGTCGCCGCCTACTGGGGCGACCTCGCCCGCAAGGACCTCGTCCGTTCGCTGAGCCAGCTGGACCCGTTCTGGACGAGCGTCCAGAAGGGCCGGACCGTCGCCTACGTCTGCGCCAGCTGGTGCGCCGGGGCGCACCAGGCCACCGTCCCGGACCAGAAGGGCAAGTGGGCCGTGGCCCCGGTCCCGACCTGGGACGGCAAGCCGGCCTCGGGCATGTACGGAGGCTCGACCTTCGTGATCCCGAAGGGATCCGACAACAGCGGTGCCGCCGCCGAGTTCATCAAGTGGATCACCACGGACCCCGAGGGCATGAAGGCCTGGGTCTCGACCGGCACCAGCAGCATGTTCCCCGCGGACCCGAAGCTCGTCCCGGTCACGAAGGCGGCCTTCAAGACGGACTACTTCGGCGGCCAGGACATCTACTCCCTCATGTCGCGGTCCTACGACGCCACCCGGCCCGGCTGGACGTGGGGCCCGGTCATGGGCGCCACCAACACGGCCATCGTGGACCAGCTTCCGAAGGTCGCCGACGGCACGGTGACCCTGCCCGGTGTCCTCGCCACCGCCGAGCAGGCCACGGTCGCGCAGATGAAGCAGCGCGGCCTGACGGTCACCGCCCCGTAGGAGCCCGGAGCCCGTAGCCCGCGGCCCGGAGCCCCGAGCCCGCAGCCCGCGGCCCGCGGCCCTCAGCCCCGAGCCCGTAGGAGCCCGGAGCCCCGAGCCCGCGGCCCGGAGAGTCGGCCCCGCCCGCGCGGCGGGCCGACCCCGGCTCCGCCTCCCCTCCCCCTTCGCACCACGTTCTCCCCGCCCCACCCAAGGAAGGCCGGTATGGCAAGCCCATCCGCCCGAGGTCAGCGCCGGACCGCCGCACTGCTCCTCACACCGTTCTTCGGCCTGTTCGCGGCCGTCACCCTCGCCCCGCTGCTCTACGCGGCCTGGCTGAGCCTGTTCACCACCCGCACCTCCGGCCTCGGGTTCGGCGGCACAGAGAACGTCTTCAGCGGGCTGGGCAACTACGCCCGCGCGCTCTCCGACGAGGCGTTCCGCGACGGGTTCCTCGTCATCGTCGCGTACTGCGCGATCTACATCCCCGTGATGATCGGCGGATCGCTGGTCCTGGCCCTGATGCTCGACTCGGGTCTGGCCAAGGCCCGGTCCTTCTTCCAGCTGGCGCTCTTCCTGCCGCACGCGGTGCCGGGACTGATCGCCGCGCTGATCTGGGTGTACCTCTACACGCCCGGCCTCAGCCCGGTGATCGACCTCCTGGAGTCCGGCGGCTTCGACATCAACTTCCTGTCGGTCGACAACGCCGTGTTCTCCACGGCCAACATCGCCGTCTGGGAATGGACGGGCTACAACATGGTCATCTTCTACGCGGCCCTCCAGGCGGTGCCCCGCGAGACGCTGGACGCCGCGAAGGTCGACGGCGCGGGCGCCGTGCGCACGGCCCTGTCCATCAAGGTCCCGATGATCGCCCCCGCGATCGCCCTCGCCGTGCTGTTCACCGTCATCGGGTCGATCCAGCTCTTCACCGAGCCGAAGGTCATCTACAACGCGTCCAGCGCCATCGGCAGCAGCTGGACCCCCAACATGTACGTCCAGACGGCCGCCTTCCAGAACAACGACTTCGGTCTGGCCGCAGCGGCCTCGCTGCTGATCGCCCTGTTCGCCGCCGTGCTGTCGTTCGCCGTCACCCGTATCTCACGCCGCGGGAGCACGTCGTGACCAAGTCCTCCACACTCGACGCTCCGGCCCGCGCGGCCGAGACGCCGCCGCCGTCCGGCCGCCGGCCGGCACCTCGAAGGCGCAAGGGCGCCGCGAAGTCACCGTCCGCCCTGCTGTCCAAGGCCGGGGTCACGGCGATGCTGGGCCTCGCCACCCTCTACACCCTGTTGCCCCTGACCTGGCTGCTGCTGTCCTCCACCAAGAGCCGCGAGGACCTGTTCGGCACGAACGGCTTCGCCCTCGGCGACGACATCCACCTCGCCGACAACCTCGGGCACCTGTTCACGGCCGGCGACGGCATCTACGTGCGCTGGCTGATCAACACGGTGCTGTACGCCGGCGTCGGGGCCCTCCTGGCATCGGTGTTCAGCATCGCCGCCGGCTACGCCTTCGACAAGCTCGCGTTCCCCGGCAAGGAGCGCCTGTTCTCGCTCGTCCTGCTCGGCGTGATGGTGCCGGGCACGGCGATGGCGATCCCGCTGTACCTGCTCGCCGCCAAAGCAGGCCTGGTCAACACCTTCTGGGGCGTGTTCATCCCCGGACTCGTCTTCCCGTTCGGTGTGTACCTGGCGCGGGTCTTCAGCGCCTCCTACGTGCCGGACGAAGTCCTGGAAGCGGCGCGGATGGACGGGGCCGGCGAGTTCCGGACCTTCTGCCGCATCGCGTTCCCGATGATCGCGCCCGGCTTCGTGACCATCTTCCTCTTCCAGTTCACCCAGATCTGGAACAGCTTCTTCCTTCCCCTGGTGATGCTGTCCGACCAGGACCTGTACCCGGTCAACCTCGGTCTGTACGTCTGGTACTCGTCCGCGCTCTCGCAGGGCCATCCCGAGGACTATCTGCTGGCCGTCGTCGGCTCGCTGGTGGCCGTGGTCCCGCTGATCGTCCTCTTCCTGATGCTGCAGCGGTTCTGGAAGTCCGGCATGACCGCCGGCGCCGTCAAGTAGGCCGCCACCGTGAGGAATTCCCCCATGCGCTCGACCTTGACCGAGACCGAGACCGAGACCGGGACCGGGACCGGGACCCTGCCCGCGACCACCAGCCCCCGCCCCCGCCCCCGCGCCCTGTTCGCCATGGGCCGGCGCCACCGGGACGCGCTGTTCGGACCCGCCGAGATCCGGCGTCTGACGGCGTACGTCGACATCGACCCGGACCACGTCGCCGAGGACCTCACCGAGGAACCGGCCCTGGAGCACGCGGAGATCCTGATCACGTCCTGGGGCTGCCCCGTCATCGACGAGGAGGTCCTGGCCCGGGCCCCGGCCCTCAAGGCCATCGTCCACGCGGCGGGCAGCGTCAAGCACCACGTCACACAGGCCTGTTGGGACCGCGGACTGACGGTCTCCTCGGCCGCCGCGGCCAACGCCGTCCCCGTCGCCGAGTACACGGTCGCCGCGATCCTCTTCGCCAACAAGCGGGTCCTGGACATCGGCGACCTCTACCGCCGCCACCGCGCCGCCCTCGACTGGTCCGGGCACTTCCCCGGGTTCGGCAACTACCGCCGGACCGTGGGCCTGGTCGGCGCGTCCCTCGTGGGCCGCAAGGTCCTCGAACTGCTACGGCCCTACGACCTCGACCTGCTCCTCGCCGACCCCCACGTCGACGCCGCGCAGGCCGCGGAACTGGGCGCCCGCCACGTCGACCTCGACGAACTCGTCGCCCGCTCGGACGTCGTCTCGCTGCACGCGCCGGCCCTGCCGGAGACCCACCACCTGCTGGACGCGCGCCGGCTGTCCCTCATGCCCGACGGAGCCACGCTGATCAACACGGCACGCGGGTCCCTCGTCGACACCGAGGCCCTCACCGAGGAAGCCGTCTCCGGACGGATCCGCGCGGTCATCGACGTCACCGAACCGGAGGTCCTCCCCGCCGGCTCCCCGCTCTACAACCTGCCGAACGTCCTGCTCACGCCGCACATCGCCGGCTCACTGGGCGGCGAACTCCACCGGATCACCGGCAGCGCGCTCGACGAGGTCGAGCGCTACTGCGCCGGAGAACCGTTCGCGCACGGCGTGCACCACGCCGCCCTCGCGACGTCGGCCTGACACGTCCGGTCCCCGGATTCCGTCGATCCGGGGACCGGCCACCCCTGCCGTGAGCTCCTCACCACGGCTCTCTCGCTCCTCCCCGCTCTGTGTCCCCGCACAACGACCAAAGGAGTCCCCCCATGCAGCACTCTCCGTCGATGGGCAGGCGTCAGCTGCTCGTGGCAGGCGGTGCCCTCGGGCTCGCCGCGGCCGCGGCCCCGCTGCTCACCGCACCGGCGCAGGCCACCTCCCGCGGAGCCTGCACCAGCATCACCGATCTCGGCCCCGGCATCGAGCAGTTCGCGCTCATGAGCGCGCTCCAGGTCGGTGACACCGTCTACATCGGGTCCCGCAACCTCGAACCGACCCAGGTGATCGCCTTCCACCTGCCGACCCGCAAGGTGGTGTCCCAGACCGTCCTGGGCGTGGGCCACTCGATCCAGACGCTCGTCGCGGACCCCACCGGCAGGTACCTGTACGCGGGCATCCTGACCAAGGGCGACGAGGGTAAGCCGAACATCTTCCGCTGGGACCTGACCACCCCGGACAAGCCCGCCGTGGGCGTCGGCCGGACCGAGGACCGCGACATCCGCGACCTCGCCGTCGCCCCGGACGGCACCGTGTACGCGGTGGGCGGGATCCCCGGGAAGGCGCCCGCGCTGTGGATGTACGACCCGGGCACCGGCAAGGTGACCAAGCTCGGCATCCCCGACCCGAAGGCGACCCTGGCCAGGGCCGTCGCCGCCACGGACACCACCGTCTTCTTCGGCGCCGGCAGCGTCCTGTCCGGCGGGGACGGGGCGAGCAAGGCCTCGCTGTACGCGTACGACCGGGCGGCGGGCACCTTCGCCGACGTCACGCCGCCGGAGATGGAGAAGGACCCCAGCCTGCGCGACCTCGCCGTCTTCGGCGACCGCCTCGCCGTCAGCACCTCGGGGTCGACCGAGCCCGCCAAGCTCGCCGTCATGGACCTGGCCGATCTCTCCTCGTACACGCTGACGACCACCAGCGGCAAGGTGGTCAAGAACCTGGCCGCGCACGGCGACCTGATCCACTTCGCCACCGACGCGGGCCTGCACACCTACTCGACGGCGACGAAGGTCGTCACCCCCGTCCCGTTCGACGGCGACCTCGGCGAGATCTGGGGCCTGGACCACGCCGACGGCACCCTGACCGTCGTCTCGGGCTACGGCTTCGTCGCGGAGATCGACACGGCCACCGGCAAGTCCGTCGTCACCGACCTCGGGCCGGCGGGCGCGCCCGTCACCCCGCAGACCACGATGGGCATCGCCGCCGACCACCGGTTCGTCTACGTCGGCGGTAACAACGGCATCGCACGCCACGACCTGCGCAGCGGCAAGGTGGTCAACCTCCGGGCGCCTGGCGAGGCGAAGGACGCCCAGGTGTTGGACGGGGTGCTCTACACCGGCCAGTACAGCTCGCAGGGCATGTGGACGTACGACCCCGCGCGCGACGAGCAGCCCCACCAGCTGGCGGAGTTCCCGAGCGAACAGAACCGTCCGCTCGACGTCTGCCACGACCCCGTCAACGAGCTCATGCTGGTCGGCGCGCAGTCCGACACCGAGGGCGGCGGCTCCCTGTGGACGTACTCCACGAAGACCGGCAAGAAGGCCGCCTACATCAACCCGGTCGACGCGGCCCAGCTGGTGCGGGCCGTCGCCACCCGGGACGGCGTCGCGTACCTCGGTGGCGACAACCCCACCACCAAGGGCCCGCGTGGCACGATCGTCGCCTTCGACCCGGTCGCCGGGCGGGAGCTGTGGCGCCTCGACCTCCCCGCGTCCCTGACCACGGGAGTGGCGGCGCTGGCGGTACGCGGCCGGCACCTGTACGGACTCACGCGGCAGGGCGGCTTCTTCGTCGTCGACGTCACGATCCGCCGGGTGATCCACACCGCCGACCACCGCGCCCTGTGCCCCGGCTTCGCGGCCATGGTCATCAGCCGAGGAACCGTCTACGGCGTCTCCGACACCACTCTGTTCCGCTTCGACCCCAAGACGTTCGCCGTCAGCACCGTCGTCGCCCAGATCAACGGCGGCTGGTACAGCGGTCCGCACGTCAACGCCGACAGCCGCGGCCTGCTCTACACGATGCGCGGCCGCAACCTCGTCCGCATCGACGACAAGCCGGGGAGCTGACCATGAAGAAGTCGACGAAGCGGTCCGTCATCGCCGTGGTGGCGGCCGGGACGCTCACCCTCGGGGGCCTGGCCACCGCGCAGGCCGGGCAGGACGGCGCCGCCCCGGCCGCGGAGGCCTCCTGCGGCAGCAACAGCACCGCCTCGACCCTGCTGACCATCGACTACCGGAACGGCCGGCTGAACTCCGGCATTCCGAACCTGACCACGACGCACGCGACCGCGCCCGACGCGTCGTACGTCGTCGACGCGGGATCCGACCACGCCGTCGCCCACAAGGTGACCCTGGGCGATCCCGGTTACGTCTCCGACGGAGCCCCGCGCAGCGAGAGCGCCACGAACGACGTCCACGAGGGCAAGTTCGTGGTGGGCGACGAGCAGCGGTACGAGTTCAGCGTCCTGCTGAAGGACTGGAAGACGTACGCGCCCGGAGACTCCGAGGCCGGCGACATCATCTTCCAGGGGAAGCACGCGGGCGGGAACCTTCCGTCCTTCTACCTCATGACCAAGCGGAACAGCATCGCCTTCCGGTCGCCGACCCTGAACCTCCAGGCCACCGTGGTCGACGACTTCCGCCCCCACATAGGGAAGTGGATGCGCTTCCGCGTGGACGTGAAGTGGACGGACGACAACACCGGCTACTACAAGGTCTCCTCCCGGATGCCGGGCGAAGCGGAGTTCACGCTCCGGCAGACGTACGAGAACGTGAAGACCTTCCACCCCGTGAACCCGGCGGACTTCGGCTACCTCAAGTGGGGGCTCTACCGCCCCGGCCAGTCGCTCGACAAGGGAGACGTCCCGACGCGCGTCGTCCACCACGACGACATCCGCGTCCTGGACCTCACCCGGCCCGCCGGGCAATGAGTTCCTGACAACCCCTGACAGGGCGCCTTCCCCTCCCCGAGGGGAAGGCGCCCTCAACCGAGAGTGCTCCCGTGAGACATGTCATCGCCCTCGCTGTGGGCGGTACCGGAATGAAGGCGGCCCTGGTCGGTCCGGACGGGGCGGTGGTGCACGCGGCGTGGCGGGCCACCCGGCGCGAGCGGGGGCCCGACGCCGTCGTGGATTCGGTCCTCGACCTCGCGAAGGAGCTGCGCGACCACGGCCGGACGCGCTTCGGCACGGCGGCGGAGGCCGCGGGCATCGCCGTGCCCGGCATCGTCGACGAGGAGCGGGGCGTCGCCGTCCACTCCGCCGAGCTCGGCTGGCGGGACGTCCCGCTGCGGGGGCTGCTCCGGCACAGGCTCGGGCGGATCCCCGTCGCGCTCGGGCACGACGTGCGCACGGGCGGCCTCGCCGAGGGCCGCATCGGGGCGGGCCGAGGCACCGGCCGGTTCCTGTACGTGTCGCTCGGCACCGGCATCGCCGCCGCGATCGGCATCGACGACGGCATCGAGGCCGGTGCCGGCGGCCGCGCCGGCGAGCTCGGCCACATCGTCGTCCGCCCCGACGGCCCGCTGTGCGACTGCGGTCGGCGCGGCTGCCTGGAAGCGCTGGCCTCCGCCGCCGCGATCGGCCGTGCCTGGGCGGCGGCGAGCGGCGACCCCGCAGCGGACGCCGCCGCCTGCGCCCTGGCCGTCGAGGCGGGGGACGAGACCGCGGCCGAGGTGTGGCGGGCGGCGGTCGACGCGCTCGCCGACGGCCTGCTCACCGCGCTCACGGTCCTGGATCCCCGCACCGTGATCATCGGCGGCGGCCTCGCCGAGGCCGGCGACACCCTGCTCGTACCGCTGCGTGCGGCCGTGGCGGACCGCGTCACGTTCCAGATGTCGCCCAGGATCGTCCCGGCGTCCCTCGGGGACGCCGCCGGGTGTCTGGGCGCGGGGCTGCTGGCCCGCGACCTGCTCGCCGCGGAGGCGGCCGTGTGACGGCCGACCGCCCACGGCCGCGCGGCGCTTCCGGCGGCCCGGGTTCAGCCGACCGTGAGGGTGGTGCTGCGGGCGCCGGTCGTCTCCGCCTCGGAGGTGCCGGCGGTGAAGAGCTGCGCCAGGACGGTGTAGGCGGCGCCGGAGGCGTGACCGGAGGGCCCGGTCGCGGCGATCTCCAGAGCCGGGGGAGGGGTGGTGCCGTGGGCGTACTGCCGTCGGAACACCTGCTCGGTCCGGGCGGTGAGCGCCGGAACGTTCATCTCGGGCGTGAAGGCGAGCACGACCCGCTCCGGGCCGAACATCTTGGCGGCGTTGGCGACGGCGGTGCCGAGGCAGTCGGCGGCGCTCGCGAGGACGTCGTCGTCGCGTCCGACGAGGCTCCCCGCCGTCTCGCCGCGCCGCTCCAGCTCTCGCCGGATGCCCCAGTGGCTGGCCCAGGTCTCCAGGCAGTCCTCCGCACCGCAGTGGCACGGCCGCCCCGTGCCCCGGCCGACGGAGGAGTGGGCGAAGCCCCCGGCGGTGCCGCTGAACCCACGGTGGACGCGTCCCCGCACCACCACGGACGCGCCCAGGCTCGCGCCCACGCTGAAGATCATGAGATCGCGGCCCGCGAGCCTCCCGTCGAAGAGCAGCAGGCCGGAGGCGACGGAGTTGACGTAGCTGTCGAGAACGACGGGCGTCTCCAGCAGCGCCGTCAACCGGCGCTGGAGCGCGACGTCCTCCCAGCCCATCGATCCGCTGTGCCGGACGACGCCGCTCTGCTGGTCGACCACGCCCGACACGGCGACTCCGACGCCGATGAGGGTCGAGGAGGGTCTGCTCGCGGCGGCGAGGCCCACCGCGCGGGCGATGCCCTCGCCGACGTCCTGCGGGCGGGTGGAGGTCAGCGGCTCCTGGTGGGAGGCGACGACCTCGCCCCGCAGGTCGACCAGCACCACGTAGGCCTCGGTGTCCGACAGCCGGACGCCGGCGGCGACCACCGCGTCGGTGCCCAGGTCGAGCAGGCGGGCGGGCCGCCCTCCCGTGTTGCGTACGGCGTCGGTCTCCGTGAGCAGCCCGGCGCCCAGCAGCCGCGCGGTGATGCCGGTGACGGTCGCGGGGCTCAGTCCGGTCTCGGTGGCGATCCTCGCCCTGGCCACCGGGCGGTGCGCCCGGACGACGTCGAGAACCAGGGCTTCGTTGATCTCGCGGATCAGGGCTTTGCTCCCGGCGCGTGGCCTCATGACTGACGGTTCCTTCTGGTGATCGCTCGGCATGGACGGGTTCTCCGGCTTCGGGGTCGGAGGGCCAGTGTAGTTTATTCGGTCATTGACAGAAGTAACTGCGGTGGCTAGCTTCGCCGCATGAGTCACCACCTCGGAGCGGTCCGGGAGCAGCGCCTCCCGGACTCGCACATCCGGATCCTTCTGAGCGTCCCCCCGGCCGAGAAGGAAGCCTTCTTCCCCCCGGCGACGCTCCAGGCACTGGCAGCCCTCGGCGAGGTCACCGAGCGGGAGCCGGCCGCGCTGCACGCGGAGGACGCCTTCCGCCGGGCCCTCGACGGCGTACACGTCCTCGTCACCGCCTGGGGATTCCCCCGGCTCGACGCCACCCGCCTCGCACTGGCACCCGACCTGCGCTTCGTCATGCACGCCGCGTCCTCGCTCCACCAGCTCGTGAGCGACGACTTCTGGGCCACCGGACTGCCCGTCTCCCAGGCGGGAGCGGCGATGGCCCCGGCCGTGGCGGAGCTCTCCCTCGGCTTCACCCTGTCCCTGCTGCGCCGCACCCACCGCCACGACCACGCGCTCCGCTCCGGCCGGAGCTGGGAGACGGCCGCCGGGTCCGAGCGGGCACGCGAGATCGGCGGGGCCCGCATCGGCGTCGTCGGCGCCTCGCGGACCGGGCGGCGCTACATCGACATGTGCCGGGCGCTCGGCGCCGACATCCGCGTCCACGACCCCTACGTCCGGCCCGGTGATCCGCTGGCCGGACTCACCACCGGACTGCGGGACCTGCTCGCGTCGAGCGACGTCGTCGCCGTACACGCCCCCGCCACCCCGGAGACCCACGGCATGATCGGCGCTGACGAGATCGCCGCCATGCGGGACGGCACCCGGTTCGTCAACACCTCCCGGCCCTCGCTCGTCGACATGGACGCCCTGTTCGACGCGGTCGCCTCGGGCCGGATCGACGCCGCGCTCGACGTCTTCGACCGCGAACCGCTGCCCGTCGACGACCGCTGGCGCGCTCTGCCGAACGCCCTCCTCACACCGCATCTCGCGGGCGCGACCGCCGACTCGCGGCAGCGCGCCGGGCGGATCGTCGTGGAGGAGATCCGCCGTCATCTGGCCGGAGAGCCCCTGGAACACGCGCTCAGGCGCGAGGACCTGGCGACGAGGGGATGACCGTGACCACGCCACGCAACATCCTGCTGCTCCACTGCCACGACCTGGGACGGTTCCTCGGCGCGTACGGGATCCCCACCGTGGTCTCCCCGCACCTGGACGCACTCGCCGCGGAGTCGGCGCTGTTCGAAGCGGCCTTCGCGACCGCCCCCCACTGCAGCCCCGCCCGGGCCTCCCTGTTCACCGGCACGTACCCGCAGACCAACGGGGTCCTCGGCCTCACCCACGACCCCTTCGGCTGGGACCTCGCCGACCCCGCGACCCACCTCGCCGGCCGGCTGCGCGCCGCCGGGTACGCGACCGAACTCGTCGGCGTGCACCACGAGTCACGGGTCCTGTCGGACGATGCTGTGGCCGAGCGCCTCGGCTTCGACCGGGTCCGCAGCGGCGGCGACCGCGACACCGTCGTCGAGCGCACCGTCGAGGCGCTCGACCGGGCGGCCGCGGCAGGCACCCCCTTCTACCTCCAGGTCGGGTTCCACGAACCGCACCGCACACCGTCGAAGCGCGACCGCCCCGGAGTCATGGGCTTCCTCGGCGACACGGTGACCCCGGACGACTCCCTCGGGATCACCGTCCCCCCGTACCTCCAGGACGACGAAGGCGCCCGCGAGGAGATCGCCGAACTCCAGGGCGCCGTACGCCACATGGACGAGGGCGTCGGCAGCATCCTGGCCCGCCTCGACACGCTCGGCCTGAGCGACGACACGATCGTGGTGTTCACCACCGACCACGGCCTCGCCCTGCCCCGGGCGAAGTGCACCCTCTACGACCCCGGCCTGGAAGTCGCGCTCATGATGCGCGTGCCCGGCCGACCCGCATGGCACGCCCGCCGCCTGGACGCCATGGTCAGCCACGTCGACGTCCTGCCCACCCTGTGCGAACTCGTCGGCCTGCCACGACCGGCGGACGGCCAGGGCGTCAGTCTCGTCCCCGTCGTGGAACAGGGCCGCCCGGCCCGTACCCACACCTTCGGGCAGCTCACCCACCACATCTACTACGACCCGAAGCGCTCCGCGCGGTCGGCCTCGTACAAACTCGTCGCCAACTTCTCCAACGCCCCGCAGGCCATGGACCCCACCCAGTCCTGGATCCACCGCAGCCTGCCCGCCGTCCTCCGGGGACCCTCCATCGGATCCAGTCCGGCCCTGGAGCTGTACGACCTCGTCCGTGACCCGCACGAGTGCGACAACCGCGCGGACGACCCCGCCCTCGCCTCCGTACGGGCCGGCCTCGCCGAGGCCCTGCTCCGCTGGATGCGCGAGACCGACGACCCCCTCCTGACCCCCGACCCCCTGCTGCCGCGCCACCGCGCCGCCCTCGCCGCGCTCACCGACGCGGCGCGGGCCACTCCGTCCCGAGAGAGAGAATCCGCATGAGGACACGACCGCTCCGCTTCGCGGCCCTGGCCGCCTCCGCCGTCCTGGTCGTCACGGCCTGCTCCGCCTCCGACGGGAACGGGAAGGCCGAGGTGACCCTGTGGATGTACCCGGTCATCAAGGACGAGGCGGCGAGCAAGAAGTACTGGGACCGGACCGAAGCCGCCTTCGAGAAGGCCCACCCCGGCATCGACCTGAACATCGAGCTGCAGACCTTCGACAAGCGCGACGCGCAGATATCCGCCGCCCTCGCGGCCGGTTCCGGACCGGACATCGTGCTGATCACGCCCGACCAGGCCGCTACCTACGACAAGGTGCGGGGACTGCTGCCCGTCGACGACGCCGTCGCCGACCAGCGGAAGGCGTTCCGTCCCGAGACGCTGAAGGCCGCCACCTTCGACGGCAAGCTCTACGGCGTCCCCGTCTTCCAGAACATCAACACCACCGCGTACAACACCAAGATCTTCGCCGACGCCGGCCTCGCACTGCCCAAGACCTGGGACGACGTCCTCAAGGCGGCCCCCGTGCTCGCCAAGAAGGGCATCGCCGTCATGGACTACGCGGGCAGCAGCGAGCAGACGCTCAACCTCTCGTTCTATCCGCTGCTCTGGCAGGCCGGGGGAACGGTCTTCGCCAAGGGCGGCAAGGACGTCGCCTTCGACTCGGAGCAGGGCGTCTCCGCCCTCCGGTTCCTCGTCGACCTGAAGAAGCAGGGCGGCCTGCCCGCCGACGCCGTGACCGAGGGCCCCAAGGTCGAGGGCGCTCCCATCGCCCAGGGCAAGGTCGCGATGCGCGCCGTCACCTCGCTGCCCGAACTCCGGCAGATGCGCGCCGCGCTCGGGGAGGGGAACGTGGCCCTCGGCCTGCCGCTCCAGGGCGCCGTCCGGGCGACCTACGGCAACCCCGGCCTGCTCTCCCTGACCTCCATCAACGAGGACGAGAACCGTGAAGCCGCCTACGAGGTCCTGGCGTACCTGACCTCGGCCGAGGCACAGGCCTCGCTCAACGCCGCGTCGGGCACCTTCCCGACCCGTACCGACGTCAAGGCACCGGGCACGGGACCCGACGTCCAGGTCCTGAACGAAGCGCTCGCGTACGCCAACGCCGGTGAGCCCTCGCCCGCCGCCCGCCAGGTGATGGCCACGCTGGCGCCCTACATCCAGTCCGCCCTCAGCGGTGACCGCACGCCGCAGGAGGCGCTGAAGAAGGCCGCCGACGAAGCGCGCGACCTCCTCGCCCGGTCCTGAACCCTCCCCGCTGATAGGCCGCCATGTCCGTGCACACACCTCCGAGCACCGACTCGGACCGCCGACCGCTCCGCCGACCACTCCGCCGTCCCGAGCCCCCGCACCTCACCCCGAGCAGCCGGGCGGCCCGCCGGCGCCTCAAGCGCCGTGAGGCCATGGCCGGCATCCTGTTCGTGCTGCCGACGCTCGTCATCTTCGCGGTGTTCAAGTTCCTCCCCATCGCCGGCGCCGGGGCCATGAGCCTCACGCGCTACCGCCTCAACGGCGACGTCACCTGGCTGGGGGCCGAGAACTACACCCGCCTGTTCTCCGACCCCCACTTCTGGCAGAGCCTCGGCGTGACGGTGAGCTACGTGATCGTCTTCGTGCCGCTCATCATCGTCGTCTCCCTGGCCGGCGCGCTGCTCCTGAACCGACTGGTGCGGTTCACCGGCACGTTCCGGGCCGTGCTCTTCGTCCCCTACCTCAGCTCCTTCGTGATGGCCGGCATCATCTGGTCCTGGATCTTCGACGGCGACGGGCCGCTCAACGCCGCGCTCGGCGGGCTCGGACTCGGCCCGGTCCCGTTCCTGTCCGGGGACCAGCTCCTGGTCCTCGCCAGCCTCGCGCTGGTCTCGGTGTGGAAGGGCTTCGGATACTCGATGCTCGTCTTCCTCGCCGGCCTGAAGGCCCAGCCCGCCGAGGTCCACGAGGCGGCGCGCCTCGACGGGGCGACCAGCTGGCAGGCGTTCCGGCACGTGACCCTCCCGCTGCTCAGGCCCGTGATGTTCTTCGTCCTCGTGATCGAGACGATCATCGGCTTCCAGGTGTTCGACACCATCTACGTGATGACGGGCGGCGGCCCCAGCCGGGCCAGCCACAGCCTCATCTACTTCCTCTACGACGAGGGCTTCAAGTTCCTCGACTTCGGCTACGCGGCGGCGATCGGCATGGTCCTCTTCGCCATCGTGCTCGTCCTGTCCCTCGTCCAGCGCCGCCTCGTCGAAGGCAAGGAGACCCCGTGACCACTCCGCCGTCCGCCCTCGACGCCGCCCGCCCCGGCGCCCGCCGGCCCCGCGCCTGGCTGCCGACCCTCGCGCTCACCGCCGCCTCGCTGTTCACCGTCGCGCCGCTGATCGCCGTGGTCGTCCTCGCCCTCTCGCCCGAGGACGCGCCCACCCTGCCGCACGCGATCCCCGACTCCCTGACGCTCGACAACATCACCCGGATCTTCGAGGTCGGCGAGTTCCCGCTCTGGCTGGTCAACTCCCTCGTCTACTCCGTGGTCTCCGTGGTGGTCATCCTCCTCACCGCCTCCATGGCCGCCTACGCCCTGGTACGCAAGCGGTTCCCGGGGCGCAACGCGCTGCTGTGGGCGATCGTCGCCACCCTGATGGTGCCGATGCAGGCCACCCTCATCCCCACGTTCGTCCTCGTCGCCCGCATGGACGGCGTGAACACGCTGTGGGGCCTGGTCATGCCGACCCTCGCCAACGCCCAGGCGGTCTTCCTCATACGGCAGTTCGTCCGCGACCTGCCCGACGAGCTGTTCGACGCGGCACGGATCGACGGTGCGGGGGAGTGGCGGACCTTCCTGCGGATCGTGCTGCCGCTGATCAGGCCGGTGCTGGCCACGCTCGCCATCTTCGTCTTCCTGTGGCACTGGAACGACCTGCTGTGGCCGCTGGTCGTGGGCCAGACCGACGAGGCCCGCACCCTGACGGTCGGACTCGCCACCCTGCACACCGAGACGGTGTCCACGGCCGGCATCATGTCCGCCGCTCTGGTGAGCTTCATCCCCTGCTTCGTGATCTTCATGGTCCTCCAGCGGCACATCGTCGCCGGCGTCACCTCGTCGGGGGTGAAGGGATGACGGACGACATGACGGCACCACCCCTGCGGTGCGGACTCATCGGCGTCGACTCCCCGCACGCACCGTCGTTCACCCGGCTGTTCGGCGACGGCGTCACGGGCGCCGTGCCCGGCGGCACGGTCGTCGCCGCCTGGAAGGGCGTGGCGGCCGAGGACTTCCCGCTCAGCCGCGACCGCATCGACGTCTTCGCCCAGGAGGTGGCAGAGCTCGGGGTTCCGCTGTACGCCACCCCGGAGGAGGTCGCCGAGCGCTGTGACGTCCTGCTCGTCGTCGCCTCCGACGCGCGTACCCACGCCGGGTACTTCACCCGGCTGGCTCCGTTCGGCAAACCGGTCTACGTCGACACGCGCTTCGCTCTCACGACCGAGGACGCCACGGCCATGCTGGCGACGGCCGCCACGCACGGGTGCCTGCCCCTGGCGGGCTCGCCGAAGCGCTTCACCCCCGAGTTCCGGCGCGCTGTGGGCGGGAGTGGAGGCGGGGCCGACCGCGTCGACCTGACCGGCCCGCTGCCCACCCAGCCCGGCCACCCGTTCCTGGCCTGGTACGGCGTGCACCTGGTCGACCTCGCGGTCGCGGCGCTCGGGCCGGGATGCGCGTACGTCGACGCCTCGACCGGCGACAGGGTCACTCTGACCTGGCCGGACGGACGGGTGGCGACCCTCGGCGGCGAGGAACGGTGGTCACCGCTCACGACAGGACGCGTCAACGGCCCGCGCGGAGAAGGGGAGTTCACCATCGAGGCCGGACCTCCCATGCTCACCGGACTGCTCACCTCGATCGTCGACGCCTGCCGTACCGGTATCCCCAACGTCCCCGAGGCGGAGGTGCGGGACATCGTCGCGATCGTCGAGGCCGCCCACCGCAGCCGCACGAGCGGCGCACCGGTGACCCTGACGTGAGCCGAGAGGCCGTGAGTCAGGAGCGGTCGTGCTGCGCCGCGAGCCGCGAGGCCGGGCGGGAGC
This sequence comes from Streptomyces sp. NPDC056169, assembly GCF_042268445.1. Taxonomy (NCBI): domain Bacteria; kingdom Bacillati; phylum Actinomycetota; class Actinomycetes; order Kitasatosporales; family Streptomycetaceae; genus Streptomyces; species Streptomyces sp. NPDC056169. The sequence goes on along the minus strand of NZ_JBHJUO010000004.1, from coordinate 347,097 downwards.
GGCAACTGCCGGTCGCGGAACCGAGCCTGCGGCAGCCGCAGGCCAGGGAACCGGGCGTGGCGGTGGGAGACCTCCCGGCCGGACACCCCGGCATGGTGCGCCTGCCCGGCGGTACGTTCCTGATGGGCACCGACGCCGGAGACGGCTACGCAGCCGACGGAGAAGGCCCGGTGCGCGAGATCCGCCTCGCTCCGTTCCTGATCGACACGACGGCGGTCACCAACGAGGCGTTCGCCGCGTTCACCGACGCCACCGGATGGGTGACGCTGGCCGAGCGGTTCGGCACCTCCTTCGTGTTCGCCGGTCTGCTGCCCGACGGCGTACACGGCCGCCGCCCCGTACCGGCGACCCCCTGGTGGCGGGAGGTCGCCGGTGCGGACTGGCGCCGTCCCGAGGGCCCGGGCTCGGGCATCGCCGACCGCATGGACCACCCGGTGGTCCATGTCACCTGGCGTGACGCCCGGGCCTATGCGAAGTGGTCGGGCAAGCGCCTGCCGACCGAGGCCGAATGGGAGTACGGGGCCCGCGGCGGCCTGGTGCAGGCCCGCTACCCCTGGGGCGACGAGCGCGAACCCGGTGGCGTGCACCGGATGAACGTGTGGCAGGGCGAGTTCCCCACGCGCAACACGGGCGCGGACGGCCACCTCGGCACCGCACCGGCCGACGCGTACGAGCCCAACGGCTACGGGCTGCACAACACCTGCGGCAACGTGTGGGAGTGGTGCGCCGACTGGTTCCACCCCACATGGCACGCCACCGGCCCGCGGACCGCCCCCGCCGGGCCGCCGCGCGGGGAGCGCAAGGTGATGCGGGGCGGCTCCTACCTGTGCCACGAGAGCTACTGCTTCCGGTACCGCGTCGACGCCCGCAGCTCCAACACCCCCGACAGCAGCGCCGGCAACATCGGCTTCCGCTGCGTCGCGGACGTCGACTGACCCCACGCAGGACGCCCCCGCCCCCCGGCCGGGGGGCGGGGGGCGGGGGGCGGGGGCGGCCCCGTCAGACGGTGACGACCTCGATGCCCGCCTCCGTGATCCGGGCCGCCAGGTCGGGAGCGAGCCCCGAGTCGGTCACGAGCACGTCGACGCGGTCGAGTCCGCAGATCCTGGCGAAGGCGCGCCGGCCCATCTTGGAGGAGTCGGTCGCGAGGATCACCTTGCGCGCGCGTTCGGTGAAGAGCCTGCTGATGGCCGCTTCGTCCTCCTGGTGCGTCATGACCCCGAGCTGCGGGTCGACGCCGTCCACGCCGAGCACGGCGACGTCGAGCACCACCTCGTTGAGCACGCCCGCGGTGAGCGGGCCGACCAGCTCATAGGTCTGCGGACGCGCCACGCCGCCCGTGACCACGATCTTGATCTGCGGGCGGACCGCCAGCTCGCCGGCGATGTTCAACGCGTTGGTGACGACGGTGTACGTCGTCCCGGAGGTGTTCTCCCACGGCTCGCCCGGCGGACTGCCGCCCGCCTGGAGCGCCATCGCCCGGGCGACCTCGGTCGTGGTCGTACCGCCGTTGAGCCCGACGACGTCCCCCACGCCCAGGAGCTCCACCACGGCCGCGGCGATGCGCTGCTTCTCGGACGCGTGCCGGGAGGACTTGTAGCGCAGCGGCAGCTCGTAGGAGACGCCGTGCGCGATGGCTCCACCGCGCGTCCGGACGAGCATCCGCTGTTCCGCGAGCCCGTCGAGGTCCCGGCGGATGGTCGCGGGTGACACGCCGACGGACTCGGCGGCCTCCTCCACGTCGATTCTTCCCTCGACGGCCAGCAGCTCCAGCAGCTTGCTCCACCGCTCCTGCTTGGACACGCGTCACACCCCTCTGCGCACGGAACGTTCCCGATCGCACGCGCTCGGGTATCGGTACCGGGAGGCATGCGCGAAGCCGATCGTAGCGCCGCGGTCTCGAACAGCACGATGCAGCGGGAATTCCTGCACGCCAGCGGGTGTGCCCTGCGCGCGATCCGCACCTCGAAGGCTCTCGTTTCCGACACTTCAATCATCTAGATTGATGAAAGCCGCTCACTATCGTCGAGTATCGAGCAGTAATTGACATCCCTGGCGTGTGTGGCACAGCATGCTCAGGGTTCTCAGCACGGCCGACACCTACGAACCTAAGGAATCGCGTGACCACCTTCGAGACCTCTCGCACCTCGGTCGAGATCGCATCCCAGCCGGACGCCTGGCGGCGTGCGGCCGGGGCCGTCGCCTCGTTCGCCGACGTGCTGCCCCGGCGGGGCGAGCGCGTGGCGGTCGTCGGCTGCGGGACCTCCTGGTTCATGGCCCTCGCCTACGCACAGCTGCGCGAGAACGGCGGCCACGGCGAGACCGACGCCTTCGCCGCGTCGGAGTTCCCGACCGGGCGCACGTACGACCGCGTGCTCGCCATCACCCGATCCGGCACCACCACCGAGGTGCTCGACGTGCTGACGCGGTCCAAGGGAGCGGTGGCGACCTCCGCGATCACCGCGGACCCCGCCACCCCCGTCATGACGGCCGCCGACTCCGTCGCCGTGCTGGACTTCGCCGACGAGGAGTCGGTCGTCCAGACCCGCTTCGCCACCACCGTCCTGCTCCTGCTCCGCGCCCACCTGGAGGCGGAGGGCGCGCTGCCGCCCGGCGTCCACCCGTGGGAGCGTGCCGTCGAGGACGCGGAACGGGCGATCGCCCTCCCGCTCGCCGAAGAGATCCGCGCCGCGGAGCAGTTCAGCTTCCTCGGCACCGGCTGGACGTACGGGCTCGCGCTCGAAGCCGCCCTGAAGATGCGCGAGGCCGCCGGCGCCTGGACCGAGGCCTACCCGGCCATGGAGTACCGGCACGGCCCCATCAGCATCACCGGACCCGGCCGCGTCGCCTGGATCTTCGGCGCCGTGCCCACCGGCCTCCGTGACGACATCGCGCGCGTCGGCGGCATCCTCGCCGCCGGGTCGGACGACGCACCCGCCGGCTCGGACGACGCCGCCACCGGGCTCGACCCGCTGGCCGACCTCATCGTCGCCCAGCGGCTCGCCGTTCACCTCGCCGAGGCGCAGGGGTTCGACCCGGACCGCCCGCGCAACCTCACCCGCTCCGTCATCCTCGACGACGCCTCCGCCTGACGGACGGATGGTCGGAAGGTCCTCTACCACCGCTTGTGGAGAACGCCATGCCCCTGACCCCCACCGACGGCATCGTCGGCCCCGCACGTGACGCGAACTCCGGTGTCGGTGCCTTCAACGTCGTGCAGATCGAGCACGCCGAGGCCATCGTCGCCGGAGCCGAGCAGGCCGGGCTGCCGGTCATCCTGCAGATCAGCGAGAACACCGTCCGCTACCACGGCTCCCTCGCCCCGATCGCGCTCGCGTCGCTCGCCGTCGCCCGCGCCGCCGCCGTGCCGGTGGCCGTGCACCTCGACCACGCCGAGTCGACGGACCTCGTCCACGAGGCGGTCGAACTCGGCCTCACGTCGGTCATGTTCGACGCCTCCAAGCTGCCGTACGGCGAGAACGTCGCCGCCACCCGGCGCGTCACCGACCACTGCCACCGGGCCGGCGTGTGGGTCGAGGCGGAGCTGGGCGAGGTCGGCGGGAAGGACGGAGCGCACGCCCCCGGCGTCCGTACGGACCCCGACGAGGCGCGCCGGTTCGTCGAGTCGACGGCCGTCGACGCCCTGGCCGTCGCCGTGGGCAGCTCGCACGCGATGCTCACCCGTGACGCCGTCCTCGACCTGGACCTCATCGCGCGCCTGAAGGAGGCCCTCCCCGTACCGCTCGTGCTCCACGGCTCCTCGGGGGTCGACGACGCGCTCCTGGCGAAGGCCGTCGCGGTCGGCATGACCAAGGTCAACATCTCCACCCACCTCAACAAGCTGTTCACCGGGGTCGTACGGGAGCGGCTCGCGGCGGCGCCGGACGTCGCCGATCCGCGCAAGTACCTCGGCCCGGCGCGCGACGCGGTGGCGACCGAAGTGGCCCGGCTGCTGTGCCTCCTGGCAGGCCGCTGACCGCGTAACCGCACGGGCCGCACCGGCCGCACGGGCCGCACAGAACCGCCCCGCCGGGCTCGACCGGCGGGGCGGTTCCGTGTCGGACGCGCCGGGCTCATATGCCGACGCGCCGCCACTGCTGGCCGGTGCCGCCGTCGGCCGTCTGCTGCTCGATCGTCGCGCCGTTGGCGGTCGAGCCGCCGGTGACCCCGAGGACCTTGCCGCTGCGGGCGCAGGTGAGGGTCACGTGGCCGTCGCCCGTGTCGGTGACCTTCCACTGCTGGTTGGTCGCGTGCGTCGGCTGCCACTGGACGAGCCTGGCGCCCTCGGCCGCGCCGCCCCCGGAGACGTCCCAGGCCAGCGGGGTGCCGCCGTGCGTGGTGAGGATCTCGTGGAGCCCGCCGCCGACCGGGACGAAGCGGAACCGCTGGTTGGCGGCGGAACTCGGGGTGTACTGGATGAGGCCGGTGCCCGCCGAGGTGTCGGCGCCGGGGACGTCGATCGCCCGGCCAGACTTGCGGTTGACCAGCTGGAAGACGGTGTACTGCGCGGGCGGAGCGACGGTCACCGCGCCCGTCGGGGGGATGGTCACGGTCGTGCTCCACGACCCGAAGGCGACCGTGGTCGTCCTGCCGGCGGCGCCGCGCAGCGTGGCGCCGGTGACCTGGCCCGACGTCCAGCTCATGTCGACCGTGAGGCCGCCCCGCACGCCGATGCCGGTGACGGAGCCGGAGGCCGCCCACGCCTTGGGCAGGGCGGGCAGCAGCTCGACACGTCCGGGACGTGACTGGACCAGCATCTCGACCATGGCGACGGGCGTGCCGTAGTTCGCGTCGATCTGGAAGACCGAGCTGCCGCCCAGGCCGTACATGTCGAAGAAGTTGATCGCGCTGCCGTTGCCGAAGTTCACCGAGGGCCTCAGCACGTTGACCACGAGCTGGTACGCCTTGTCGGCCTGGCTGAGCCGGGCCCAGCACATCGCCCGCCAGGCGTTCGCCCAGCCGAAGCTCTGCATGCCGCGCGCCTCCAGCAGCCTGGTGGCGCCGGCGACGAGCGGGGCGGGGGAGTCCTGGAGGGTGATGCGATCGCCGGGGAAGAGGCCCACGTGGGCGGAGAGATGACGATGGGCGGTCTCGCCCAGGTTGTCGTCGCTCATCCACTCCTCGAGCCAGCCGCTCGTGGCACTGACCTCGGGCAGGTAGAGCCGGGCCTGGAGCCCGCCGATGGTGGTGGCGTACGCGGCGTCCTTGCCGAGCTCGGCCGCCGCCGCCCGGTAGTTCCGGAACAGCTGCCAGACCAGTTCCTGGGAGTAGGTGTTGCCGCGCCCGTCCTGCGGGCCGTGCTCGGGCGACCAGTCGTGGTCGTCGACGAGGACCTCGCGCGTGCCGCCCGCCGGGTCCGGCACGGTCATGGTGAGGAGACGCGACTCCCAGAACTCGCAGGCGCCCTTCAGGAGCGGATAGATCTTCGCGAGGTGAGCGGTGTCCAATGTGTACGCGTAGTGCTCGTAGAGCGAGTTGCACATCCAGGCGTTGCCCGCCGGGTGCCACCACCAGCCGTTGCCGCCCCAGACGTTCGTGGAGATGGCGAGCGTCCACCCGGCCACCGTGCCTGAGGTGTTGCGGAACCGGTTCCGGGAGTCCTGGAAGAGGTTCCGGGTCGTCGCCTGCCAGCCCGGCAGCTGGGCCACGCAGTAGTCGGTGAAGGCGTCGAAGCACTCGGACAGGCCCAGCCGGTCGGGCAGCCAGTAGTTCATCTGGACGTTGATGTCGGTGTGGTAGTCGCTCATCCACGACGGGGTGTTCGTGTCGATCCACAGACCCTGGAGATTGGTCGGCAGGCTGTCACGCGATCCGCAGATGGTCAGGTAGCGGCCGAACTCCAGGTAGGAGGCTTCGAGTTCGGGGTCAGGAGCGGCACCGGACGCGGCCCGGGCCGCGAGCCGTGCGGGCGTGTCCATGGCCCGCTGCGCGGCGCTGGACGCCCCGAGGTTCACCGTCGTCCGCTGCTGGAGGCGCCGGAAGTCGGCGACGTGGGTGGCGAGCAGGGCCGAACCCGCGACGCCCGTGGCCTGGGCGGCCTTGCCGCGCGCGACGGCGAGCGGAACGAGCGCCGTGTCCTTGTACTGGACGGACGCGTCGGCCTTGTAGTTCGTGCCGCCGGAGACGACCAGGACGACCTCGGTGCAGCCGGTGAAGGTCACCTTGGTCCCCGTCGCGGAGACGGAACCGCCCGTGCCGACCGCCTTGATCAGGGTCGCGTACCTCAGCGAGTTGGCCAGGGTCGAGGCGAAGGACACCTCGGCGGCGCCAGCGTTCGCGGACACGGTCTCGCCCCGGGTCCCGGCGAGGGTCATCGAGCCGGTGTAGGAGCCGCCGCCGCTCTGGGTGAGGCGGACGACCACGACGTCGTCCGGGTGGCTGGAGAACACCTCGCGCCGGTAGGTGACGCCGCCGACCTGGTACGTGGCGGTGACCAGGCCGTTGCTCATGTCGAGCGTGCGGCGGTAGCCGCTGATCGCCGTGGCGGCGTGGTCCGGAACGTCGACGTACGCCTTGGCCAGCATGCCGAAGGTGCCGAAGTTCCCCGTGTCGTAGGGGAACTGGCCGTCCGACTGCAAGGCGGCGTTGGCGTGTCCGGTCCAGAGCGTCGCGTCCGCGAGCACCAGGAGGTCACGGGACGGGTCGCCGGTGACCAGGGCGCCGAGCCGGCCGTTGCCGATGGGCAGGCCCTCCTCGACGACCTTGCTCTCGGCGCCGGGCCGTGTGTACCAGAGGGCGATCGCGTCGGCGTCCGGGACCAGGGACAGGGAGCCGGGGCGCGTCACGGCGGCGGCTGACGGAGTGAACTCCGGCAGCGAGGAGAGGGCGAACACGGCGCCGACGGTCGCCGCCGCCCGCAGCAGTCCACGGCGGGACATCGCGGCCTGGTTGTCGAAGGGCGGAGGCGTGGGGGAACGGTCGGTCATGGGCGTGCGGCTCCTTCGGTGGGGATGACCGGACTCGGTGACAGAGCAGAGTGCAGCGGCAGCGATGAGGTGTGTCAAGAGATCAGACGCGTTTTCCTATAGGAAAAACGCCCGCTGGTGCTGCGGGCACCCGAGTTCTTCGCCTCTGGTGGTGTCGGTCCGAGCCTATTTCCTATCTGATTTCTGTCGGTGGTGTGGTCGGACCATAGTGAGGGTGGTAGCGGGATACGGAGCCCGTTCCGGGAAGAGGGGAGCGCCCGAGATGGCCGAACGGCGACCGGTGAAGCAGTCGCGGACGCATGAGCTCGTACTGGAGAGCCTTGAGCGGCAGGTCCTCGCCGGCGAGCTCAAGGCGGGGGACCGGCTGCCGCCGGAGCGCGAGCTCGCACCGGCGCTGGGCGTCAGCCGGTCCGCCCTGCGCGAGGCGCTCCGGGTGATGGAGACCATCGGGGTGCTGGTCGCCAACGTCGGTCGGGGCCCGGACGCGGGCGCCCGCATCGTGCGCAACCCCGACGAGGCACTCGGCCGGATCCTGCGCCTCCACCTCGCGCTCGGCAGCTACGGCGTCGAGGACGTCCTGGAGGCACGGGTCCTGCTCGAACGCTCCAGCGTCGAGGCGGCCGCCCGCCGCGCCTCGGACGAGGACCTCGACGAGGCGGAGGAGCTGCTCGCCCGGATGCGGGACGCGGGTGCCGACGTGACGCTCTTCAACGAGCTGGACACCGCCTTCCACGTACTGATCGCCCGCAGCTCGGGCAACGGCCTGGTCTCCACGCTCACCTCGGCCGTCCGTGAGTCCGTGCGCACCCTGATCCTCCAGGCCGAGGAGGCCGCCGAGGACTGGACCGCGACCGCCGAGGAGCTCAACCGCGAACACGCCGAGCTGCTCCGGCTCGTCCGGGCGGGAGACGGGCCCGCCGCGGCGGAGCTCGTGGAGCGACACATTCGCGGGTTCCACGGCACCCTGGCCGTCCCGCCGGAGGGCGACGAGTAGAGCCGCGCCCGCCTGCGGCGGCAGGCGGGTGGGAGCAGGCCGGTGTGGTCACCCCGACCCTCGTAAGGTCCGACCATACTGTGGTCACCCCTTGGCGGAACGGGTCGCGGGCCCTATGGTCGGACCATACTTTTCACCGTGGAGGTCCCCATGCGCATCGGACTCTTCGCCACCTGTCTGGGAGACACCCTCTTCCCCGACGCGGTACGGGCGACGGCCTTGCTGCTGACCAGGCTCGGCCACGAGCTGGTCTTCCCGCCGGACCAGACGTGCTGCGGCCAGATGCACGTCAACACCGGATACCAGCGCGAGCCCGTACCCCTGGTCCGCAACTTCGCCGAGCAGTTCGGCGACCGGTCCATCGAGGCCGTCGTCATGCCCTCCGGCTCATGCGCCGGCTGTGTGCGCCACCAGCACCAGACCGTCGCCGACCGGTACGGCGACCCCGCCCTGCGCGCCGGCGTCGCAGCGGTGAAGGACAAGACCTACGAGCTCTCCGAGTTCCTGGTCGACATCGCCGGCACCGAGGACGTGGGCGCGTACTTCCCGCACCGCGTCACCTACCACCCGACCTGCCACTCCCTGCGGATGCTCGGCGTCGGCGACAAACCCCTGCGCCTGCTGCGGGCCGTCGAGGGCATCGACCTGGCCGAACTCCCCGAGGCGGACGCCTGCTGCGGCTTCGGCGGCACCTTCGCCGTCAAGAACGCCGCGACCTCCTCGGCGATGCTCGCCGACAAGCTCCGCCACGTGGCGGCGACGGGCGCCGCCGTCTGCACGGCCGGCGACTCCTCGTGCCTCATGCACATCGGCGGAGGCCTGTCCCGCATCCGCTCCGGGACCCGCACGCTCCACCTCGCCCAGATCCTCGCCGCCACCCGCACCGCGCCGCACCCCCTCACGGAGGCCGCACGATGAGCAGCACGTTCCTCGGGATGCCCGCACCCCCGCCCCGCTCCCCGTACGGCGAGGGAAACCTGCGCGGCGACATGACGTTCCCGAAGGCGGCCGCGACCGAGCTGGACAACGACCAGCTCCGCTCCAACCTCCACAAGGCGACGCACACCATCCGCGCCAAGCGCCTGGCCGTCACCGCCGAAGTGCCCGACTGGGAGGAGCTGCGCACCGCGGGGGCGGCGATCAAGGCCGACGTCATGAACCGACTGCCGGAACTCCTGGAGCAGTTGGAAGAGAAGGTCAACGCGGCCGGCGGCACGGTGCACTGGGCCCGCGACGCGGCGGAGGCCAACGACATCGTCACCCGCCTCGTCGCCGCGACCGGCAGCCGCGAGGTCATCAAGGTCAAGTCGATGGCCACCCAGGAGATCGGCCTCAACGAGCACCTGGAGAGCCACGGCGTCACCGCGTACGAGACCGACCTCGCCGAGCTGATCGTGCAGCTCGCCGACGACAGGCCCTCCCACATCCTGGTGCCCGCGATCCACCGCAACAGGGACGAGATCCGCCGGATCTTCCTGGACGAGATCCCGGGCGTCGACCCCGGCCTCAGCTCCCGTCCCGCCGATCTCGCCGCCGCAGCCCGCGCCTATCTGCGCGAGAAGTTCATGACCGTCCCGGTCGCCGTCTCCGGCGCCAACTTCGGGATCGCCGAGACCGGCACGCTGGCCGTCGTGGAGTCCGAGGGCAACGGCCGGATGTGCCTGACCCTGCCGCGCACCCTGATCACCGTCATGGGGATCGAGAAGGTCCTGCCGCTCCACGCCGACCTGGAGGTCTTCTTCCAACTCCTCCCGAGGTCCTCCACCGGCGAGCGCATGAACCCCTACACCTCCCTGTGGACCGGCGTGACACCGGGCGACGGCCCGCAGGAGTTCCACCTGGTGCTGCTCGACAACGGACGCACCGCCGCACTCGCCGACGCCGTCGGCCGCGAAGCCCTCCACTGCATCCGCTGCTCGGCCTGCCTCAACGTCTGCCCGGTCTACGAGCGCGTCGGCGGCCACGCCTACGGATCGACCTACCCCGGCCCGATCGGCGCCGTCCTCACCCCCCAGCTCGCCGGCACGCACGCCGTCGAGAACGACCCCAACGCCTCCCTCCCGTACGCCTCCACCCTCTGCGGCGCCTGCTACGACGCCTGCCCCGTGAAGATCGACATCCCGTCGCTCCTCGTCGAACTCCGGCACCAGACCACCGAACGGACCGGCCGGAGCGCCGAACAACTCGCCATGAAGGCCGCGGCCGCCGTCATGGGCCGGCCGAAGCTCTACACGGCCGCCCAGAAGGCCGCCCGGCTCGGCCGCGTCGCCGCCGGACGGGACGGCACGATCTCCCGCCTGCCCCCGCCGCTGAACGGCTGGAGCGCAAGCCGCGACACCCCCGCCCCGCCCCGGCAGACCTTCCGGGACTGGTACGCCTCCGAGGAGGGCCGACGCGCACTCGCCGACGCCGCCCCCGGTCAGGCCCCCGACGACACCGAGCAGGAGGACCGATGACCGCACGCGAGACCGTCCTCGGACGCGTACGGGACGCGCTCGCCCTCGCCCCGCGTCCGCCCGTCACCGCGGCACGGGACTACCGGCGCGACCGCACCCTCCCCGACGACGAGCGCCTCGCGCTCTTCACCGACCGGCTCCTCGACTACAAGGCGCAGGTGCGGACCTGCACGGCGCGGGAGACCGCCGCGACCCTCGCCGAGGTCCTCGAAGGCCTCGGCGCCCGCCGCGTCGGGCTGCCCGCAGGACTGGACCGCTCCTGGCTCGACGGCTGGGACGGCGCGACGGAGGAGGACCGGGCCGACGTGCCGCCCTCCGCCCTGGAGACCCTCGACGCGGTCGTGACGGCCTCGGCCGCGAGCTGCGCGGAGACCGGGACCATCGTGCTCGACGGCTCGGCCGACCAGGGCCGCCGCGCACTGTCCCTCGTCCCCGACGTCCACGTGTGCGTCGTCGACCTGTCCTCGGTGGCCGTCGGGGTCCCGGAGATGCTCGCCGGACTCGTCCCCGAACGCCCGACGACCCTGATCAGCGGCCCGTCCGCCACCTCGGACATCGAGCTGGAGCGTGTGGAGGGGGTGCACGGCCCGCGCACCCTCGTGGTCGTCGTCCGCACCGACGTCTGAGTCCGCGACGGAGCCCGGGGGCGCCGGCCCCCGCCTCGCTAAACTGCCCGTGGTCGAACGCGTAGTGAAGTGAGGAGACCTGGATGCCGGCGCATGACCCGCCCGTCTCCGACGACCGGGCCGGAACGGGCGGCCCCGCTCCGGTGCCGCCGGTCCGCCAGCCGCTGTCCGACAGCGTCTACGAGGACATCAAGGCCATGATCATGGACCATGAGATCGCTCCGGGCGCCCGCGTCGGCATCGAGGCCCTGTCCCGCAGGCTCGACGTCTCACCGACCCCGGTCCGCGAGGCGCTGGCCCGCCTGGAGTCCGACGGCCTCGTGGTCAAGCGCTCCCTCTCCGGCTACCGGGCGACCGAACTCCTCACCCGGCAGGGCGTCGAGGAGCTGTTCGAGATGCGGCTCCTGCTCGAGCCGCGCGCCGCGGCCCTCGCGGCCCTGCACGCCGACGAGTCCCAACTCGACGCCATCGAGGCCATCCAGGAGGACATGGAGGCCCACCCCGGCCCCGCCGGGCCGTACGCGTCCTACCGCGACTTCGCCGCGCTGGACCAGCGGTTCCACGACGCGGTCGCGGCGGCCGCCGACCGGCACCTGCTCCTGGACGCCGTCGAGCGCCTCCACGCGCATCTGCACATCTTCCGCCTCAGCAGCCTCCCCGCCGAGGACGACCCGACCCTGGCCGAGCACGAGCGGGTCGTCCGCGCGATCCTGCGCCGCAGCCCCGAACGGGCCGCGGAGGCGATGGCGGACCATCTCACCCGCAGCCTGGAGCGCCAGCTCAGCCGCTTCGAGGAGAAGTGACCGACCCAGGGGGTGCCCGGCGGATCACGGCCGGACACCCCCTGGGTCGGGCCGGTGACCGGCGACGGGCGTCACCCGGTAGACCCGCCGCGCGGTCCCGGCCCACACCTCGTCCCGCTCGGCGGGGTCGAGCGCCGCGAGCAGCTCCCCGGTGACCGCCACGACCTCGCCGTAGCCCGCCGCCAGCGTGCTCACCGGCCAGTCGGAGCCGAACATGAGCCGCCGGGGCCCGAAGGCGTCGATCACGGTGTCGGTGTACGGCCTGAGGTCACGGACGGTCCACGACCGCCGGTCGGCCTCGGTCGCCATCCCGGAGAGCTTGCACACCGTGTTCGGCAGGGCGGCCAGTTCGCGTACGCGCCCGGCCCACGGCTCCCGCTCGCCCGACGCGATCGGCGGCTTGCCCAGGTGGTCGAGGACGAACGTCAGACCGGGGACCGCCGCCGCCGCCCGCGTCGCCGCGGGCAGCTGGTGCGGCAGGACCACGAGGTCGTACGCGAGTCCGGCCGCCGCGACCGCGCGCAGCCCCCGCAGCACCTCCGGCCGCGTCAGCCAGTCAGGGTCCGCCTCGCCCTGGACTTGATGCCGGATCCCGCGCAGGAAACCCCCACCCGGCAGCGCACGCAGCCGGGCGAGCTCGTCCGCGACGCCCGGCGACGTCAGATCGGTCCAGCCGACGACCCCGCCGATCAGGTCGCCGGCCGAGGCCAGGGCGAGGAATTCCGGCGTCTCCTCGGCCACCGTGACCGTCTGGACGAGCACCGTGGCCGCGACCCCGGCCTCCCGGGCCTCGGCCTCCAGCTCGGGCAGGAGGAACGACCGGCGCAGCGGCGCGAGTTCCGGCCCCTCGATCCACTCCTGGTCGCGGACGCCGAGGTCCCACAGATGGTGGTGGGCGTCGATGACGGTCATGTCGCACTCCTCGCGGGCACCGGCACACCGGCCGGCAGCAGGCCCTGTGCCCGCAGACCCTCCCACACGGCCTCGGGAAGGGACCGGTGGAACTGCTCGGCCGCGTCCCGGACCTCGCCGGCCGACCGCGCCCCGACGAGCACGGAGGCGACCGCCGGATGCCCGAACGGAAAGCGGAGTGCCGCCGCGCGCAGCGGCACTCCCTCGGCCTCCGTGACCCCGCGCATCCGCAGCGCCCGGCGCACCAGCGCGTCCGGGGCCGTGGCGTAGTCGTACGTGGCGTCCGGCGCCGGTGCCGCGAGCAGCCCGGAGTTGAACACCCCGCCGATGATCACGCTCGTGCCCGCCGACGCCGCGGCGGGCAGCAGCGCCTCCAGCGCCTCCTGGTCGAGCAGCGTGTACCGCCCGGCGCACAGCACGGCGTCGACGTCCGTGTCCGTCACGAAACGCGTCAGCATCCGGGTCCGGTTCATGCCCACGCCGATCGCCCGGACGACTCCCTGGGCCCGCAGCTCCTCCAGCGCCGGATAGGCCTCCTTGAACGCCTGCTCCTCGTGGTCGTCGGGGTCGTGCAGGAGGACCACGTCGACGTGGTCGAGCCCGAGCCGGGTGAGACTGTCCTCCAGGGAGCGGCGCACGCCGTCGGCGCTGAAGTCCCAGCGGCGCCGGTGCGTGGCCGGTACGGCGAATCCGTCGGCCCGGTCGTCCCCGCCGCCCTCGTACGGCTCAAGGACCCTGCCGACCTTGGTGGACAGGGTGAAGCCGTCCCTCGGTCTCGTCCGCAGGGCCGCCCCGAGGCGGCGCTCGGACAGGCCGAGGCCGTAGTGCGGGGCGGTGTCGAAGTAGCGGATCCCGGCCTCCCAGGCCGCCTCCACCGCCGCTGCCGCCGCCTCCTCGCCGACGTCCTCGAAGAGACCGGCGACGGCGGCGCCGCCGAAACCGAGCGACGTGACGGGGACACCGCTGCGACCCAGGGTGCGGGTGGGCAGCGCCGGCCTGGCACCGCCGCCGCTCGACGTGGGCATCACCGGGCCTCCGGCCGCAGCCGCAGGCCCTGCATGCCGCCGTCCACCGCGAGCGCGGTGCCGGTGACGGAGGCGGCGGCGGGGCTCGCCAGGTACACGATGGCGGCGGCGACCTCGCCCGCGGTGACCAGCCGGCCCATGGGCTGGCGGGCGTCGAGCGCCGCCCGCTCGGCGGCCGGGTCCGCCGCCTGGTCGAGCAGGCGGCTCACCCACGGCGTGTCGGCCGTACCGGGGTTCACGCAGTTGACGCGGATGCCCTCGCGGACGTGGTCCGCCGCCATGGCGAGCGTCAGCGAAAGCACCGCCCCCTTGCTGGCGCTGTAGAGGGCGCGCTGCGGAAGTCCGGCCGTGGCCGCGATCGAACACGTGTTGACGACGGCGGCGCGCGCGGAGGAGCGCAGGTGGGGGAGGGCCGCGCGGGTGGTGCGGACCATGCCGAGGACGTTCACGTCGAGCACCCGGTGCCACTGGGCGTCGTCGTTGTCCTCGACCGTGCCCGTGGCGCCGATGCCGGCGTTGTTGACCAGGATGTCGATGCCGCCGAGGTCCTCGGCCACCGCTGCGACGGCGGACCGCACGGACGCGTCGTCCGACACGTCGGCCGTGTAACCCCTCAGCGGCTTCTCCACCCCCGACGGATCGAGGTCCAGCACCGCGACGGCGGCACCCCGGGCGGCCAGCAGGTCCGCCGTCGCCCTCCCGATGCCGGAGGCACCGCCGGTCACCACGGCCCTGAGGCCGGACAGTTCCCTCAGTTGATTCATGGGGTGTCTCCTTGCTCCTGCTCGGCGAGATCGGCGGCCCAGAAGGTCCCGTCCGGGTAGCGGTAGGCGGCGAGCGAACCCGCGTGCATCTCCGAGGAGAATCCGGGCGCCACGGGAGCCGTGTAGTGCCCGGCCGCGAGGGTCACGGGGTCCTTGAAATGCTCGTGCAGGTGGTCCACGTACTCGATCACCCGGTCCTCGGTCGTCCCGGACAGTGCGACGAAGTCGAACATGGACAGATGGCGGACCAGTTCGCACAGGCCGACGCCGCCGGCGTGCGGGCAGACGGGGACCCCGTACCGCGCCGCGAGCAGCAGGATCGCCAGGTTCTCGTTGACGCCGCCGACGCGGGCCGCGTCGATCTGGAGGACGTCGATCGCACCGGCCTGCAGCAGCTGCTTGAACACGATGCGGTTCTGGACGTGCTCGCCGGTCGCGACCTTGACCGGGGCGACGCCCTTGCGCACCGCCGCGTGCCCGAGGATGTCGTCCGGGCTGGTGGGCTCCTCGATCCAGTAGGGGTCGCCGTCGGCCAGCGCGTTGGTCCAGTCGATCGCCTCGCCCACGTTCCAGCGCTGGTTGGCGTCGACCGCGATGCGGATGTCCGGCCCGACCGCCCCGCGCGCCGCGCGCAGCCGCCGTACGTCGTCGGCCAGGTCCGCTCCGACCTTCAGCTTGATCTGGGTGAAGCCGTCGGCGACCGCTTGGCGGGCGAGCCGGACCAGCTTCTCGTCGGAGTAGCCCAGCCAGCCGGGGGAGGTGGTGTACGCCGGGTAGCCCTGCGCCAGGAGCCGCTCCTCGCGCGCCGCGGCGCCCTCCTTGCCCCGGGTCAGGAGGTCCACCGCCTCCTCACGGCTGAGCGCGTCCTCGATGTAGCGGTAGTCGACCTGGTCCGCGAGCCATTCCGGCGCGGCGTCGGCGAGGAACCGCCACACCGGCTTGCCGGCCCGCTTGGCCGCCAGGTCCCACACCGCGTTGACGACCGCGCCGATCGCCATGTGCATCACGCCCTTCTCCGGGCCGAGCCAGCGGAGCTGGCTGTCGCCGATCAGGGCGCGGCTCACCGAGCCGGGGTCGGCGCACACCGCGTCCACCGACAGGCCCACGACGTGCTCGCGGAGCGCGGCGATCGCCGCGGCCTGCACCTCGTTGCCGCGCCCGATGGTGAAGGTGAAGGCGTGCCCCTCGCACCCGTCGCCCGCGTCGGTCCGCAGGATCACGTAGGCGGCCGAGTAGTCGGGGTCGGGGTTCATCGCGTCGGAGCCGTCGAGCTCGCGCGAGGTGGGGAAACGGACGTCGATCACGTCGACACCGGTGATGCGCGCCGTGCCGCCGCTGTTCCTCTTGCCGTTCATGTCGTCGCTGTCCATGTCGGCCTCACGCGTCCCGGAACGTCTGTCGCTGGCTGCCGAGTCCGTCGATGCCGAGCTCGACCGTGTCGCCCGCCCGCAGATACGGCGTGCCCGGCAGCCCGAGGGCCACGCCGGCCGGGGTCCCGGTGTTGATGACGTCGCCCGGCTCCAGGACCATGTACTGGCTCAGGTACCAGACGATGTGCGCGACCGGGAAGATCATGTTCTTGGTGGTGCCGTCCTGCCGGGGCACGCCGTTGACGTTCAGGCGCATCCCGAGAGCCTGCGGGTCCGGCACCTCGTCGGCGGTCACCAGCCAGGGGCCGAGCGGGTTGAACGTCTCGCAGGACTTGCCGAGATCCCACTGCGGGGACAGTTCGAGCTGGAACGCCCGCTCGGACACGTCGTTGCTGACCGCGAAGCCCGCGATCACTCCGGCGGATTCGGCGGGCCCGTCCAGGTAGCGGGCGCGGCGGCCGATCACGACCGCGAGCTCCACCTCCCAGTCGGTCTTCTCGGAGCCGCGGGGGACGAGCACCGTGTCGTGCGGTCCGACGACGGTGCCGGGGTCCTTCATGAACACCACCGGGCGTTCCGGCGCCGCGGCTCCGGTCTCCTCGGCGTGGTCACGGTAGTTGAGACCGATGCACACCACCTTGCCCGGACGGGCGACGGGCGGGCCGACGCGCAGACCCGTGGCGTCGAGGACGGGCAGCGTGCCGGCGCGCAGGGCCGCTCCGACCCGTTCGACGCCGCCGGAGGCCAGGAACGGCCCGTCGATGTCACCGGTCACGCCGGTGAGGTCGTAGGTGCGTCCGTCGTCGGTCAGGACGGCCGGGCGCTCGGCGCCAGGCGCGCCCAGGCGCAGCAGTTTCACGTGGTTCTCCTTGCGGGGGCGGCGCGTCGGCGCCGCCGGACGGTTCGGGTTCTTGCGGGGCCGTGACGTGCGGTCTCGCGGGCGAGGTCTTCGGGCCTGTGCTCCCGCGGGCTACTCCATGAGGAAGACCTGCTCCGCCGACGCCCACCACTCGCCGGGCGCGGCCTCTTCCACGGGCCGCTGACAGGGGGCCGTGAGCCGCCACCAGTCCTGTGTCGCCGGGTCCTCGGCCATGAGCGCCAGGTCGGCGGCCAGGTCGTCGCCGTGGTACTCGAAGTAGCTGAACAGCCGGTCTCCGAGCAGATGGATCGAGTAGTTGGCGATGTGGGAGCGCCGCAGCCGGTCGAGGACGGGCCCGGGCACGGCGCGGTGCAGCTCGCGGTACGCGTCCGCCTTCCCCGGGCGGACGCCGACGACCTGCGCGACGCGCTTCACGGGGTCGCGCCCTGCGCGGGCACGACCGGGACCGGACGGTCGTGGATGGTACGGATGATGCGGCCGCTCATCCGGTCGTAGTCGTGGTCGTTGTCGACCTCGCCGCGGATGCGGTGGTCGGCCATGACGACGACGCGGTCGGCCAGGGTGACCATCTCGGCCAGGTCGCTGCTGATGAGCAGGATGGGCAGTCCGCCGCGGGCCAGTTCCCAGATCAGTTCGTGGAACGCGTGCTTCGTGCGCACGTCCACGCCGACGGTCGGTTCGTCGACGACCAGCAGCCGGGTGTCGGCGGCGAGCCATTTGGCCAGGCTCACCTTCTGCTGGTTGCCCCCCGACAGTTCGCCGGCGCTCTGCTCCAGGCCGGAGATCCGGATGCCGAGGCGGTCGACGAGGTCCTGCGCGACGTCCCGCTCCTTCCGGGACGACACATGGCCGAGGGCCTTCGCCAGCTTCCTCCACACCGTGACGGTGATGTTCCGGAGGACGGGCTGGTCCAGGAAGACGCCCTCCTCCTTGCGGTTCTCGGTGAGATAGCCGATGCCGTACTCGTGGAGTGCCTGGCGCGGTGAGCCGATCCGCGCGACCTTCCCGTACACCCGGATCTCACCGCCGGTGACGCGGTCGAGGCCGAGGACGGCCTTGACCAGCTCGCTGCGGCCGGCGCCTACCAGGCCGTACAGCCCGACGATCTCGCCCGGGCGGACGTCGAGGGAGACGTCCCGATGGCCCGCCGCCGTCGAGAGCCGGTCGAGGGAGAGCGCCGGGGCGGCGGACGTGTCCACGGTGCGCGGGGTCATGTCCGTCACCGCGTGGGCGCGGCCGACCATGAGGGTGACCACGTCGTCCTGGGTGTGCTCGGCGAGCGGAGCCGACTCCAGTACGGAGCGGCCGTCGCGCAGGACGGTGACGGTGTCGCAGATCGCGAAGACCTCCTCCAGCTTGTGGCTGACGAAGACGACGCAGGTCCCGCGTGCCGTGAGCCGGCGCACGACGTCGAAGAGGTGCTCGGCCTCCTGAGGGGACAGCGAGGCGGTCGGCTCGTCGAGCAGGAGCACCCGGCTTTCGGTGTGGAGGGCCTTCGCGATCTCCACCAACTGCTGCTGCGCCACGGACAGTTCCCGCACGGGACGGTGCGGGTCGATGTCCAGGCCGAGTTCGGCCAGGCACCGCAGGGCCGGTGCGGTCATCGCCTCGCGGTCGATGAGACCCCGGCGCGACGGCGGGTTCTGCAGGGTGATGTTCTCCGCGACGGAGAAGCCGGGGATCAGATTGCGTTCCTGGTGGACGACGCCGATCCCGGCGCCGGATGCCTCCAGGGGCGAGCGCAGGCGCAGTTCCCGGCCGGACCGGACGAGCCGGCCGCCGTCGGGCGGATGCACGCCGGTGATCACCTTGATGAGCGTGGACTTGCCCGCGCCGTTCTCGCCCAGCAGCGCGTGCACGGAGCCGGCGGTCAGCCGCAGGCCGACGCCGTCGAGGGCACGTACCCCGGGGAAGACCTTGACGATGTCTTCGCATTCCAGCAGGACCTCGCTCATCGTGCCCCTCCCGGCTGTGCGCCCGCTTCCGACGGCACGGGTGGTGTGCCGCCGGGCGCCCTGCCCTTCTTGTCGAGGTGGGTCTGGTGCATCCGGCCGCCGACCACCGTGCCGAGGACGACCAGACCGATCAGGAAGTTCACCCAGCTCGGGTCGAGCGAGAACTGGGCGCGGGCGGTGTCGATGAGGCGCATGACGAACGCCGCGAGGACCGTGCCGAAGACCGCCACCGAACCGCCCGTCAGCGCGACGCCGCCGATGATCGGGGCCGCGAAGCTGGGGAGCAGCCAGTCTCCGCCGACGCTGCGGTTGACACCGGGCAGCGAGGCGGTGGCGATCAGCGCGGCGACGCCGACGAGCAGGCCCGACACGGTGTGCGCGAGCACGATCTGCCGGTCGGTGGAGATGCCCGACAGCCGGGCCGCGAGCGGGTTCCCGCCGGCGGCCAGCAGCCGCCGGCCCGGGACGGTGCGGTACATGAACGCGGCGAGCAGCGCCGCCGCGACGAGCGCGGCCACGAACACCAGCGGGATGTTCAGCGGCGCGGCGCGGCCGAGGTCCCGCAGCGTGGCCGAGTATCCGTCGATCGTGCGCGTCCCGGAGAGCCGGTACTGCGCGCCGAGCAGGATCGTCATGGTGCCGAGCGTGACGATGAAACCGTTGATCTGGGTCGCGACGATGAACAGGCCCGTCACCAGCCCGATCAGGGTGGCGGTGAGGACGCCGATCAGCACGGCGAGGCCCGCGGGGACACCGCTGTCGGCCATCAGCACACCCATCAGACAGGCGGTGAAGCCGCCGAGCGCGCCCACGGCCAGATTGAGCTGCCCGACGCACAGGGCCACCATCTGGGCCAGCCCGATCAGGATCGGAGTGGCGAGGTACTGGAGGAACGTGCGGAGGGAGGGGCCTTCGAAGAAGGAGCCGGAGGAGGCGACGCCCAGTGCCACGTACCCCGCGAGGACCACGCACAGCAGCGTCGTCGTCGTGGAGCGGGAGAAGCGGCGCAGCGCCGGCAGGGCGGCGGCCCTGCGGTCCTGGAGCGTGGTCATGTGGAGCGCACCACCTTGCGATAGGACACGACGGTGCGTACGCGATCCGCGGACAGGGCCAGCAGCAGGACGCAGCCGAGGTAGATGTTGAGGCTTTCCAGGCCGACGCCGAGCAGGTCGAGCCCCTTGCGGATCACCCCGACCAGCGAGGTGCCGAGCAGCGCGCCGACGACGGAGACGACGCCGCCGGTGAGGAGGGTCCCCCCGAGGACCGCGCCCAGGAACGAGGGGAGCATGAAGTCGTCTCCGATGGACGCGCGGAACGTGCCCGTACCGACGGCGGCCATGAACCCGGCCAGCGCGGCGAGCAGTCCCGAGAGCGCGTGGGCCAGGACGATCCTGCGGCCCGTGGGGATGCCGGACAGCTCGGCGGCGGCGGGGTTCGCACCGGTGAGCAGGAGCTCGCGCCCCATGCGCGTACGGGCGTAGAGGAAACCGAGGCCGACGAGGGCGAGCAGGGTGAACTGGGCGATCTGCGGTACGGCCGCGGAGCCGCAGACCGGCCCCAGGCAGATGTCCGCGAGCGAGGAGGAACGCAGTTCCGCGAGCCCGGCGGGACGGGTGGTGAACGCGGCGTTCTCCGTGAGCGCCGAGTAGAGCAGGGAGACGAGCCCGAGGAGCGCGAAGTCCATGGCCAGCGTCACGACGAAGGAGTTCACCCCGGTACGGGCGATGATCCAGCCGGTCACGGCCCCGATGGCACACCCGGCCACCAGGCACAGGACCAGGCCGAGCGGCAGCGGCAGCGCGAGCCGGTCGTAGCCGAACCCGGCGAAGAACGCGCCGAAGGCGGCCATGCGCCCGACGGCGAGGTTCATGTGCCCGACGGAGAGCACCACCATCTGCGCCAGGGCCACCACCGTCAGCGTGGAGATGTCCCGCAGGAGCGGGAAGAGCACCAGCCGCTCGTCGAAGAACGCCGGCCGCAGGACGCCGAACAGCGCGGCGAGGGCGACGACGAGCACGAGGAGCCCGAGCCGCTGGTTGACCCAGAACGGCAGCCGGTGCGCCGGGCGGGCCCCGCGGGCGGGGCGGTCCGTCTCGCTGTCGGCGCCGCTGCCGGAGCTGTCGGCGCTGCCGGTGCTGTCGGAGCTGTCGGATGGAGCGACGACCGCCTTCACGACACCCTCCGCCGGTCGATGGCGTCCATGTCCCAGTCGATCCCGATGCCCGGCTCGTCCGGAGCGACGGCCAGACCGTCCCGTACGGTCATCTCCGTGCGGGTGACCGCGCGCAGCTGCGGGATGTACTCCACGTACGCGCCGTTGGCGACGGCGGCGACGAGACTGACGTGCAGCTCCATCAGGAAGTGCGGGCAGACCTGGACGTTGAAGGTCTCCGCGAGGTGCGCGACCTTCAGCCACGGAGTGATCCCGCCGACCCGGGCCACGTCGACCTGGACGACGGAGGCGGCGCCCGACTCCAGATAGCTGCGGAACTGCATGGGCGCGTACATCGACTCGCCGACCGCGATCGGGATCCGGGTCGAGCGGGCGAGCCGGGCGTGGCCGCTGATGTCGTCCGCGGGCATGGGCTCTTCGAGCCAGTACGGGTCGTACGGTTCGAGTGCGGCGGCCAGTTGCACCGCCGAGGACAGCGACTGCGACTGGTTCGCGTCGGTCATGATGTGCAGCGAGGACCCCACGGCCTCGCGCACGGCGCGCAGGCGCTCCGCGTCCTCGGCGACACGGGGCTTGCCGACCTTGATCTTGACGCCGGAGAACCGCGCCTCCTGCGCGGCGAGGGCCGACGCGACGAGCTCCTCGGTGCCGAGGTGGAGCCAGCCGCCCTCGGTGTCGTACACCGGGATCTCCCGGCGGTGGCCGCCGGCCAGCCGCCACAGCGGCTCTCCGGCCCGCTTGCAGCGCAGGTCCCACAGGGCCGTGTCGATCGCGGCGAGCGCGAGCGAGGTGAGGGCCCCGGTGGTCGTGGCGCGGGTCAGGCCGAACAGCTCCTGCCAGAGCCCTTCGACGTTGCGTGCGTCCTTCCCCGCGAGGAGGGGCAGCAGGTGGTCGCGCAGCAGCGCCAGGACGGAGGTGCCGCCGGTGCCGATCGTGTACGCGTAACCGGTTCCCTCGATGCCGTCCGTCGTCGTCAGGGTGACGAGGATCGTCTCCTGCTTGACGAACGACTGCACCGCGTCCGTGCGGTCGGTCTCCACCGCGATGTCGGCCAGCAGGGCCGTCGCTTTCGTGATGATGGTCATGGGCGTGTGCTGACTTTCTGTCGTCGTGCCGGGACGGTGTACCGGGACGGTCAGCCGCAGGAGAGATACGTGTCGGCGAACTGCTTCTTGAGCTCCGCGGTCTTGGCCTTGCGCGCCTCGTCGTACGTGCCGACGTTCGCCTTCGTGACGACGAAGGAACCCGAGTCGACGATCTGACCGGGCTTGGCCATCGTGCACTGCTTGCTCTGCAGCAGGGCGAGCGCCCAGGTGCCGATGTCCGCCTGGCCCACGGGGTTCTGGACGACGGTGGCGCTCACCGAACCGTCCTTGATCGAGGAGAGGATCTTGGCGTCGTCGTCGATCGCCACGACCTTGGCCTTCGAGCCGGACTCGCGGACGGCCTCCGCCGCGGCGACCGCCGGGTTGTACGCGGTCGAGACGATGCCCTGGATCTGCGCGCCCTTGGCGGCGAGCAGGTCCGAGACGGCCTTCTGCGCGGTCTGGAGGTCCTTGTCGATGTCGGTGATGGTCTGCAGCAGGGTCACCTTGCCGCCGGTCTCCTTCACCGCCTTCTCGACGCCCTTCATCCGCAACCGGGTGTTGGCGTCGACGTTGTTGCCCGTCACGTGGACGAGCGCGCCCTTGCCGCCCATCGCCTCGATGGCGGCCTGCGCCGCCTTGTACGCGGCGAGTTCCACGTCGGTGGACAGACAGAAGTCGGCCTCGTTCCTGCCGCCCGCCGGACAGGAGGCGAGGGAGGCCACCGCGAAGCCCTGCGACTTGAGGTCGGCGAAGGTGGTGTTGATGTCGGTCGGCGAGACGCCGAAGACACCGAAGGCGTTGTAGCCGCGGGCGGCGAGCGTCGAGAGCAGGTTGTTCTGCTTCTGCTGGTCCCACTCGGCGGTCTCGTCGAAGGCGACGTCGCCCAGCTTGAGCGACTTCCCGGTGTCGATGCCGGTCTGCTTCCACGGCTGGAAGTAGGGGTGGGCGCCGCCGGGGACGAGAGCGACCTTGGTCCCGGAGCCGTCGGCGAGTTCGGCGGTTCCCGCGCCGCCCGCTTTGGTGGGTGAGGAGCCGGCGGCGGGCGCGGAGCCGGTGGCCGCGGGGCCGTCCGAGGACTTCACGGTGCATGCCGTCGAGGCGAGGGCCAGGACGGCGAGGGTGGCGGCCGCGGACAGCGCGGATCTACGGAGGGTCATGATGGTTGCCCCACTCGAATCAAATAGGATTCCGATGCCGCGATGCTGGGGGAGCCGGGATCGCCCCGTCAAGACCTCGTCGTCGAATATTTGGCCCAGGCCCGGCACTTGCCCGTGGTGAGCTGCCGAACTTCCCTTCTCGGGGTGTGACTCCGGACGCGGGGTGTGTAGCGCTCCAAGGGTGCTTCAGGTTGAATCACATAGGATTCTGGGTTCCTGGAGGGGAGAGCAGCGCTATGCCGGTCAACACCGATGGATCGACTGATGGATCAACCGCGAAGCGTGAGGTGCTGGGGGACAGCGTCTACGAGTCCGTCAAGGCGATGGTGATGGATCACGTGATCGAGCCGGGCGCACGGGTCGGCATCGAGTCGCTGTCCCGCACGCTCGGCGTGTCCGCCACTCCGGTGCGCGAGGCGCTGGCCCGCCTTGAGGCGGACGGCCTGGTCGTCAAGCGGTCGCTCTCGGGCTACCGCGCCACCGAACTCCTGGACCGGCGAGGGGTGGAGGAGCTCTTCGAGATGAGGCTCCTGCTGGAGCCGCGTGCGGCCGCCCTCGCCGCCGAGCGCGTCGGCGACACCGCGCTGGACCGGATCGAGGCCCTGGTGGAGGAGATGCAGGGCCTGCCCGACAAGGGCCACAGCTATGCCGTCTACGGCCGCTTCGCACTGCTCGACCAGCGGTTCCACGACGCGCTCGCCGCCGCCTCGGGGCGCACGATGCTCGCCGCCGCGGTGGAGCGGCTGCACACGCACCTCCACCTCTTCCGGCTCAGCCCGGTCACGGGCGGCAGCCCCGCCACGGTCGTGGAGCACAGCCGGATCCTGCGCGCGGTGCTGCGGCGCAACCCCGAACGGGCCGAAGGGGCCATGCGCGAGCACCTGGAGCTCAGCCTCGGGCGGCATCTCAGCCGGTACGAGGAGGCGGAATCCCTCCAACTGAATGCTTGATTCTGTTTGTAACGCTGGCCTAATGAGCATCTATTGACATGCATGCGGCGTGCCGGTCAGAGTCGTCCCCGCCAGTTCCCGCAGTTCCCGCAGATCTACGAGGAGCGATTTCCCCATGCCTGAAATCCCCGCAGTCTCACGGCGCTTGGTCCTCGGGGGCGCGCTGGCCACAGGGGCGCTCGCGGCCGGGGTCGGCTCGGCTCACGGCGCCGCCGCGGCGGCGAACGCCACGGCCGCGGTGCCGGAATCCGCCGATCCCCGCCGCCGGGCGGGCCAGAAGTCCATGATCGATGTCCCCTACGCCGTGCACCGGACCGTGCGCGTCGGCGTCATAGGCCTCGGCAACCGGGGCCACGGCATGGCCGCGGGCTGGGCGGTCGTCCCGGGCTGTCAGGTGACCGCCGTCTGCGACATCCGCGCGGACCGTGCCAAGCGCACCGCGGACAGCCTGGTCGCGGCCGGCAAGCCGCGGCCCGCCGAGTACGGCGGCTCCGACGACTCGTACGCGCAGATGCTCAAGCGCGACGACATCGACCTCGTCTACATCGCCACTCCCTGGGAGTTCCACTACCAGCAGGGCAAGGCCGCCCTGCTGGCCGGCAAGCACGTCGTCGTCGAACTGCCCATCGCCACCGAGCTGGAGGAGCTCTGGGACCTGGTCGACACCTCGGAGCGCACGCGCCGGCACCTGATGCTGTCCGAGAACTGCAGCTACGGCCGCAACGAGCTCGCGATGCTGAAGATGGCGCACGAGGGGCTGTTCGGCGACGTCACGAACGGCCACGGGGGATACCTGCACGACCTGCGCGCGCTGCTGTTCTCCGACACGTACTACACCGACTCCTGGCGCCGCCTCTGGCACACGCGCAGCACCGCCAGCTTCTACGCCATGCACGGCCTCGGCCCCATCGCCGCGGCCATGGACATCAACCGCGGCGACCGGATGACGGTCCTGCGGGCCACCGCGACCGAGCCCAAGGGGCTGGCCGACTACCGCGAGCGCTTCATCCCGAAGTCGCACCCCTCGTGGAACGAGACCTATGTCAACGGTGACCTGGTCACCTGCCTCATCGACACGGCGAAGGGCCGCGTCATCCGCGCGGAGCACGACGTCAGTTCGCCCCGCCCCTACAGCCGTATCAACTCCCTCGCGGGCAGCCGGGGCATCTTCGAGGACTACGCGGGCGTCGACTCGGCGGGCGCCGGCCGGATCTACGTGGAGCCCGACCACGGCGGCCACGCGTGGCGCGACTTCGGCGCGTATCGCAAGGAGTTCGACCACTGGCTGTGGAAGAAGATCGGCGACGACGCCGCGAACAACGGCGGCCACGGCGGCATGGACTACGTCCTGCAGTGGCGCACCGTCCAGCTGATGCGCGCCGGACTCGTGCCCGACATCGACGTCTACGACTCCGCGGCGTGGTGCGCGCCGGTTCCGCTGAGCGTCAAGTCCCTGGCCATGGGGGGCCGTCCGGTCGCGATCCCCGACTTCACCCGCGGCTCCTGGGTCAATCTCCGCATGGGCCTGGACTCGCGCGCGACCGACATGCCGCCGGTCGCCTGACGGATCCCGGTCCGGGGCCGGCCACCGCCCCACCAAGCACCCCCGCAGGAACCGCCCCCCCCCCGCAGGACCGCCCCCCACCGGGAACCGCCCCCACCAGGAACCGCCCCCTCAGGTACCGCCCCCTCAGGAACTCCTACGAAGGATTCGACCATGAGACCAGCCGGATGGATCACCTCACTCAGGGCCGTGGCGGTGGCGGGAGCGATGATGCTCGTGCCCGCGCAGGCCGTGGCGGCCGCACCGGCCGCACCGGCCGAGCCCGTGGAGGCGCGAACCGAGGTGAGCATCTCGGCCGTCGACCTGGACGGCCCCGCCATCTCGACGGTCAAGGTCACCGTCAAGAACGCGGGCCCTGAGCGCATGCGCTCCCTGAAGGTGTCGTTCGCCGGACCGGTCGGCTGGGCCGTACAGCCGTCCGTTCGGACGGTGGAGGGCAGCCTGGCCAAGGACGCGTCCGCGGAAACCGAGTTCCGGATCCAGGTGCCCGAGCGGCGCCCCGGATTCATCGTGCGGACCTTCACGGCGACCGCGACCTACAGCGGCGGAGACGGCAAGGGGTCGGCCACGGGCACGCGCTCCGAGCGGACCGGGACTCCGCAGCCGAACCTCGCCGCGGCCTACAACGGTGTCGCCATCACGGACGAGACCCACACCACGCCCGGCGACTTCGACGGCGAGGGAAACAGCTTCTCGGCGCAGAAGCTCGCCGCGGTGGGGCTGACTCCCGGCGCGTCCGTCGACGCCCTCGGGGCGCGGCTGACCTGGCCGGACGTGGCCGCCGGCACCAAGGACAACGTGTCGAGCGCCGGTCAGGCGATCACCCTGGCGGGTTCGGGCAGCAAGCTGGTGTTCCTGGGCTCCGGGGTCACCAGTGCGGCCACCGGCAGTGCGAGCGTCCACTACAAGGACGGCACCAGCGTCCAGGGCTCGTTCGGCTTCCCCAACTGGTCCTTCGACCCGGCGAACGCCCACGGCGCGACCCTGGTCAAGTCCACCGACGGCCGCAACAGGCCGAGCGGGTACGGGAACGCGGGCATCGCCTACCGGGTGTTCGCCCACGCGATCGCGATCGACCCGGCCAAGCAGATCGACTTCGTCGTGCTGCCGAGCAACGCGAACATCCACCTCTTCGCCATGGCCGTCGCCCCCTGATCCAGCGGCAGGCCGTACGCACGCGAACCGCACCGCCCTGGACCGAGCATGGTCCAGGGCGGTGCGAGCGGTTCCGCCCACCACCCCGCCGTCCATAATTGCCTCGACACCGGCAGGGCGATCGGGGACGCTTCGCGCGATGACGAGAATCGACGACACACCGCCCGCGTGGGACGAGCGCACCCAGCTCACCACGTTCCTCGACTACACACGCGACACCGCCCGCGCCAAGTGCGCCGGCGTCTCCGCGGAGAACGCCAACCGATCGCTCCTTCCGGGCTCACCCCTGATGACCATGAGCGGGTTGATCAACCACCTCCGCTGGGTCGAGTACTACTGGTTCCAGGTGGTCTTCCTCGGCGAGGAGGACCAGGGCCCGTGGACCGATGAGGATCCCGACCGCGAGATGCGCATCGCCGTCGACTTCCCGCTCGCGCAGCTGCTCGACGAATACGCCGAACAGAGCGCCCGCTACCGCGAACTGGTCGCCGGACACAGCCTCGACGACCAGGCCAAGCGCGTCCGGAAGGGCCTCCGGGTCGACCTGCGCTGGATCCTCCTCCACCTCACCGAGGAGACGGCCCGCCACAACGGCCACCTGGACATCCTGCGCGAACTGCTCGACGGCACGACCGGCGGCTAGTCCGGAGCCGGAGCCGGAGCCGGAGGGCTGGGTGCGCGGCCGTTACTGATGCGGGATGTCGATGCCGGCCGCGCGCAGGTTCGCCTCGACCAGGGCGTTCAATCGGGCGATGGACGGCTCCTGGTCTTCGCGGTGGTGGTTGACCAGCCCGTATCGGGCGGCCGTGTCGGACGGCCTTCGCGGTCCGGTCGGCGTCGTCAGGAGGGCGCGGTCGGCCAGGAGTTTGTCGGCGAGTGCCGCCGCCAGTTCGTTGATCCGCGGGTCGTCGGGAGCCCAGGTCCTCGCGTCCAGGCCGCGCTTGGTCAGGTCGATGAACTCGGCATCGTCCAGCCCGTGTTCCAGCCGGGTCAGGAAGCTGTCGAAGATCTCCGGGACCAGCGCCCGGGTCAGCACCAGAGCCTCTCGCTGCGTGGCCACGTAGTCGGGTCGGAAGCCGAGTTCGGCGAGGCGGTCCAGGACCTCGCAGGCCCGGTCGGGCAGCAGGGCCCGGTCCCCGTGGGCGAGGCGGTGCAGGGTGTCGCGGCGTGCCGTCAGCTCCTCGATCTGCTCGGTGAGACGGCGATGGACGTCGTCCAGGGTGGAGGCGAACCGCTCGGGTTCGGCGTCGAGCAGTTCGGCGATCTCGGCCAGCGGTACGCCGGCCCCGGCCAGGGTCCGGACCTGGACCAGCCGCAGCAGCTCGGCCGACCCGTAACGCCGGTAGCCGGAGCCGTCGCGTTCCGGCTCGGCGACCAGGCCGAGTCGGTGGTAGTGCCGCACGGTCTTGATCGTGACGCCGACGAACGCCGCCGCCTGACCGATCGTCAATCCCTCTGCCATGGGCTCGACACACCTCCGGAACGTGGGTGACCCCCGCCCTCCCCTTGAGGTGCGGATCGCGGTCGAACGCACGGGTGAGAGTAACGCGCGCCTTCGCCCGCTGATCTTCGTCGCCACGGAGTTGACCTTGACCTTGGGTCAGGGTGAACGCTCATCACATGGCCACCTCGAAGGGGACCCGGGAAGCCGGGCTCCGTGGACAAGGAGATTCATGATGAGCGAAGACGACAAGGGCTTTTCCGAAGCCGGGCTGCGCAAGCTGCGCGAGGTGCTGGCGCGGCACGTCGAGTCCCAGCGGATTCCCGGGCTGGTCGCCCTGGTCGGCCGTGGCGGCCGGACACACGTCGAGGCGATCGGGACGATGCGCCACGACGGTGGCGCGCCGATGCGTCGGGACACGATCTTCCGGATGGCGTCCACGACCAAGCCGGTCACCATGGCGGCGGCGATGGTCCTGCTCGACGAGTGCAGGCTGCGCCTCGACGAACCGGTGGATCCGTGGCTGCCCGAACTCGCCGACCGGCGGGTGCTGAAGCGGCCCGACGGCCCCCTGGAGGACACCGTGCCGGCACATCGGCCGATCACCGTACGGGACCTGCTGACCTCCACGTTCGGGCTCGGCATGGACTTCGCGTTGCTGGGCGCCCCGATCAGGGCCGCGACCTTCGAGCGGACCGACTACAGCGTGGCATCCGGGCCGGCGCCCGAACCGGACGAGTGGATGCGCCGCCTCGGCGAGCTGCCGCTGTCGTACCAGCCCGGCGAGCGGTGGCAGTACGACCTCAGCAACGAAGTGCTCGGCGTGCTGGTGGCCAGGGTCACGGGCCGGCCGTTGGAGACGTTCCTGCGCGAACGCGTCCTCGACCCGCTGGGCATGAAGGACACCGGGTTCCACGTGCCCGCCGAGAAGATCGACCGGCTGCCGCCCCTCTACGGCCCCGACCCGCAGACCGGAGAGTTCCTCGTCTGGGACGAGGCGGCCGGCGGCCGGAGCAGCAGCCCTCCGGCGTTCCAGGGCGCCGGCGGTGGCCTGGTCTCCACCGTCGACGACTACCACGCCTACTTCCGGATGCTGCTGAACCACGGCATGCACGGCGGCGAACGGATCCTGTCCCGGCCCGCCGTCGAGCTGATGACCACCAACCGGCTCACCCCCGAGCAGCAAGCCGCCCGGACCGCCATGTACAGGAACATCGCCCATGTCACGGTCGGCCAAGGACAGCACGGCGGCTGGGGCTTCGGCATGGCGGTACGCACCCACCGCGGCGACCACGCCCCCATCGGCCAGTTCGGCTGGGACGGCGGCACCGGCACCACGGCCTACGCCGACC
Organism: Streptomyces sp. NPDC056169; assembly: GCF_042268445.1. NCBI lineage: Bacteria > Bacillati > Actinomycetota > Actinomycetes > Kitasatosporales > Streptomycetaceae > Streptomyces > Streptomyces sp. NPDC056169. The sequence continues at coordinate 317,506 of NZ_JBHJUO010000004.1, read as the reverse complement.
CGCGGAATCAGCTCACCGGAATCCTGCTCACCCAGGTAGGGATGTCCACCCCGGACTCGGCACGACTCATCCACGACTTCTGGACCACGCTCTACCAGGCCGTCGAAGACTGAGCCGGGCCGTCCCATACGGGCTGCTCCGACCGGTCGAGCTGCTCCGGCTGTTCCGGCCGTGGCCTGGCGTCGGCGGGCGGTGCGGGGACGATGTGGAGTCTGTCGGTGTCCGGGGTGTAGGCGATCGGGTCGTCGGGTTCCTGGAAGTGGAGCGCGAGCCGGGACCCGGCGCGGTAGGCGTCGAGGCCGGCCCGGCAGTACGCGACCATCGGCTCCGGCAGCGCGTCGAAGGGGAACCAGCCCATGGCGTCGCACTTCTCGGGTTCCCTGACCTCCGCCGTGCCCTGCCAGCGGCGGACCTCGAAGAAGAACCCGACCCGCGTGCGTCCGCCCGGCGAGCGGTGGTGCACGGTGAGAGCGGCGCGGACGTCGGCCGGGTCCACGACGAGCCCCGTCTCCTCGCGTGTCTCCCGTACGAGTGCGGCGACCACGTCCTCGGGCGGGCCGTCCACATGGCCGGAGACCGCGTGCCACAGGCCGGCCGCGTAGACGGATCCGGCCCGGCGGGACAGCAGGACCTCCGGTCCCGCCGCCCCGTCGCGGATCGCGATCAGGTGCACGTCCAGGGGTACGGTGTGCCGTCCGGCGCCGCTCATCGGGCGGCTCCCGGCTCGCGGCGGGCCAGAGTGTGCACGAGACGCCCGAGGTGGCGGTAGGGATCGCGCGTCGAGGCGGCCCACTCCGTCTCCAGCGCTCGCGCGTACGTGTCGGGGTCCGGGGTCCAGCCGTCGTCGTGGTGGTGGTCGTGGAGGATCCGCACGCCCTGCCACGGCAGCGGCGTGAGGCCGTGCTCGGACGCCAGCCGGTCGAGCTCCTCGGCGGTGTCCCCTCGCGTGTCCAGGCCGAGGTTGCCGACGCTCGTGTCGGTGTCGGTGCCGTGCTCGATGAGACGCCGCGCCGCCGCGTACTCACCGCGCAGGGCCTCCCGGAAGCCGATCGCGGCCCGGTTCTTCGTGAGCACGCTCAGCAGTCCGCCCGGTGCGACCAGTCCCGCCAGGCGGGCGACCGCGCCCGACGTGTCGTCCAGGTACATCAGCACGCCGTGGCAGCACACCGCGTCGAACCGCTCCCGGTCGAAGGGGAGGTCGTGGACGCCGGCTTCGAGGAGCCGGACCCGCTGGGCGAGTTCGGGCCGGGCGGCCAGGCGGCGGGTCGCGGCGTCGAGCATCCCGGCCGACGGGTCGGCGGCGGTCACGTGGTGTCCGGCCGCGGCGAGCCGGAGCGTCGTCTCGCCGTCGCCGCAGCCGACGTCCAGGACGCGCACGGGACGGGCGGGCAGTTCGGCCCGGAGACGTAGCTCGACGAGATCGTGACGCAGGCGGCCCCGCGCCGTACGGGAGTGTTCCGCGTACGAGGTGCCCACGGCGGCGAAGTCCGTCAACGCGCCCACCCCAGCTCCGTGTAGACGCGGCCCGCCCGGATCCCTTCGATCGCGGCGCGGGTGTACGGGACGATCGGCTCGGGCAGGTCCTTGACGCCGTGCCACTCCCAGCCGACGCACTTGTCCGGTTCACGCACCTCGGGCACGCCTTCCCAGTGGCGGGCGCGGAAGAAGAAGCCGATGCGGGGCCGGTCCCCGGGCCGGTCCATCGTGTGCACGGTGTGCACGAGTTCGAGGTCGGCCGGGTCGATCACCAGACCGGCCTCCTCGTAGGCCTCCCGGACCAGGCCCGCGGTCGCCGGCTCCGCCTCGAGGTGTCCGGCCAGCGCGTGCCAGGACCCGCCCGCGTACGCCGACCGGGGATGGCGGCGGCCGAGCAGCACCTGACCGTCGTGCTCCAGGTAGAGGTGGACGCCGACGACGTTCAGCACGGTCTCACGCGGGGGAAGCAGGGGGTCCATGGCGGTCTCCAGGGGAGCGATGCGGGGTGTCGTGGAGCTCAACGACACCGCCGGACCTGTCGAACACATGTGTTTCGGACGCTCTGGGAACCCCATGGCAGAGCGAAAATACGTTCGTGTCGGGTGCACGGACCCTTGCCGCACACGGATCGCGGCGCGGTGCTGCCGTGGCCGAATCACGCCGTGTGCGTGCGCTGCGGGCTACGTCGTGACGGGCTCGACCGTCGTGGGGGTGGGGGTGGGTGTCGTCACGGGCGGTTCGGCGGGGTGTGCTGCCTCTTCGGGGTCCTGGAGTTCCTCGCGCACGTAGTTCCAGACCACCGCGATCAGCGCGGCCACGGGCACGGCGAGCAGGCTGCCCACGATGCCGGCCAAGCTGCCGCCGAGCGTCACCGCCAGCAGGATGACCGCCGCGTGGAGGCCCAGGCCGCGGCTCTGGAGCATGGGCTGGAAGACGTTGCCCTCCAGCTGCTGGACGACCACGATGATCGCCAGCACGAGCAGCGCGTCGGTCGGGCCGTTCGACACCAGGGCGATGAGGACCGCGACCAGACCCGCGAACAACGCGCCGATGATCGGGACGAACGCGGACACGAACGTCAGGACGGCCAGCGGCAGCACCAGGGGCACGTCGAGGATCCACAGGCCCAGGCCGATGAGGACGGCGTCGAGCAGGCCGACGAACGCCTGGGAGCGGACGAACGCGCCCAGCGTCTCCCAGCCGCGTTCCGCCACGACCGGGATGTCGGTGGCGAGCCGGCCGGGGAGCTGCCGGGTGAGCCACGGCAGGAAACGCGGTCCGTCCTTGAGGAAGAAGAACATCAGGAAGAGCGCGAGGAAGGCGGTGACCACGCCGTTGAAGACGGTGCCGACCCCCGACGCGACGGCGGTGACCATGCTGCCGATGCTGTCCTGGAGGCGGGCGACGGCGGAGTCCAAGGCGCCGGTGATCTGGGTGTCGCCGATGTTCAGGGGCGGCCCGGCCGCCCACGCGCGCAGCCGCTGGATCCCTTCGATCACGCCGTCGCTCAGCTCACCGGACTGGGACGCCATCGGTACGGCGATCAGCGCGACCACGCCGGCGACGAGCAGGAGGAAGAACACCGTCACCGAGGCCGCGGCGAGGGCGGGCGGCCAGCCGTGCCGACGCAGGAACCGGGTCGCCGGCCAGGTCAGGGTCGTGAGGAACAAGGCCGCGATCAGCGGCCACACTATGGACCACATGCGGCCCACGAGCCACAGGGTCACCGCGGCCATCAGCAGCACGAGGAGTGACTCGGCGGAGAAGCGTGCGGCTGTCCGGAGCGCGGCAGCGGATTTCGTGGAACTCAGCATGGGAGACATCCAAGCACTCCGGTGAGACGACGCACGACGCGCCGACGGCCCCGCCACCCCCGGCCGGTGAAAACCGTTCCTGGCCTGCGTCAGCCGTTCCCGGCCTGCGTCAGCCGTTCCCGGCCGGCGTCAGCCGTTCCTGGCCGCCGCGTCCGACGCGGACAGGTCGCACAGTGCCTCGCGGTCCGGCCGCGCCGTCTTGGTCACCAGGGCCGCCACATGCTTCTCGACCGTCCGCGGCGAGATGTAGAGACGGCCCGCGATGGCCTTGTTGCTCAAACGTTCCGCCAGTAACTGGAAGACCTCGTACTCCCGGACCGTCACCCCCAGCGCCCGCAGCGGCGCCGGAATGCGGTCCGCGCCGCTGCGCCGCTGCCGGACCGAGACACCGAACTGGCGCAGCAGCGCCCGGCAGGCTCCCGCCACGTCCGGCACCGACGCGGCGTGGAAGTGCTCCTCCGCGCGGCGCAGCCACGCGGCCGGATCACCCCAGCCGTTCTCCAGCGCCGCCTCGGCCGTCAGCCGCAGCCCCAGATGGAGCGCGGTCGGATAGGGCGCGGCCAGGACCTCCGCCTCGGCGACCGCCGACGCCGCCGCCGACGCCTCGCCCGAGCGGCCCAGCAGCACCGCGTGGGCCAGCAGCACGAACTGCCGGTTCCAGCGCATCCGGCTCGCCGACGTGGCGGCCGTACGGTGGTAGTGGTCCCAGTCGGCCTCACCGGCCAGTACGTCGAGGAGCAGCCGCAGTCCGTGCAGGCCGCTGAGATGGAACGTCGTCGGACTGTCCCGTTCCTGGGCGCGCGCCTTCTCCAGCTCGCGCAGCGCCAGCGGCCGGTTCTCCTCAAGGAGCGCGCAGAACGCCCGCGCGAGGCCGATGCACAGCGGTTCCTCCTGAGAGCCCGCCCCGTCCCAGCCGGCGAACTCCCGCAGCGCGCCCTCCATCGCCGGCCGGTCGCCCTGGTGCGCCGCCAGTGTCGCCCGGGTCATCAGCACGTACCGGACCACCGGAGCGAGCCGCAGCCGGGCCGCCGTCGTGAGGATCTCGTCGCTGAGCCGCGCGGCCTCGTCGAACCGGCCGCAGAGCACCTCCTGGAGGACGAGGATCGCGTCGATCGAGTACGCGATGGTGACCGCGCCGAGCCGGAGCGCCTCGTCGCGCGCCTGCTCCAGGGAGCGCGTCTCCCCGTCCGCCAGCCACTGGTTCCCGCCGATGCGCACCAGCGCGTACGTGCGCGGTATCGGCAGCCGGTGCTGCTCGGCGATCCGCCGGGCCCGCTCGAAGCACAGCCGGGCCTCGTCCAGATCACGCTCCCGCGCCAGCACCCCGAGCAGCTCCCAGGCCTGGCAGGCCACCGCGGGCTGCGGTCCCGCCTCGGCCGCCGAGACCGCGGTACGGGCCAGCTTCTCGGCCGTCTCCGTACGGTCGGGTCCCGGAGTGTCCAGCGCCAGATACGCGGCCACCACGTCGACGGCGGCCGACTGCGCCGGGTCGCGCACGGTCCTCAGCAGGGCCCGGGCCTCGGCGATCTGCGCGTTGCCGTCGGCCCAACGGCCCGCCAGGTGGGCCACCTTGGCCAGCCGGGTGTGCAGCGCGGCGAGGCGGCCGGCCTCCACCCCCGCGCCGACCAGCTCGTGCAGGCCCTCCGCGAGCCCGAAGGCGCGGTCGAACTCGCCGCTCTCCGCCAGCGCGGGCAGCAGCGGCTCCAGCACCTCCGCCCGGGCCACCCCGTCCTGCCGCTTCGCCAGCAGCTCGTCGGCGCCCAGCAGCAGCGACACCCCCGAGCCCACGGCACCGTCCGCCAGCGCGCGCCGGCCCGCCTCCGTGAACAGCCGCGCCGCGCCCACCGGATCACCCGCGTCCCGGCGCAGCGCCGCCACCAGCGCACACCACTCGCCCGGCAGCCCGGGGTGCAGCTCCTCCACGACCTCGGCCGCCCGGCCCGACAGCTTCGCCCGGTCGGTGGGGGTCAGCTGGGCCAGCAGGGCCTCGGCGGTCAGCGGATGCCGGAACGCGTACCAGTCGGGAGCCGGTTCGTCCGGCACCACCAACTGCGCGGCCACGCCCGCGTGCAGATGGCTGAGCAGCCCGTGGTCGTCGATGCCGGACATCCGCTGGAGCACCGGCAGCGGGAAGCGGCGCCCGAGCACGGCCGCCGCCGACAGCAGCATCCTGCCCTGCGGCCCCAGCCGGTCCGTACGGTGGGCGATGCCCCGCACCAGCGTGCTCGGCACCTCCGTGCGCAGCGGGCCGACGACCTCCCAGGCGACGCCCCGGTGCACCACCGACCCGTTGCCGATCATGCCGTGGAGCAACTCCTCGACGACGAACGGGTTCCCGACGCTGGTGTCCCACAGCCGCGACACGAGCTCGCCGGGTACCCGGTCCGCCTCGGTGTCCAGGCAGGAGGCGATCATCCGGGCCACCTCGGACCGGTCCAGCGGCCCCAGACCGAGCAGGACGCCGGAGCGCCGCTGGGTCACCGAGTGCGCCAGGTCCAGGGCGGCGCACGGCTCCGCACGGGTGGTGGCGAGCAGGACCACCGGCAGGTGCTCCAGGTTGTCCACCAGGTATTCGAGGACGACCAGGGTCTCGGTGTCGGCGTCGTGCAGGTCCTCCAGGACCACCAGGGCCCCGTGCTCCCTGGCGACCACGGACAGCAGCCGCAGGACGGCCTCGGCGAGCACCACCAGCGAACCGCCGGTCTGCGCCTCGCCCGCCCAGTCGGGGACCAGACGCCCCAGCACCGGCCGGTACGCTCCGAGCGCGGCCTCGTCCCACGGCTCGCCGCCGCGGAAGAGCGACATCAGCGCCTCGGTGAGCGGACGGAACGGCACCATCGGCCCGATCGTGCTGCCCCGGCCGCGCAGCACCCGCATGCCGGCGGAGAAGGCCCGGCCCGTCGCCTCGGCGGCCAGCCGTGATTTGCCGACACCGCCGTCGCCGACCAGGAACACCGTGCTGCCGCGCTGCCCACGAGCGATGTCGAGGGCGCGCTCCAACTGGGCGATTTCCGCGTCACGTCCGACGAGGTGGGGCGCTCGGGGATGCATACCCGCGAATTTACCTGTTCATGGCAGGGCATAAGTGGCGCTTCGATCAGGTGCTCGTGATGCCCCGAGCGATATGAGCCACCGCCGCCCCGGAGCCGCCCCGGGACCCGCGCCACACGCCGCCGGCGGCCGCCTCCACGGGGATCGGAGGGCGGCCGCCGGCGGGGCGGGGACGTCGGGTCCGGACGTCGTGTCGGGGGCGTCAGATCGGGAGGATCGGGACGCTCACGGTGGTGTCGATGTCGTTGAGGATCGCCACGAGTCCGGTGCCGAGGGCGAGACCCGCGAGGGCCCGGGCACGGGCCGTGGCGCGGCCGCGTCCGGAGAGCGCGATGCGCCCGGCCGGCTCCACCGCGCCGGTGGCCCCCGTGAGGCCCTCGGAGGTCGTGTCGGTGAGCGCGGCGACGGTCTCGTGGGACGGCGTCTGCGGGTTCATGGAGATCCTTTCGGGGGTGCGGTCGGTGTGGAGCGCGTGCCGTACGGAGGAGGGGGGCGGGGTCACCGCTTCCCCGGGGTGGGGTCGAGGAGGAGCACGGAGGGGACGGTCTCGGCGAAACCCAGCCGCAGCAGGGCGTAGCCGATGCCGGACGATCCGGTGAGGAGCCCGGGGGAGGGCACCGTGTTCGGGGTGGAGCAGCGTGGTCCGTGCCGGTCCAGCGCGCCGAGCACGAGACCGGCCCGGTGGGTGAGCCGGCCGGCGGCCCCGGGGAGTCCGTGCGCGGCGGCGACGGCCAGCGTCTCCAGCGTGCCCATTTCCCCGTGACACAAGCTGAGATCGCTCAGGGGCGGGCGCTCTCCGGCGATGCGGGCCCACAGGGCGTCGGCCGTCGTCGTCGTGGTGGTGGCTTGGGTCGGCGTCGGAGTCGGCGTCGGCATGGGCGTCGGCATCTGCGCCGGTCCCGTTCCGGCCACCGTGGCCAGGAGGGTGCCGGAGAGGCCCGAGCACCAGCCGATGTCCGCCGCCCGGTCATCGAAGGCGGTGCCGGCCGGTGCCGGGGCGAGCAGCGCCCGCCCCGCAGCGGCGTAGGCGCCGTCCGGCGAGGCGGCGGCCGTCCCGTAGCGGCTCAGCGCCCAGCCCGCGCCGGCCCGTCCCCGCAGGAAGCCGTCCGGGAGGGCTCCGGCCGCCGGGAGCAGCAGGCCGGCCAAGTCCGCCGCGAGCGCGGCGGCCTGCGGCAGCCCGGACTCCCGGTGCACCGCGAGCAGCGCCGCGAGCCCTCCCGCGAGCCCGCCGCCGACGTCGGCCGAGGGCCCGCCGCCGAGCTCGGCCGAGGGTCCGGCCTGCTCGTCGTCCGTACGAGCCGACGTGGCCAGTGCTTCCAGCGCGAGCGGCAGGCAGTCGCCGAGCCGGTCGTCGCCGAGCAGGGTGGTGAGCCGGGCGAGCGCGTAACAGAGCCCGCCGAGGCCGTGGAATCCGCCGGGCCCGACCGCACGGCTCAGCTCCGGGTCGGAGGCGAGCGCCCGGACCAGCCGCGGCAGCGGCCGTACCGCCCGGGATGCCAGGTCCGTGTAGCGGCCGACGCCGGTCAGCCGGCCCAACTGGGCGAGGAACAACGCCACTCCGGTGTAGCCGTCGGCGAGACCGGCACCCATCGGGGTCACCGCCCAGTGCCTGCCGTCGACGAGCTCCAGGCCGATCCAGTTGGCACGGGAGTCGTCGCGGACCGCGCGGCCCACGATCTCGTCGGCGATGCCGCAGGCCGCGGCGAGCAGCCGTCGCGGTTCCGGCACCGAGGCGGGTGCGGGGGGAAAGGCCGGGGCGTCGGCGCGGTGCGTGACGCGGCGGGCCCGGTGGGTGGAGAGCGCGGCGGAGATCAGCCACTCCTGGTGGTGACGGTCCACCTCTCCCAGCGCGGAGATCTTCTCCTCGGTGGCGACGAGTCCGGGCGCGGCCAGCAGGTCCGGCAGCCGTGCCCCGCGGGACGACCAGGCGTCGGCGGACCCGGGCCGGTGGACGAACACCGGGATGTCGCCGTCCCAGAGGTCCGCGATCTCGTGCTCGACCAGGCGCTGCCGCACCGGGTCGCCCGCGGACTCGGCGTACAGCAGGGAGAACAGCACGTCCCGGTCGACGGCGTCGCCGAGGACGTCCGGATGGGCCGACTCGTCGAGGAGCGTCCCGTACAGCCGGGTCGCCCGCCCCACGAAGCGGGCCGGCGCGGTACCGAAGGCGGCCAGCGGGCCGTCCGGCGCGAGGAGTTCCCCCCGGTGCGCGACCAAGGTGTCGTAGCCCAACCGGAATCCGGTCAGCAGCGCCGCCTCGTACGCGCCAGGGTCGATCTCCCGGCCCTCCAGCGACGGACGGTTGGGACTGCCGGTGTACGGAACACGGCGGCGCACCAGGTGCATCGTGTCGGTCCCGGCGTCCGCCCAGTCGACGACATCGGCGGGGGACAGGGCGGCCTGACCGCCGCCGACGCCCGAGATGTCGAGCGCCCCGTGCTCGCCGATCAGCAACTGGGGGAGCAGACACGTCCGGTGGACGGAGGCGGCGAGGGCCAGCGCGGCCGGGTCGGGGCCCGCCGTGGTGGCCGCCGGCACCGAGGGGTGCAGCAGTGTCTCCACGTCGACGAGCACCGGCTGGTCCCCGCAGGCCACGAGGTTCTCGCAGTGCATGTCCGCGCCGTCCACCGCGTACAGCAGAGCGAGCAGCGCGCCCTGCCGTCGGTAGAACAGGTCGGCCTCGCCGACCGACCGGCAGGGCCGGTGGCCGACGAACTCCAGCCAGCCGTAGCCGTCGCGGCGCAGGACCTTCACCGTACGCAGGCCGAGGCCGGGCAGGCGGTCGTCGAGCCAGCCCACGAGCCGGTCGAAGCAGGCGTGCTGGTCGAGCGGGCGGGGTTTGTACACCACCGTGCGGCCGTCGGCGAAGCGGAGCATCGCCACCGCGCGGCCCTGCTGATGGGTGTCCCCCTGGCCGAGGTCCACGGCGGTCAGCGCACCGGGGTCGATGCCGCCGAGGAGTTCCTCCACGAGCGCGGCCCGATCGGCGACGAAACGCTCCAGGAGCTCGGCGGTGGCGGCGGTGGCGTACCCGCACTCGGTGCCCAACAGGCGTGCGAGCACCGGATACCGGCCGAAAAGTCCGGCCAAGGGGTGCCGCGTCCCGAGTTCCGCGGCGAAGCCGGCGAAGCGCCGCTCGGGCGTGGCCCCGTCCAGCCGTCCCTCGACGCGTGCGCGGTTCAGTTCGAGGACCAGGGTGCGCGCCGCCGGGGTCACCAGCCGGTGACCGAGCTGCCGCTCGAACCCCGCCCGTACGGCGTCCGCATCGACCTGGCGCGCCAGGTCGGGCAGGGCCCGCAACCGCTCGGCGAGCGCCTCGCCGGCCGCCCGGGTGAGGGGTGCCAGCGCACCGGCGAACGCCCGCCGCCACACGTCGTGCCGCGCGGCCGTGTCCGATCCGGCCGTGCCGGGCCCACCTGCGTGCGCTCCGTCCGAGTCCGGTCCGCCGGTACCCGGTGCGGTCCCCGTGTCCGGGTCAGGCCACAGCGGTGCCGAGGCCACGGCACGCTCCACGAACTCCGCCCACCCGGGCCGCGCGGCCCTGGCCGCCAGCCGCGCCGAGGGCTCGGCCGCCAGGGCGGCGACCGTCGGCACGTCGGCGCCGAGCGCGGCCAGCCGCACCGGGAACGCCTCGTCCTGGCCCAGGGCCGCCACCCGGTCCGCCAGGCGGTCGGCAAGGCGGCCCGCCGCCGGTCCGGCGGGCGCGGCGGCCGGAGCGCCGGGTGCCGCGAGCCGCTCCCGCAGATGGAGGGCGGGCGCCCACCAACCGGGGGCCAGACCCGTGGTGGTGTCCTGTGTGGAGGTGGTGATGGTCACGTGTGCAACGGTGACAGGCGCACCCCGCCCCCACATGGGGGCATCGCCCCCATGTTTTGCTCCGGCCCCCACCCATTCGCGCGACCCCGCCGCGCCCCGGCCCGATTCCCGTACCCCCACCCGGTACTCGCCCGGTGCCGCCCCGGTCCCGCCCGGTACTCGCTCGGGTCCCGCCAGGTACCCGCCCGCTGCCCGCCCGGCCCACCGGCCCGCCCGCGGCGGCCCCCGCCCAAATCTGGGGGCGGCAGACCCATGCGGTACGTGCCCGACCGTTCCGACCATGGGTGATGCCAGGACCGATCAAGGGAGGGGACCCATGACCACAGTCATCGAGAAGACGGACCAGTTCGGCGGGCTGCTGCGCGACCACCGCAGACGCAGCGGCATGACCCAGCAGCAGATGGCCGATCTGGCCACGCTCAGCGTCAGGGCGATACGGGACCTGGAGAGCGGCCGCGCCCGCCGCCCCCGGCAGGAGACGGTACGGCTGCTCGCCGACGTCCTGCGGCTCACCGGAGCGGCCCGCGACGCGTTCCACGACGCGGGACGCAGCCACCTCCCGCCCGAGGGCTCCGGCGCCGCAGGACCCGAGACCTGCTCGCCGCCCGTGCTGCACGGTACGACGGTCGGACGGGAGCACGAAATCCAGTATCTCGTCGAGCTGTTGACGGTCGATCAGCAGAGACTGGTGAGCGTCGTCGGTCTGGGAGGGGTCGGCAAGACCCGTCTCGTACGCGAGGCGGCGGGCACCCTGCGCGAGCGTCACGGCTGGGAGGTGCTGTGGGTCCCGGCGGCCGGTCTCTCGCCCGACCTGCGGGAGCTGCGCCGGCTCGAACCGGCCGTGACCGACGCCGGAGGCGGTCGCGGACACGACGTCCTGCTCGTCCTGGACGGTCTCGGGCAGCGCGCCGGAGGACCCCTCGTCCACCACCTCCTCGCCCGCGAACCGGGCCTGCGCGTCGTTCTCACCGCACCCGCCCCGTCCTGCCTGACCGGTGAACAGGTCATGCCGATCGGCCCGTTGCCCGTCCCCGGGCACGCGCTCGACCACGATGCCGCCGCGCTCGCCGAGTTCCCCGCCGTCCGGCTGTTCCTGTCCCATCTGCGACGGCTCCGCCCGTACGCCCCCCGTCCCGCCGCGACTCCCGCCGTCGCCGAACTGTGCCGCGCGCTCGACGGCGTCCCGGGCGCGCTGGAGACCACGGCCGCCTGGGGACTCGTCCACTCGCCGGAGGAGCTGCTGCACGCCCTCGCCCGGGACCCCGAGCGTTTCTCGATGCCTCCCGCCTCCTGGGGCACCGCGTCCGGAAGCGGCTCCGGAGCGGTCCGACGCAGCCTCGCCGTACTCGAACCGCCGCTGCGGGAAGGGCTCTTCGCCCTGGCCGCGCTGCCCGGGAGCTGGACGCTGGAGGAAGCGGGACCGTTCGCCGGCACGTCCCTCGCCGACGCCGCCGCGACGGTGTACGGCCTGCTGATCCACGGCCTGGTCCGCACCGCCGACGAGGACGGCCGGGACCGCTTCCGCGTCCTGCACCGGGTCCGGTCGGCCCTCGTCGGCCGGCCGGCGCCGGCGACGTTCCCCGCGGAGCACGCAATCCCCGAGGCGCACGGAATTTCCGAGGTGCAGGGAATTTCCGGGGAATACGGCACGGCAGCGAAATCCGTCCCTGCCATGGCCTGATTCCGCCACGCCCCGCAGTCGATTCTGCCGGACACCTGCCGCCCGTACTTCCGCCCGGCCTCCGGGGCCGCACCTAGGTTGAAAGCGCGCCCCGATCGGACATTCCCACCGGCATCACCGTCACCACCGTTCCGAGAAACCGGTGAGGGCGTCATCCGTCATGTCGAACGAAGGCAGGCTATGAAAGTGGGCACCCCGGTCACCCCGGTCACCCCGGTCCAGACCCCGGCACGGACTCCGGCACAGATCCCGGTACTTGTTCCGGCCCAGACCCCGGTACAGAGCCCGAGTGCGGAGCTACGGCCCGGCTCCGGACTCAAGGTGATCGTCTCCAGCGTCGCGTCGGACGCACACACCTGGAACCTCGTGTATCTGCAACTGCTCCTCGAAGACCTGGGCCACCAGGTCGCGAACCTCGGAGCGTGCGTGCCCGACGAGCTCCTCGTCCAGGAATGCCGGCGCCGGCGCCCCGACCTCGTGGTGATCAGCAGCGTCAACGGCCATGGCGCCAACGACGGACGACGTGTCGTGCGTGAACTGCGCGGCCATCCCGAGACCGCCGCCATCCCCGTCGTGATCGGCGGCAAGCTCGGCATCGACGGCGTCGGCGGTACCGACCACGCCGCCCTCCTCGAAGCGGGTTTCGACGCGGTCTTCGAGGACGGTGCGGGCCTGGCGTCGTTCGGGTCCTTCCTGAGATCCATCCCGGCGGGCGTGACGACATGACCGCACCCACACACCCCACCCCGACGACCACGGACCGGCCCTCGCCCTCGCCCTCGACGATCACGGACCGGTCGGCGTCCTCGACGGCCGCGGATCGTTCGTCGCCCCCCGGCTCCTTCGGCTCCTTCGGCGCCTTCGTGTCCGACGCGCGGCGCGCCGGCCGCCTCGTGGTCCAGCCCCGCATGGGCATGAGCGACCCGCGTGTCATGCGGGCCGGCCTCGCCGCCACCCGGGCCGCCGACGCCACCACCGTCGGCACCGTCACCCTGGACAGCTACACCCGCGTCGGAGACCAGGCCGCCGCCCGACGCGCCCTCGCCGAAGGCGTCCCGCTCAACGGCTATCCCCTCGTCACCTACGACACCGCCGTCACCCGCTCGCTCCTCGACGGCATCCAGGACCCCACCTTCCCCGTACAGGTCCGGCACGGCTCCGCCGCCCCGCAGGACATCGTCGCCGCGCTGCTCCTCGCCGGGCTCGACGCCACCGAGGGCGGCCCCGTCTCCTACTGCCTGCCCTACGGACGCACGCCGCTGGCCACCTCCGTCGAGAACTGGGCGCGCAGCTGCGAGCTGCTCGCCCGTACCCGGGACCACGGAGCCGACCCCCACCTGGAGACCTTCGGCGGCTGCATGATGGGCCAGTTGTGCCCGCCGAGCCTGCTCGTGGCGCTCAGCGTCCTGGAAGCGCTGTTCTTCGCCCAGCACGGACTGCGCAGCGTCTCCCTCAGCTACGCCCAGCAGACCGATCCCGCCCAGGACGAGGAGGCCCTGCACGCCCTGCGGCGACTTGCGGCGGCGCTCCTGCCCGACCTCGACTGGCACATCGTCGTCTACACGTACATGGGCGTCTATCCGCGCACCCCCGACGGAGCCCGGCTCCTCCTGGAGGAATCGGCCCGCCTCGCGGTCCGTACCGGCGCGGCCCGCCTCATCGTGAAGACCGCCGCCGAGGCCCACCGCATCCCGACCGTGCACGAGAACGTCGCCGCCCTCGAAGCCGCGGCGCGCGCCGCGGAGGCGGAGACGGCTGCGGGGCGGGCCGCCGGTCAGGCCCCCGGCACCGGAAACCCCGGCACCGGCGTCCCGGGCAGTCCTGGCACCGGAATCCCCGACCACGCGATCCCCGGCACCGGCATCCCCGACACCGGCATCCACGCCGAAGCGTCCGCGCTCGTCCAGGCCGTCCTGGAGATCTCGCCGGACCTCGGCCGCGCCCTGCCGCAGGCCTTCGCACGCGGCTACCTCGACGTCCCCTTCTGCCTCCACCCCGACAACGCCCAGCGGACCCGCAGCTACCTCGACACCGACGGACGGCTGCGCTGGTCCGAGATCGGCGCCATGCCGCTCGGCGGCATCGTCGAACTCGGCCACGAGCCCCGCCTGACCTCCAGCGGACTCCTCACCGCTCTCCGCCACGTGGAACGCCGCTTCGACGCCGCGGCCCTCGACCCCTCGCCCACCCACCGGCCCCTCGACGACGGGCACCGCCCGCCGGCCCGCGCGGCCCTCCCCGAAGAAGGACGGTAGACACCTCATGCTGCACATCACGGACCCGGCGGCCGGCCCCGCCGTCACGGACCGCCTGCCCGAGGTCCCCGCACGGCACCTGACCGACCCGACGACCCGTGCCGTCGTCCGGCTCCAGAACGGCGTGCTCACGGCCACCCGCGCCTTTCTCCAGGCACACGGCTTCACCGAGATGCTGCTGCCGCTGATCGGCCCGGTCACCGACCCGGGCGTACGCGGTTCCAAGCAGGTCGACGTCGACTACTACGGCCACCGCTACAAGCTCATGACCAGCGCCATCCTCTACAAGCAGGCCTCCCTGCTCGCCTTCGACAAGATCTTCTCCATCGCGCCCTGCATCCGTCTGGAACCCCTGGAGACCGCGAACACCAGCCGTCACCTGGCCGAGTTCCACCAGATCGACGTGGAGGTCTCGGGCGCCTCCCGCGAGGAGATCACCCGGCTCGGCGAGGATCTCGTACGGCACATCGTGCGCGAGGTCACCGAGCGCCACCCCGAGGAGTTCGAGCGGCTCGGCCGCGACACCGGAGCCTTCGCCGAACTCCTCGGCGAGCCCTTCGGCCACCGCACCCACGCCGACGCCGTCGCCGAACTGCGCGACATGGGCCACGACCAGAGCGCCGACGCCGAGATCGACTGGCAGGGCGAGGCCCTGCTCTCCGCCAAGTCCGGCCGCCCCTTCTTCGTCACCGACTACCCCAAGGGCTCCCGGGGCTTCTACGACCGCGAGAGCCGCGACGAGCCGGGCACCCTGCGCAACTTCGACATCATCGCGCCCGAGGGCTACGGCGAACTGTGCAGCGGCAGCGAGCGGGAGTTCGAGTACGCCCGGATCGTCGCCCGGATGCGCGAGACCGGCGAGAACCCCGCCAAGTACGGCTGGTACCTCCAGATGGTCCGCGAGGGCATCCCGGACAGCGCCGGCTTCGGCATCGGCCTGGAGCGGTTCACCCGCTACCTCGCGGGACTCGACGCCGTCTGGCAGGCCAGCGCCTACCCGAAGGTCCCGGGAGTGGTCGCCCCGTGAACCCCCGACCCACCGAGGCGGCCCGCGGCGAAACCGGCCTGCGGGCCGACGGATTCCCCGCCGAGGCCGTCCGCGACCGGGCCCGCCGCGGCACCGCCGCCCTCTTCCCGCCCGTGGAGGCGTACGGGCGGACCCTGTTCGGCGCCACGCGGACGCCCGCGCCCGCTGCCCAGGACGCCGACTTCCTCGACGCGCTCCGCCTGGTGCCGCCCGTCTTCATGCCGCGGCGCCTGGAGAAGCTCATCGACCTCGCCCGCGAGCCGATGCACCACGACGTCGACCTCGCCACCACCGTCGGTGCCCTCCACTCCCCGCTGCCCGCCTACCTCTCCGCGTTCGGCTCCACCCAGGTGGCGAGCGCCGACCTCGGCATGGCCGCCAGCCGACAGGCGGGCCGGCTCGGCATCCCGATGGTGATCGGCGAGAACGTCGTCCCCGTCAACGGCTACGGGCGCCTCGGCGCCACGCCGTCCGGGGACACCGAGCGGTCGCTGCTCGGCCGCATCCGCGCCTACCTCGACGAAGTCCCCGACGGCACCGGCGGCGTCGCCGTGCAGCAGAGCACCGAGGACGCCGACGCCGAGGTGTGGAACCTCGTCTACAGCGACCCCTCCGTCCGCCCGCTCCTCGAATCGGGGCGCCTCGCCTTCGAACTGAAGGTGGGCCAGGGCGCCAAGCCGGGGCTCGGCGGCATGACCGTCCTGGACCGAGCCGCCGCCGCCCGCGTCGCCGAGCAGTACGCCGTCGACGACGTCCTCGGCGGAGACTCTCGCGGCGGGGACTCTCGCGGCGGGGACGAACGCGTCCTGAGGTGCAGCAGCCCCGGCACCTTCACCGAGGAGATCCTGCGCCAGCAGATCCGCCTGATGCGCAACAACTTCCCGCGCGCCCGCGTGTGGGTGAAGCTCCACCCAGGACGGGACGTCCGCGAGGCCGCCGCCGTCGCCTGGGCGGCCGGCGCCGACGCGGTCACCGTCGACGGCGCGGAGGGCGGCACCGGCTGGGCCCCCCTCGGCTTCCTCGACGGCGTCGGGCTGCCGCTGGGCGAATGCCTGCGCCGCATCGGCCGCCCCGCCGCCGGACTGCTCGTGTCCGGCCGCATGTGGGAGGGCACCCGCGCGGCCAAGGCACTCGCCCTCGGGGCCACGGCCGTCGGGCTCGGACGCGCGGCGCTCCTCGCGGTCGAGGAGGACCCCGAGCGGGGCCTCGAACGGCTCGTGGAGGCCCTCGCCCTGGAACTGCGCCTGCTGATCAGTGCGTTGGGCAAGTACGAGGCGGCCGCGCTCGCCCACGAGGACGTGTGGGCGGCCGGGGCGGGCCTCCCGCACCCGGATCCCTCGCTCGCCACACCGCTGGGCACCCAGCCGTGAGCGGCAGCATGGCCACCGGGCCCGCGCCCACCACCGCCCCTCGCACCGGTGGGCCGGGCCTCACGGACGGCGGCTACCTCGGATTCGCCCTCGCCATGGGCCTGTCCGCGCTCGGCGACGCCGCCTGGTACGTGACGCTCGCCTGGTCGGTCACCGCCGACACCGGCCCGGCCCGGGCGGGCGCGGTCCTCGCGCTCGCCTCCCTGCCGCGGCTGGTCACGCTGCTCGGCGCGGGTGCCGTCGTCGACAGCATGGGCCCGCGCAGGGTCATGGCCGGCGCCGACCTGGCCCGCTGCGCGGTCATGGTCCTTGCCGCAGGCGGCGCCCTCGCCCTGGGCCCCGGGATCCCCCTGCTCGTGGCGGCGGCCGCCGGGCTCGCGCTGTTCGGCGCGTTCTTCATCCCGGCCTCCGGATCGCTGCGCGCCGGGCTTCTGCCCCCCAGCCAGCTGGTCCGCGGCAACGCCCTCTACCTGGGCGCCCTCCGCGGCGGCCAGGCGGCGGGCGGCCCCCTCGGCGGGGTACTGATGGCCCTCGGCGGCATCCCGCTGGTCGCGGCCGTCAACGCCGTGACGTTCGCGGTGTCGGCGGCGGCCGTTCTCCGCGTACGGACACGGGGAAAGCCGCACACCGTGTCGGAGTCGGAGTCGGATTCGGAGTCGGATTCAGGTTCGGCTCCCGGGGCGAGCGGTCCCGAGGTCACGAGGGAAGAGGAAGCCCCCTCCGCCGCGCAGGGGCGCGGTGCCGTCCGCCCCACCGGGGCGCCGCCGCAGGCGTCCTTGGTGGCACGCATCGGCGAAGGGCTCCGCGCCGTGGCCGCCGAGCCACGGCTGCGGGCCGTGATCACCGTGATCGGACTGACCGAGTTCGCCGGCGCGGGGCCGATCAACATCGGCGTGGCGCTGATGGCGAACCGGAACGGTTCCGCCGCCGCCGGAGCCGGCCTGCTCCTGACCGCGTTCACCGTCGGCGCCGCCGCCGGGTTCCTGTTGTCCCTGGTGTGGCCGGCCCGCCACCGTGCGGGACGCGTACTCGTCCTGGGCACCGTCGGGCAGGCCCTGTGCCTGGCGGCACTGGCCTGGGCGCCGTCCATGGTCGCGGCGCTGGCGCCCTACGCCGGCCTGGGACTCGTCTCGGCCCTGGTCGGCACCGTGCTGGTGTCGTGCGTGCAGCGCTGGGCGCCCGAAGCCGTACGCGGCCGGGTCGTGTCGATCCAGGCGCTCCTCATTTTTGGTGCCGCGCCCCTCGGCAACCTGGTCATCGGCGTACTCGTCGAGTGGGCCGGCATGACCTGGGCGCTGCTGCTGCACGCCCTGGTCGCCCTGATCGCCGTCGTCATGGTGGCCCTCACCCCGCTCCTCCGGGGGGCCCGCCTTGACTGACCGCCCCCCTGCACCCGGCATCCCCGCCCCGGATCTCCCAGATCTCCGGGACCTCCCAGATCCCCCAGATCTCCGGGACCTGTCAGATCCCCCGGACCTGTCGGATCGCCCGGGTCGCCCGGACCTGCCGGATCGCCCGGGCCGCCCGGATCTCGCGGGCATCCAGGACCGTCCCGTCACCGAGCTCGCGCGGCTGCTGCGCTCGCGCGCGCTCACCAGCACCGACCTGGTCACGGCCTGCCTGGACCGGATCACCGCCGTGGACCCCGTGGTCCGCGCCGTCCTCGCGGTCGACGACACGGCCCTGGCACAGGCCCGCGCCGCCGACCACCGGCACGCCGCCGGGCGGGCCCTGAGCCCCCTGGACGGCATCCCCGTCCTCGTCAAGGACAACATCGACACGGCGGGACTCGCCGGTACGGCAGGCTCCCGGCAGCTCGCCGGGACCCCGCCCGACCGGGACGCGGAGGTCGTCGCCCGGCTGCGGGCGGCCGGGGCCGTGATCCTCGGCAAGACGAACCTCACGGAGTGGGGCAACTTCCGCTCCACCCGCAGCATCGAGGGCTGGTCCGCCGTCGGCGGCCAGACCCGGAACCCGTACGACCCCGAGCACAGCCCCTGGGGCTCCTCCGCCGGTTCGGCCGCCGCCGTGGCGGCCGGGATGGCACCGCTCGCGCTCGGCACCGAGACGGACGGCTCGCTCGTCTGCCCGGCGGGCGTGTGCGGAGTGGCCGCGATCAAACCCGCCCCCGGCACCCTGCCGTCCGCCGGAGTCGTACCGATCTCCGTCGTGCAGGACTCCATCGGGCCGCTCGCGGCACGGCTCGCGGACGCGGCGCTCTGCCTCACGGTCCTGACCGGCCGTCCGCTGCCCACCACCCCGGCACCGCCGGAGTCCGTCCGGGTCGGCCTGTGGCACGTCAAGGGCATGGCGCCCGAGGCCCAGGACCTCGCGGAACGCGCCGCCGAACGACTCCGGGACGCGGGCGCCGTCGTCGTACCCGTCGAGCTCACCCTGCCCAGGGACATGCTCGTCGACGGACTCGACGCGCTCTGCGCCGAGTTCCGGCCGTCCCTGGAGCGGTACTTGAGCGGCCGGCGCAACGCCCCGGCCACCCTCGACGAGGTCATCACGGCGAACCGCGAGGATCCCGAGGAGCTCGCCCTCTTCGGCCAGGAGCTCTTCGAGCTGTGCGCCGCGCTCACCGACGAGGACCGGGCGCTCGCCCCCGACCTGCGGAGACGTACCCGACAGCGGGCCCAGGACCTGCTCGCCACGGCCCTGGCCGAGCACGGCGTGGACGTCCTGATGGCCGCGACCAGCGGACCGGCCTGGCGCATCGCCGACGGGCCCGACCCGTTCACCCGCACCAGTTCCACCCTGCCTGCCCTGGCCGGCCACCCCAACATCGCCGTACCGGCCGGATTCGTCGGCGAACTGCCCGTGGGCATCTCGCTGTTCGGCCCGTGCGACCTGGCGACCCTGCTGCCGTACGCGCTCCTCGTCGAACGCTGCTGCACCGAGCGCCGCACACCGGCCGTTCTGCGCGGCCATTCCCTCCGCTGAGATCCGGATTCGGCTGCCGCCGCACAACTGCCGCCCAGCTGCCCCGGTTGCTGCCTTTCCGGAATTCGCGGCGGCGATAGCTTTCCGTTGTCTCCGAAGAATTGCTTCAGGAACAGGAGAATTCCGATGACCACCAATCCCTTTGAGAACGCCGACGCCGCATACCTGGTGCTGGTCAATCACGAGAACCAGCACTCGCTGTGGCCGGCCGACATCGAGGTCCCGGACGGCTGGAACGTCGTCCACGAAGCCGCCTCCCGGCAGAGCTGCCTCGACTACGTCGACACCCACTGGACCGACATGCGCCCGGCGAGCCTCATCGCCGAGACCGCCGCCGCCGGCTGACCGACCGCCTGACGGCCTGACGGCCCGACCGACCACCGCACGCCACGCAGGACCGCACGCCACGCAAGACCCCCCGCACCGCCCGAACGCCGAGTGATGGAGTTGATGAAGGTGTCCATGGACTGCGTCCACGAGGTCTTCGAGGAGCAGGCGGCCCGGACCCCCGATGCCGCCGCCGTGGTCTTCGAGGGACGGGGCACCGCATACAGCGAGTTGAACGCTCGGGCGAACCGGTTGGCGCGTCATCTGGTTGTGGGTGGGGTGCGGCGTGGTGACACGGTCGGGGTGTTGTTGGAGCGTGACACGGAGCTGGTCGTGTCGGTCCTGGCGGTGTTGAAGGCGGGTGCCGGTTACACGCTGCTTGACCCTGGTCTTCCTGTGGAGCGGGTCCGTGACATCGCTTCTTTGGCGGGTGTGACGCGGGTGGTGACGGTGGCTCGGTTGGCGGGTCATTGGGAGGGCACGGGGGTGCTTCCGGTCTCGGTGGATGCCGAGGCGGGGGTGATCGCTGCGCGTGATGGTGGTGATCTGGGTCGGGTTGCGGGTCCTCTGGATGTGGCGTGTGTGATGTTCACGTCGGGTTCGACGGGTGTGCCGAAGGGTGTGGTGGCTCCTCATCGGGCGATGGTGGGGACGCTGACCGGGCAGGAGTTCGTGTCTTTCGGTCCGGGTGAGGTGTGGTTGCAGTGCTCGCCGGTGTCGTGGGATGCGTTCGCGCTGGAGTTGTTCGGCGCGCTGCTTCATGGCGGGACGTGTGTTCTTCAGCCGGGTGTGCGTCCTGAGCCTTCCGTGATCGTCGAACTGATCGCCTCCCGTGGGGTGTCGACGGTCCACGTGTCGGCGAGCCTTTTCAACTTCCTGCTGGATGAGTATCCGGGCTGCTTTGCCGGGGTGCGGCAGGTGATGACGGGTGGTGAGCCGCTGTCTGTGGCGCATGTGGGTAAGGCGTTGGCGGAGTATCCGGGACTGCGGTTGGTCAACGGGTACTCGCCTGTCGAGTCGATGATCTTCACCTGCTGCCATGAGATCACCCCGCAGGACCTCGGGAGCTCCGCCGTACCCGTCGGCTCCGTCCTCGCCCGCAAGCAGGTCTTCGTCCTCGACGAGCGCCTCCGGCGCCTCCCGCCCGGCGCGGAGGGCGAGCTCTACATGGCCGGCGTGGGGCTGGCCCGGGGATACGCGGGTCAGGCGGGTCTCACGGCCGAGCGTTTCGTCGCCCACCCCCACGGGGCTCCCGGAGAGCGCCTCTACCGCACGGGTGACCTCGTGCGGATGAGGCCCGACGGCGTCGTGGAGTTCCTCGGGCGTGCAGACGGTCAGGTGAAGATCCGCGGCTTCCGCGTCGAGCCGGGTGAGGTCCAGTCCGTCCTGATGCGCCACGGGGGTGTGCGTCAGGCGGCGGTCGTGGTCCGCGAGGACCGCCCCGGAGACAAGCGCCTGGTCGCCTACGTCGTCCGCGACGCAGCCGAGCCCGAGTACGGGTACGGAGACGAGTCCGGTTCCGAGCCCGCGCCTGTGTCTGCCTCCGTGACCCCTGAGGAGATACGGGCCTACGCGGCCGACCGGCTCCCCGAGCACCTCGTCCCCGCCGCTGTCGTCGTCCTCGACGCCCTCCCGCTCACCCCGAACGGCAAGCTCGACCGCCAGGCCCTGCCCGCCCCCGAGACCCGTACCGGACCGGTCGGCCGTGCCCCCGCGACTCCGGTCGAGCGGACCCTGTGCGGACTGTTCGCCGACGTCCTCGGCATGGACGAGGTCGGCGCGGACGAGAGCTTCCTGCTGCTCGGCGGGCACTCCCTGCTCGCCGCCCGCCTGATCAGCCGCATCCGCCGCACCTTCGGCGTCGAGATCGGCATCCGCGAGCTGTTCCGGGACCCGACCGCCGCAGGCCTCGCCCGCGCCCTCGACGGCGCCGCGCAGGCCCCGACGGCCCTGAGCCCCGCCGAGCGGCCCGACCGGCTCCCACTGTCCCACGCGCAGCAGCGCATCTGGTTCCTCAGCCAGAGCGAGCGTTCCGGTGCCCCGTCGGAGGCGGCGAGCGGCGCCACGTACAACGTCCCGCTCGCCCTCCGCCTGCACGGCACTCCCGACACCGACGCGCTGCGCCGGGCCGTCGACGACGTGGTGGAGCGCCACGAAGCCCTCCGCACCCTCTACCCCGCGCCCGACGGGGAGCCGCACCAGCAGGTGCTGAAGCCCCAGGACGCCCGCGCGGACTGGACCCACACCTCCCCGGGCGAGGCGGGCCTCACCGACGCCCTCACCGCCGCGGCCCGTCAGGCCTTCGACCTCGCCACCGAACTTCCCCTGCGTGCACATCTGTTCGGCCCGGGGGAGGGGGAAGAGGACTACGTCCTTCTTCTGGTGGTCCATCACATTGCTTGTGACGGATGGTCGTTGGCGCCGCTGGTGCGGGACCTGGCGGTGGCGTACGCGGCTCGTGTGGAGGGGCGCGCGCCGGAGTGGGCGCCGCTGCCCGTCCAGTACGCGGACTACACGCTGTGGCAGCGGGAGCTGCTCGGCGACCCGTCGGACACCGACGGTCTCCTCGCCCGGCAGACGGCCCACTGGCGGCAGGCCCTGGCAGGGCTCGACGACGAACTGACGCTGCCCACCGACCGCCCCCGCCCGCTCCGGCCCTCGCACGAGGGTGGCGTCGTCCCCGTGGACCTGCCGGCCGATCTGCACGGACGACTGCTCGATCTCGCCCGCCGCAGTGACAGCACGCTGTTCATGGTGGTCCAGGCTGGCCTTGCGGCGCTCCTGACGCGGCTCGGGGCCGGGACCGACGTCCCGCTCGGCACGCCGGTCGCCGGCCGTGCGGACGAGGCCCTGGACGAGCTGGTCGGCTTCTTCGCGAACACGCTGGTGCTGCGGACGGACACCTCGGGCGATCCGACGTTCCGGGAGCTGGTCGCACGGGTCCGGGAGACCGATCTCGCCGCCTACGCCCACCAGGACGTGCCGTTCGAGCGCCTGGTCGAGGAGCTGAACCCGGCCCGTTCGCCCGCCCGCCACCCGCTCTTCCAGGTGATGCTCGTCCTCCAGAACAACGCCGTCGCCACACCGCGGCTGCCCGGCCTGGACCTCGTCGCACAGGACGTGCTCTCCCTCGACGTCGCCAAGTTCGACCTGACCTTCGACGTCACCGAGGCGTACGACGGCGCCGGACGCCCCGCCGGCGTCCGCGGCTCGGCCCAGTACGCCGCGGACCTGTTCGACCGGGGCAGCGTCGAGGCGCTGGTGGCGCGTCTGGTGCGGCTGCTGACGGCGGCCGTCGCGGAGCCGGACGTACGGATCGGTGATCTGGACGTCCTGGCGGAGGGCGAGCGGCGGTTGCTGCTGGGCGAGTGGAGCGCGTCGGCCGGCGCGCAGCCGTACGAGGCGTGTGTGCACGAGCTGTTCGAGCGGCGGGCTGCCGCCGCTGCGGAGTCGACGGCGCTGCTCTTCGGCGATGTGCGCGTGTCGTACGGGGAGTTGGAGCGTGACGCGAACCGGCTGGCCCGGTATCTCGTCGGCCGCGGGGTACGCCGTGGTGACACGGTGGGCATCCTCCTGGAGCGCGAGCCGCGGTTGGTCGCGGCGGTGCTGGCGGTACTGAAGGCGGGAGCCGCGTACACGCTGCTGGATCCGGGATTCCCGGCGGAGCGGCTGCGGGACGTCACCGGGCGCGCGGGTCTTTCGTCGGTGATCACGACCGGTGACCTCGCTGACGGGCTGGGACCGGTGCCCGGCCTCGTACGGCTCGACGCCGATGAGGACGCGGCCGGGATCGCGGCGTGCGCGGACACCGTGCCGGGTCGTGCCGTGGGGCCCGAGGACGCGGCGTGCGTGATGTTCACGTCGGGGTCGACGGGCGTCCCGAAGGGCGTCGTCGCTCCCCACCGGGCCGTCACGAGCACGCTGACCGGTCAGGACTTCGTGTCCTTCGGGCCGGACGAGGTGTGGTTGCAGGCCGCGCCGGTGTCCTGGGACGCCTTCGCGCTGGAGCTGTTCGGCGCGCTGCTCCACGGCGGCACCTGCGTCCTCCAGCCCGGCGGAAAGCCGGAGCCCGCGGTGATCGCCCAGCTCATCGCCCGCCACCACGTCACCTCGGCGTACCTCTCGGCGAGCCTCCTCAACTTCCTGCTGGACGAGTACCCGGGCTGCTTCACCGGGATGCGCCAGATCCTCGGCGGCGGCGAGGCCGCGTCGCCCGCCCACGCGGCGAAGGCGCTGGCGGAGTACCCGGGCCTGCGCCTCGTCAACGGCTACGGGCCGGTCGAGGCGATGATCTTCGTCTCGACCCACGCCATCACCACGGAGGACACCCGCCGCCCCGCGATCCCGATCGGCCGGCCGATCGGCAACGAGCGGATGTACGCCCTCGACGAGCGGCTCCGCCCGGTCCCGGCAGGCGTGGTCGGTGACCTCTACCTCACCGGAGCCGGCCTGGCGCACGGCTACCTGGGCCAGCCGGGACTGACGGCCGAACGGTTCGTCGCCCACCCCCACGGGGCTCCCGGTGAGCGGGTCTACCGGACCGGTGACCTGGTGCGGTGGCGCGCCGACGGCGTCCTGGAGTACGTCGGGCGTGCGGACGGCCAGGTGAAGATCCGCGGTTTCCGTGTCGAGCCGGGCGAGGTGCAGGCCGTACTGATGCGGCACAGGAGTGTCCGTCAGGCGGCGGTCGTGGTCCGTGAGGACCGCCCCGGAGACAAGCGGCTCGCGGCCTACCTGGTCGCCGAGCCCGGCACCGTACTCGACCCGGCCGAGGCCCGGTCGCATGCCGCCGCGCACCTTCCCGAGCACCTCCGCCCCAACAGCTTCACCGTCCTCGACGCACTCCCGCTCACCCCGAACGGCAAGCTCGACCGCCGGTCTCTCCCCGCCCCCGACGTCACCACCGCGCCGGGCGGCCGAGCCCCGCGCACGGCGCAGGAGAAGCTCCTCTGCGACCTCTTCGCCGACGTCCTCGGCGTCGAGCAGGTCGGCACGGACGACAACTTCTTCCACCTCGGCGGTCACTCCCTCCTCGCCGCCCGCCTCATCAGCCGCATCAGCACCGCGCTCGGCGTACGCGTCGGCATCGGCGAACTGTTCCACGCGCCCACCGTGGCGGCGCTGGCCGAGCGCCTCGACAGCGCGGGCGGTGCGGGTGCGGACGTAGGTGGAGGCGCAGGCGTCGACTCCGATCCCCGGCCGGTGCTGCTCCCGGCCCGGCGGCCGGACCGCGTCCCCGTCTCCTTCGCCCAGCAGCGGCTCTGGTTCCTCGACCAGGTCGAGGAACCCCACGCCTCCTACAACGTGCCGATCGCCCTTCGCCTGCGCGGACCGCTCGACACCGACGCGCTGCGGCGCGCCGTGAGGGACGTGACGGTCCGCCACGAGGCTCTGCGCACGGTCTTCCCGACGGCGGACGGAGAGCCCTGGCAGCGCGTCCTCGACGCAGACGCCGGTGTCGTCACGGGCGCGTCGTTCAAGTCCGTCTGGCACGCCGCGGTTTGTGCTGAGGAGGATCTCTCCCAGGTCCTCCACGAGGCCTCCGCCCACCGCTTCGACCTGGCCGCCGAGCCCCCGTTGCGGGCCACTCTGCTGACCGTCGCCGACGACGACCACGTCCTCCTGCTCGTCTGCCACCACATCGCCGCCGACGGATGGTCCCTCACCCCGCTGACCCGGGACCTCGCCACGGCCTACGAGGCGCGCCGCGCCGGCCGCGCGCCGGGCTGGGCACCGCTGCCCGTCCAGTACGCCGACTACACCCTGTGGCAGCGCGAGCTGCTGGGCGACGACGGCGACCCGTCCAGCCTCGCGCGGCGACAACTGGACTTCTGGCGCGAGTCCCTGTCCGGGTCCCCCGAGGCCCTCGCCCTCCCCACGGACCGCGCCCGGCCCGCCGTCGCGAGCCACCGGGGCGACAGCGTGCCCCTCACGCTCGACGCCGAGCTGCACCGACGGCTGCTCGATCTCGCCCGTGGCAGCGACTCCACGCTGTTCATGGTGATGCAGGCGGGACTCGCCGCGCTGCTGACGCGGCTCGGCGCCGGGACCGACATCCCGCTCGGCGCCCCGGTCGCCGGCCGTTCCGACGACGCCCTGGACGACCTCATCGGCTTCTTCGTCAACACGCTGGTGCTGCGGACGGACACCTCGGGTGACCCGACGTTCCGGGAGCTCGTCGCCCGCACCCGCGACACCGACCTCGCCGCGTACGCCCACCAGGACGTGCCGTTCGAGCGGCTCGTCGAGGAGCTGAACCCGGTCCGTTCGCTCGCCCGGCACCCCCTCTTCCAGATCATGCTCGCGCTCCAGGACGCCCCGCCGCCCCTGTCCCTGCCCGGCTGCGAGGTCCGTGCCGAGCACCCCGAGCGCCACAGCGCCAAGTTCGACCTCACCTTCGTCGCCGAACAGCACCGGACCCAGGAGGGAGCACCCGCCGGCATCTCCGGCCTCCTGGAGTACGCCACCGATCTGTTCGACCACGACACGGCCGAGTCGCTCGCCGCGCGCCTGGTCCGCCTCCTGACCGCCGCAGTGTCCGAGCCGGACCTGCCCATCGGGGCGCTCGACGTGCTCGCCGCCGACGAACGCACCACGCTCCTCGGCGACTGGAACGCCACCACCGCCGACTTCCCGCACACCGCGTGCGTCCACGAACTCTTCGAGCGGCAGGCGGCCCGCACCCCCGACGCCACCGCCCTCGTCCTCGCGGACCGGACGATCGGCTACGCGGAGCTGAACACCTCCGCCAACCGGCTCGCCCGACACCTCCGTGACCGAGGCGCGGGGCGGGGCGACACCGTCGCCCTCCTCCTCGACCGGGACCTCGACCTCGTCGTCGCCGTACTCGCCGTGCTCAAGGCCGGCGCCGGATACACCCTCCTCGACACGGAGTTCCCCGTCGAGCGCCTCCGCTCCGTCGTCTCCACCGCCGGTGCCGGGCTGATCGTCACGACGGGAGAGCCCGCCGACGGCTGGCAGCACGGCCCCGCCCCCTTCGTACGCCTCGATGCCGAGGCGGGGGTGATCGCTGCGCGTGATGGTGGTGATCTGGGTCGGGTTGCGGGTCCTCTGGATGTGGCGTGTGTGATGTTCACGTCGGGTTCGACGGGTGTGCCGAAGGGTGTGGTTGCTCCTCATCGGGCGATGGTGGGGACGTTGACCGGTCAGGAGTTCGTGTCTTTCGGTCCGGGTGAGGTGTGGTTGCAGTGCTCGCCGGTGTCGTGGGACGCGTTCGCGCTGGAGTTGTTCGGCGCGCTCCTCCACGGCGGGACGTGTGTCCTTCAGCCGGGTGTGCGTCCTGAGCCTTCCGTGATCGTCGAACTGATCGCCTCACATGCGGTGTCGACGGTCCACGTCTCGGCGAGCCTTTTCAACTTCCTGCTGGATGAGTACCCGGGCTGCTTCGCCGGGGTGCGGCAGGTGATGACCGGTGGTGAGCCGCTGTCGGTGGCGCATGTGGGTAAGGCGTTGGCGGAGTATCCGGGACTGCGCTTGGTCAACGGCTACTCGCCGGTCGAGTCGATGATCTTCACCTGCTGCCACACGGTCGAGGAGCGTGACACGGAGGGATCGTCGATCCCGGTCGGCCGGCCTGTGGTGAACAAGCGGGTGTACGTGCTCGACGAGGGTCTCCGTCCGGTTCCGGTCGGTGTGGTCGGCGAGTTGTACATGGCGGGTGTCGGTCTGGCCCGGGGCTATGTGGGTCAGCCGGGACTGACGGCCGAGCGTTTCATCGCCCACCCCTACGGGGCTCCCGGGGAGCGGGTCTACCGGACCGGTGACCTGGTGCGGTGGCGCGCGGACGGTGTCCTGGAGTTCTTGGGGCGCGCGGACGGTCAGGTGAAGATCCGCGGCTTCCGCGTCGAGCCGGGCGAGGTCCAGGCCGTCCTGATGAAGTACGGCAGTGTCCGTCAGGCGGCGGTCGTCGTCCGCGAGGACCGCCCGGGCGACAAGCGCCTGGTCGCCTACGTCGTCCGCGACGACTCCGACTCCGACTCCGCGTCCAAGTTCGCGTCCGACTCGGTGACTCCTGAGGAGATACGGGCTCACGCGGCCGACCGGCTCCCCGAGCACCTCGTCCCCGCCGCGATCGTCGTCCTCGACGCCCTCCCGCTCACGCCCAACGGCAAACTCGACCGTCAGGCCCTCCCCGTTCCCGAGCTCGCCGCCTCCCTCGGCGGCCGCGCCCCGCGCACCCCGCGCGAGGAGGTCCTCTGCGGTCTCTTCGCCGACGTCCTCGGCGTCCCCGAAGCCGGCATCGACGACGACTTCTTCCACCTCGGCGGCCACTCCCTGCTCGCCGCCCGTCTGATCGGCCGCATCCGCACCGCCCTCGGCGTCGAAGTCGGCATCCGCGACCTCTTCCAGGCACCCACGGTGTCCGCACTCGCCCGCCGCCTCGACGGCGCCGAGCGTGCCCGGCCGGCCCTGCGCCCGGTCGAGCGCCCCGCCGTGCTTCCGCTCTCGTACGCCCAGCAGCGCCTCTGGTTCCTCGACGAGGCCCAGGGCGGCGCCGGCGGCCCCGCCTACAACCTCACCTTCGCCGCCCGGCTCCACGGCACCGTCGACCCGGACGCCCTCCAGGCCGCGCTCATCGACCTCACGGGCCGGCACGAGGCCCTGCGCACCCGCTTCCCGGCCGTCGACGGCCTGCCCCGCCAGTCCGTCGTCCCGGCCGCGCAGGCTCGTCCGACCCTGGCCGTCACCGACCACGCCCACGCTCCCGAGGCGCTCACTGCCGCCGTCCGCGCCGCCGCATCCCACCGCTTCGACCTGGCGGACGAACTCCCGCTGCGCGCCCACCTGTTCATGGCAGACGCGGACGAGCACGTACTGCTCCTGGTGATGCACCACATCGCTGCCGACGGCTGGTCGATGAACCCGCTGCTGCGCGATCTGGCCACCGCCTACGAGGCCCGCGCAGCCGGGGGCGAACCCCACTGGACGCCGCTCCCGGCCCAGTACGCCGACTACACCCTCTGGCAGCGTGAGCTGCTCGGCGACGTCACCGATCCGGACAGCCTCCTCGCCCGCCAGCTGGACCACTGGCGCGACGTCCTGGCCGACCTGCCCGACCAACTACCCCTGCCCACCGACCGGCCCCGCTCAGCGAACGCCGACGCCGACTCCGACGCCGAAACCGACGCTGACGGCGCCACCGACACCGACGGCGCCCTGCTGCCCGTACGGTTCGGCCCCGAGCTCCACCAGCAGCTGCGCGACCTGGCCAGGGAGACCCACTCCACCCTGTTCATGGTCGTGCAGGCGGGCCTCGCCGCCCTGCTGACCCGGCTCGGCGCCGGGACCGACATCCCCCTCGGCACGGCCGTCGCGGGCCGCACGGACGAGGCCCTGGACGACCTCGTCGGCTTCTTCGTCAACACGCTGGTGCTGCGGACGGACACCTCGGGTGATCCGACGTTCCGGGAGCTCGTCGCACGGGTCCGTGAGGCCGACCTCGCCGCGTACGCCCACCAGGACGTGCCGTTCGAGCGGCTCGTCGAGGAGCTGAACCCGGTCCGCTCGCTCACCCGCCACCCGCTCTTCCAGGTCCTCCTGGTCCTCCAGAACACCGAGGAGACCGACGTACGGCTCGGCGACGTCACCGCACGCCCCGAGCCCGTCGCCAACACCACCGCCAAGTTCGACCTGTCCCTCGCCCTCACCGAGACCCATGACCCGACCGGCGCACCCGCCGGGCTCGACGGGGGCCTGGAGTTCGCCACCGACCTCTTCGACACCGACACCGTGCGGACGCTCCTCGCCCGCCTGGAACGCCTCCTGCACGCCGCCGTCGCCGACCCCGACCGCCCGCTCGGCACCCTCGACGTGCTCTCCGCCGACGAACGCCGCACCACCCTCACCACCTGGAACGACACCGCCGCCGACTATCCGCGCGACCGCTGCCTGCACGAACTGTTCGCCGCACAGGCCGCCCGCACGCCGCTCGCCACCGCCGTGATCTCCGGCGACGAGCGGATCGGCTACGGAGAACTCGACGCCCGGGCCAACCGCCTCGCCCACCACCTCATCGGCCTCGGCGTCACCCACGGGGACCTCGTCGGCGTCCTCGTCGACCGCGGCCCCGATCTCGTCACCGGCATCCTGGCCGCCCTCAAGTGCGGCGCCGCCTACGTGCCCCTGGACCCGGACCACCCCGAGGATCGGATCCGTTCCATCGTCGACGAGGCCGGCGTCCGCACCGTCGTCACCCACGGCCGACTCTCCGACCGGCTGCCGGGAGACGTCACCGTCGTCCGGACCGACGCACCCCACGACCGCCGGCTGATCGACGGCGCGCCCGCCACCGCACCCGACGTGCGGGTCCTGGCCGACGACATCGCCTGCGTCCTGTTCACCTCCGGCTCCACCGGCCGCCCCAAGGGCGTCGCCTCCCCGCACCGCGCCACCGTCCGCACCTTCTTCGGCCAGGACTACATCGACTTCGGCCCCGACCAGGTCTCCCTCCAGTGCGCCCCCGTCTCGTGGGACGGACTCAGCCTGGAGATGTGGCCCGTGCTGCTCCACGGCGGCACCTGCGTCCTCGCCCCCGGCCAGAGCCCCGAACCCGCCGTGATCGCCGCGCTCGTCACCGCGCACGACGTGACCACCGTCTGGCTGTCCGCAGGACTCTTCGCCGTCATGGCCGACACCCACCCCGAGGTGTTCCGCACCCTGCGCCAGGTCATGACGGGCGGCGAGGCGCCCTCCGTCGCCCATCTCCTGCGCGTCCGCCGGGACTTCCCGCACCTGAGGCTCGTCCACGGCTACGGCCCCGTCGAATCCATGGTGTTCACCAACTGCCACCAGGTCACCGCCGACGACGCGGGACGTACCGTCATCCCCGTCGGCGCCCCCCTCGCCAACACCCAGGTGTACGTCCTCGACGAACGCCTCCAGCCCGTCCCGACGGGCGTCGTCGGCGAACTGTACGTCTCCGGCGACGGCCTCGCCCACGGCTACCGCCACCGCCCCGACCTCACCGCCGAACGGTTCACCGCCCACCCCTACGGACCGCCCGGCGCCCGGATGTACCGCACCGGCGACCTCGTCCGGTGGCGCGCCGGCGGAGCACTGGAATTCGCCGGGCGCGCCGACGGCCAGGTCAAGGTCCGCGGCTTCCGCATCGAACCCGGCGAGATCGAGGCCGTCGCCGCCCGCCACGCCGGCGTCTCCCACGTGGCCGTCATCGTCCGCGAGGACCGGCCTGGGGACCGGCACGTCGTCGCGTACGTCGTCGGCGGCGCCGACCCGGCCGAGCTGCGCGGCCACCTGGCCCGTACCCTGCCGACCCACATGGTGCCCTCCGCGATCGTCAGCATGGACGCCCTGCCGCTCACCCCCAACGGCAAGCTCGACCGCCGTGCCCTGCCCGCCCCCGACTTCGCGGCCGGCGCCGCCCACCGCGCCCCGCGCACCCCGCGCGAGGAGATCCTCTGCGGACTGTTCGCGGAGCTCCTCGGCCTCCCGGACGTCGGCATCGACGACGACTTCTTCGACCGGGGCGGCCACTCGCTGCTCGCCGCCCGGCTCGCCGCCCGCATCCGCGCCGCCCTCGGCGCGGAGATCACCCTCCGCGACCTCTTCGGCGCCCCGACAGTGGCGACGCTCGCCGAACGCCTCGACAGCGCCGACCGGGCCCGCCCCGCGCTGCTCCCCGCCGTACGGCCCGCCGAACTTCCGCTCTCCTACGCCCAGCAACGGCTCTGGTTCCTCGACCGGGCCGAGGACGGCGCCGCGTCCTACAACGTCGCCCACGCCCTGCGCCTCGACGGCCCGCCCGACCGGACGGCCCTCGCCGCCGCGCTCTCCGACGTCGTCCACCGGCACGAGGCCTTGCGGACCGTGTTCCCCGAGGAGCACGGCCGCGTACGCCAGCACATCCTGGCGCCCGAGCAGGCGAGCCCGGACCTCACCGTGACGGTCGTCGCGGCCACCGAGACGGCGGGCCTGCCCGCGGTCCTCTCCGCCCACGCCGCACGGCCCTTCGACCTCGCGGGCGAACTGCCCCTGCGAGCCGCACTGTTCGGACCGCCCGCAGGACCGGGGGAGTACGTCCTCCTCCTGGTGGTCCATCACATCGCCTGCGACGGATGGTCGTTGGCACCGCTGGTGCGGGACCTGGCGGTGGCGTACGAAGCACGTATGGAAGGGCGCGCGCCGGAGTGGGCGCCGCTGCCCGTCCAGTACGCGGACTACACGCTGTGGCAGCGGGAGCTGCTCGGCGACCCGTCGGACACCGACAGTCTCCTCACCCGGCAGACGGCCCACTGGAAGGCCGTGCTCGCCGGCGCTCCCGACACCCTCGCCCTCCCCGCGGACCGGCCCCGGCCCGCCGTCGCGAGCCATCGCGGCGACGCCGTACCCATCCACCTCGACGCGCGGCTCCATCAGGACCTGATGCGCCTGTCCCGCACCTCAGGCGGCACCCTGTTCATGGTCCTCCAGGCCGCTCTGGCAGCGCTGTTGACGCGCCTCGGGGCCGGGACGGACATCTCGCTGGGAACCCCGGTGGCGGGGCGTTCGGACGAGGCCCTGGACGAGCTGGTCGGCTTCTTCGTCAACACGCTGGTGCTTCGGACGGACACCTCGGGTGATCCGACGTTCCGGGAGCTGGTCGCGCGGGTCCGGGAGACCGATCTCGCCGCCTACGCCCACCAGGACGTGCCGTTCGAGCATCTCGTCGAGGAGCTGAACCCGGCCCGCTCGCTCGCCCGCCACCCGCTCTTCCAGGTGATGCTCGTCCTCCAGAACAACGCCGAGGCGGCACGCGAACTTCCCGGACTTCACGCCCGGATGGAGACGGTGCTCAACGGCACCGCGAAGTTCGACCTCACGGCCGCCTTCACCGAGACCCACGACGGCGACGGCAACCCCTCCGGCATCACGGGAGCTCTCGAGTACGCCGTCGATCTCTTCGACCGAGGCAGCGTCGAAGTGCTGGTGGCGCGTCTGGTGCGGTTCCTTGAGGCGGCCGTCGCGGAGCCGGACGTACGGATCGGTGATCTGGACGTCCTGGCGGCGGAGGAGCGGGGGGCGCTGCTGGGCGAGTGGAATGCCACGGCCGGCGCGTTCCCGTCCGAAGCGGGCGTACACGAGCTGTTCGAGGAACGGGCTGCCGCTTCAGCGGAGTCGACGGCGCTGGTACTCGGCGATCTCCGGGTGACGTACGGCGAGTTGAACGCCCGGGCGAACCGGTTGGCGCGTCATCTGGTTGTGGGTGGGGTGCGGCGTGGTGACACGGTCGGGGTGTTGTTGGAGCGTGACACGGAGCTGGTGGTGTCGGTTCTGGCGGTGTTGAAGGCGGGTGCCGGTTACACGCTGCTTGATCCTGGTCTTCCTGGGGAGCGGGTCCGTGACATCGCTTCTTTGGCGGGTGTGACGCGGGTGGTGACGGTGGCTCGGTTCGCGGGTCATTGGGAGGGCACGGGGGTGCTTCCGGTCTCGGTGGATGCCGAGGCGGGGGTGATCGCTGCGCGTGATGGTGGTGATCTGGGTCGGGTTGCGGGTCCTCTGGATGTGGCGTGTGTGATGTTCACGTCGGGTTCGACGGGTGTGCCGAAGGGTGTCGTTGCTCCTCATCGGGCGATGGTGGGGACGCTGACCGGGCAGGACTATGTGTCCTTCGGTCCGGGTGAGGTGTGGTTGCAGTGCTCGCCGGTGTCGTGGGATGCGTTCGCGCTGGAGTTGTTCGGCGCGCTCCTCCACGGCGGGACGTGTGTTCTTCAGCCGGGTGTGCGTCCTGAGCCGTCCGTGATCGTCGACCTGATCGCCTCGCATGGGGTGTCGACGGTCCACGTGTCGGCGAGCCTTTTCAACTTCCTGCTGGATGAGTATCCGGGCTGCTTTGCCGGGGTGCGGCAGGTGATGACCGGTGGTGAGCCGCTGTCGGTGGCGCATGTGGGTAAGGCGTTGGCGGAGTATCCGGGACTGCGGTTGGTCAACGGTTACTCGCCTGTCGAGTCGATGATCTTCACCTGCTGCCACACGGTCGAGGAGCGTGACACGGAGGGCTCGTCGATCCCGGTCGGCCGGCCTGTGGTGAACAAGCGGGTGTACGTGCTCGACGAGGGTCTCCGTCCGGTTCCGGTCGGTGTGGTCGGCGAGTTGTACATGGCGGGTGTCGGTCTGGCTCGAGGCTATGTGGGTCAGCCGGGTCTGACGGCCGAGCGGTTCATCGCCCACCCCTACGGGGCTCCCGGGGAGCGGGTCTACCGGACCGGTGACCTGGTGCGGTGGCGGGCGGACGGTGTCCTGGAGTTCCTGGGGCGTGCGGACGGGCAGGTGAAGATCCGCGGCTTCCGCGTCGAGCCGGGCGAGGTCCAGGCCGTCCTGATGCGGCACGGCAGTGTCCGTCAGGCGGCGGTCGTCGTCCGCGAGGACCGCCCGGGCGACAAGCGCCTCGCGGCCTACCTGGTCGCCGAGCCCGGCACCGTACTCGACCCGGCCGAGGCCCGGTCGCATGCCGCCGCACACCTTCCCGAGCACCTCCGCCCCAGCAGCTTCACCGTCCTCGACGCACTGCCGCTCACTCCGAACGGCAAGCTCGACCGCCAGGCCCTCCCCGTCCCCGACGTCACCACCTCGCCGGGCGGCCGACCCCCGCGCACCGCGCAGGAGAAGCTCCTCTGCGACCTCTTTGCCGAGGTCCTCGGGCTGCCCGAAGTCGGAGTGGACGACGACTTCTTCCTCCTCGGCGGTCATTCCCTCCTCGTCACCCGCCTCATCAGCCGCATCCGTGCGGTGTGCGACACCGAACTGTCCATCAAGACCGTGTTCGAGGCGCCCACGCCGGCCGGTCTCGCCGAGCGCCTGGACGGCGCCGAGAAGGCCAGGCCCGCACTGCGGCGCCGGTCCCGCTCCTGAGGAGAATCCCATGCTTCCGTTGTCGTACGCCCAGCAGCGGCTGTGGTTCCTCAGCCGCACGCAGCCGAATCCCAGCTACAACGTGCCGCTCGCCCTCCGCCTGCGCGGAGCCCTGGATGCCGACGCCCTCCGCCGTGCCCTCCTGGACGTCCTCGGTCGCCACGAGGCGCTGCGGACCCGCTTCCCGGAGTCCGGGACCGGACCCTGGCAGGACATCCTCCCGGCCGAAGAGGCTGATGTCCCCTGGGAGTTCCTCACCACGGACGCGAGCCGGCTGTCCGCCGACCTGGGGGAAGCGGCCCGTCACGTCTTCGACCTGACGACCGAACTCCCGGTCCGCGCCACCCTGTTCGCGGTCGACGAGGACGATCACACCCTGCTTCTCGTCCTCCACCACATCGCCGCCGACGGCTGGTCCCTCGGTCCGCTCGTACGGGATCTCGCCACGGCCTACACCGCCCGCACCGTCGGGCAGGAGCCGGAGTGGCCCGAACTCCCGGTGCAGTACGCGGACTACACGCTGTGGCAGCAGGAGGTGCTGGGGCGTGTGGAGGATCCGGAGAGCGTGGCGTTCGGCCAGTTGAAGCACTGGAGTGAGGTTCTGGCTGGTCTTCCTGAGGAGTTGGCGCTGCCGGTGGATCGTTCGCGTCCTGCTGTGCCGAGTCACCGGGGTGATGCGGTGCCGCTTTCGCTGGGTGCGGAGGTGCACGGTCGGGTGGTGGAGTTGGCCCGGTCGTCGGGTGCGACGGTGTTCATGGTGTGTCAGGCGGCTCTGGCGGCGCTGTTCACCCGGCTCGGCGCGGGGAGCGACATTCCGCTGGGGACGCCGGTGGCGGGTCGTACGGACGAGGCTCTCGACGATCTCGTCGGCTTCTTTCTCAACACGCTGGTGTTGCGCACGGACACGTCCGGTGATCCGACGTTCCGTGAGCTCCTCGCCCGGGTCCGTCACACCGACCTGGAGGCGTTCGCGCACCAGGACCTGCCGTTCGAGCGGCTGGTCGAGGAGCTCAACCCGGCCCGTTCCCTCGCCCGACACCCCCTCTTCCAGGTCATGCTCGTCCAGAAGGACGCGGGCGGCCCCGGCGGGCGCACGCCCTCCTGGCCGGGCCTCGACGTCGAGACGCTCCCCATCGGCACCGGTTCCGCGAAGTTCGACCTGACGGTGGGGATCGAGGAGCGGTACGACTCCGAGGGCCGGCCCGCAGGTCTCCTCTGGACGCTCGGTTACGCCTCCGACCTCTTCGACCACGCCACCGTGGAAGGCCTCGCCCGGCGTCTGTCGGTCCTGCTCACGGCCCTGGCCCACGACCCCGACCAGGCCCTCGGCGCCGTCGACCTCCTCACCGACGAGGAACGGCGCCGGCTGCTCCCCGCACCGGGTGACGGCCGCCCGGCCGCGTCGCCCGGCCGCGTCGACCGACTCTTCGAGGCGCAGGCGGCCCGTACTCCCGAGGCGACCGCCCTCCTCTTCGCGGACGAGCAGGTCACCTACGGCACACTCGACGCCCAGGCCACCCGGCTCGCCCGCCGTCTCCACGCCGAGGGGGTGCGGGTCGGGGACATCGTCGCCGTACACCTGGAGCGTGGGCCCGATCTGGTCCGTGCCCTGCTCGCCGTACTGAAGGCGGGAGCGGCCTACACGCTTCTCGATCCGGACTTCCCCGGCGAGCGGCTGTCCGCCGTCCTCGCCCAGACCCGGGCCACCGCCGTCGTCACCGCGCCGGACGTGCCGGACTGGCTCGCGGCGACCGGCGTCCCGCTGGTCCACCCGGCCGCCCCCGGCGACGATTCCGCCACCCCCGGCGACGATTCCGCCACCCCCGGCGACGATTCCGCCACCCCCGGCGCCTCCCTTGCCTCCGCCGCCCCCGCAGCCCCCCTCGCCCCCACCCTCCCCGACAGCGCCGAAGCGCCCGCCTGCGTGATGTTCACGTCGGGTTCGACGGGTGTGCCGAAGGGCGTGGTGGCCCCGCACCGGGCGCTGACCGGCACCCTCACCGGCCAGGAGTACGCCCCCTTCGGCGCCGGCGAGACCTGGCTGCAGAGCGCGCCCATGTCCTGGGACGCCTTCGCCACCGAGCTCCTCGGCCCGCTCCTGAACGGGGGCCGTGTGGTGCTCCAGCCGGGGCAGCGCCCCGACCCGGCCACCATGGCCGAGCTGGTCACCCGGCACGGCGTCACCGTCCTCAAGGCGTCGGCGAGCCTCTTCAACCATCTGCTCGACGAGCACCCCGCCGCCTTCCAGGGCCTGAACGCGGCGATGACCGGAGGCGAGGCCGCCTCCGTCGCCCACACCGCGCGGGTGCTCGAACGGTTCCCGCAGGTCCGCGTCACCAACGGCTACGGGCCCGCCGAGAGCATGGGCTTCACCACCAGCCACACCGTCACCGCCACCGATCTGACCGGCCCGCCCATCCCCATCGGGACGCCCGTCTCCGGCAAGTACGCCTTCGTCCTCGACGACCGGCTGCGGCTGGTGCCGCCCGGCGTGCCGGGGGAGCTGTACCTGTCCGGCACCGGGCTCGCGCTCGGCTACCTCCACCGCCCCGCCGCCACAGCGGAACGATTCGTCGCCCACCCGTGCGGCGCGCCCGGGGAGCGGGTCTACCGCACCGGCGACCTCGTGCGCCGCCGGGCCGACGGCGTCCTCGAATACCTCGGCCGTGCCGACGACCAGGTCAAGATCCGCGGGTTCCGGATCGAACCCGCGGAGATCGAGACCCACCTCACCGCGCACCCCGACGTCCGGCAGGCGGCGGTCGTGGTCCGGGAGGACCGCCCCGGTGACCGGCGCCTGGTCGCGTACGTCGTCCCCGACCGCCCCGGAACGGCCCCCGCCGGCCTGCGCGCCCACACCGCCGCACGGGTCCCCGACCACATGGTGCCGTCCACGTTCGTCACCCTGGACGCGCTGCCGCTCACCCCCAACGGCAAGCTCGACCGCCGCGCCCTGCCAGCCCCCGAGCTCGCTCCGTCGCCCGGCGGCCGCGCCCCGCGCACCCCGCGCGAGGAGATCCTGTGC
The DNA here is from genome assembly GCF_042268445.1 of Streptomyces sp. NPDC056169. Taxonomy (NCBI): domain Bacteria; kingdom Bacillati; phylum Actinomycetota; class Actinomycetes; order Kitasatosporales; family Streptomycetaceae; genus Streptomyces; species Streptomyces sp. NPDC056169. The sequence continues at coordinate 279,850 of NZ_JBHJUO010000004.1, read as the reverse complement.
GGGCTGTTCGCCGAGATCCTCGGCGTCGGCACGGTCGGCGCCGACGACGGCTTCTTCGACCTCGGCGGCCACTCCCTGCTCGCCGCCCGGCTGATCACCCGGGTCCGGGCCGCACTCGGTGTCGAGATGACCGTCCGCGACCTGTTCCAGGCTCCGACGCCTGCCGGTCTCGCCGGCCGCCTCGACGCCGCCGCCCGCGCCCGGCCCGCCCTGCGCCCGGTGCCGCGCCCCGAGGCGCCCCCGCTCTCCTTCGCCCAGCAACGGCTCTGGTTCTTCGGCCGGGTGGAGAACAGCCCGCTCTACAACGTGCCGTTCGCCCTCCGCCTGCGAGGCGCGCTGGACGGCGGGGCGCTCCGCGAGGCGCTCGGCGACGCGGTCCGCCGTCACGAGGCGCTGCGGACCCGCTTCCCGGAGTCCGAGACAGGCCCCTGGCAGGACGTCATCCCGGCCGAACAGGCCGACGTCCCCTGGGAGTTCGTCACCACCGACCCCGGCCGGCTGGAGACCGACCTGAGCGAAGCCGCCCGCCGTCCCTTCGACCTGACCGCCGGACTGCCCCTGCGCGCGACCCTGTTCACGGTCGGCGAGGACGATCACGTCCTCCTTCTCGTCCTCCACCACATCGTCTGCGACGGCTGGTCGATGGGGGCCCTCGCCCGCGAGGTCGCCGCCGGATACACCGCCCGCGCCACCGGCCGGCCGGCGACCGCGCCGCCCCTCCCGGTGCAGTACGCGGACTACACGCTGTGGCAGCAGGAGGTGCTGGGGCGTGTGGAGGATCCGGAGAGCGTGGCGTTCGGCCAGTTGAAGCACTGGAGTGAGGTTCTGGCTGGTCTTCCTGAGGAGTTGGCGCTGCCGGTGGATCGTTCGCGTCCTGCTGTGCCGAGTCACCGGGGTGATGCGGTGCCGCTTTCGCTGGGTGCGGAGGTGCACGGTCGGGTGGTGGAGTTGGCCCGGTCGTCGGGTGCGACGGTGTTCATGGTGTGTCAGGCGGCTCTGGCGGCGCTGTTCACCCGGCTCGGCGCGGGGAGCGACATTCCGCTGGGGACGCCGGTGGCGGGTCGTACGGACGAGGCTCTCGACGATCTCGTCGGCTTCTTCGTCAACACGCTGGTGCTGCGCACGGACACGTCCGGTGATCCGACGTTCCGTGAGCTCCTCGCCCGGGTCCGTCACACCGACCTGGAGGCGTTCGCCCATCAGGACCTGCCGTTCGAGCGGCTGGTCGAGGAGCTCAACCCGGCGCGCTCCCTCGCCCGACACCCCCTCTTCCAGGTCCTCCTGGTGAAGAAGGACCCCACCGCCTCGGGCCAGGCCGAATCCATGCCCGGGCTCCGCACCGACGTGGTCCCCGTCGGCACCTGGGTCGCGAAGTTCGACCTGACGGTGGGGATCGAGGAGGAGTACGACTCCGAGGGCCGGCCCGCGGGTCTCGTGTGGACGCTCGGTTACGCCTCCGACCTCTTCGAGCACGCCACCGTGGAAGGCTTCGCCCGGCGTCTGTCGGTCCTGCTCACGGCCCTGGCCCAGGACCCCGACCAGGCCCTCGGCGCCGTCGACCTCCTCACCGACGAGGAACGGGACCAGGTCCGGCACCAGTGGAACGACACCGCCGTTCCCGTCGCCGCCACCACGCTGCCCCGGCTCTTCGCCGAGCAGGCCCGCCGTACGCCCGACGCGACCGCCGTCCTCTTCGAGGACCAGCGGATCGGCTACGCCGCGCTCGACGCCCGCGCCGACCACCTCGCCCGCCACCTCGTGGCGCGCGGCGCCCGCCCCGAACGCGTCGTCGCCGTCGCCCTGCCCCGCTCGGTGGAGCTGCTGGTCGCCCTCTACGCCGTACACAAAGCCGGCGCCGCCTACCTGCCCATCGACCCCGACTACCCGGCGGACCGCGTCGCCCAGATGCTCGACGACGCCGCGCCCGCTCTCGTCCTCACCCCGGAACTCCTCGCGGAGCTCGAAGCCGCCCCCGCCCCCGCCCCCGACGCCGATTCGTCGCGTGGACTGCCCGAGGCCCGGCCCGAGCACCCCGCCTACGTCATCTACACCTCGGGCTCCACCGGCCGGCCCAAGGGCGTCGTCGTCACCCACGCGGCGATCGTCAACCGACTGGCCTGGATGCAGCACACGTACGGCCTCGAACCCGGCGAACGCGTCCTGCAGAAGACCCCGTCCAGCTTCGACGTCTCCGTGTGGGAGTTCTTCTGGCCGCTGATCACCGGCGCCACCCTGGTCGTCGCCCGGCCCGAGGGCCACAAGGATCCCGACTACCTCGCCGACCTGATCCGGCGTCACTCCATCACCACGGCCCACTTCGTGCCCTCGATGCTGGAGGCGTTCCTCGCCTCCACCGACATCGCCGCCTGCCGCTCCCTGCGTCGCGTCATCTGCAGCGGCGAGGCCCTGCCCACCGTGCTCGCCGAACGCCTCGCCGCCGTCAGCCCGGCCGAGCTGCACAACCTCTACGGCCCGACGGAAGCGGCCGTGGACGTGACCAGCCACCACGTCGACCCCGCCGACGGTCGCGGCGGCACGGACAGCGACGCCGTCTCCGTACCCATCGGCCGGCCCGTGTGGAACACCGGCGTGCACGTCCTGGACGCGACGCTGCGGCCGGTGCCGCCCGGTGTGACCGGCGAGCTCTACCTGTCCGGCGTCCAGCTGGCCCGGGGATACCTGGGCCGTCCCGGACTGACGTCGGAACGTTTCACCGCCGCCCCCTTCGGGCCGTCCGGAAGCCGCATGTACCGCACCGGCGACCTCGCCCGGTGGCGCCGTGACGGCGTGGTGGAGTTCCTCGGCCGCGCCGACGACCAGGTGAAGCTCCGCGGCTTCCGCATCGAACTCGGCGAGATCACCGCCGTGCTCTCCCGCCACCCGGGTGTCCGTCAGGCGGCCGTCGTGGTCCGTGAGGACCGGCCCGGCGACCGGCGCCTCGTCGCCTACGTCGTCGGCGAGCCGCACCCGGACGGCGCGGAGAGCGTGGCGAGCGAGGGGAGTGCGGAGAGCACGGAGAGTGCGGAGTGCGAGGAGAGCATGGACTCGCTGCGCGATCATGCCGCCCGGTCCCTGCCCGCCCACATGGTGCCGGGACAGTTCGTACGCCTCGCCGAGCTGCCCCTGAGCCCCAGCGGCAAACTCGACCGCCGCCGTCTTCCCCCGCCCGTCCGAGCGGACACCGCACCCGTGCGCGGACCGCGGGACAGCCGCGAGGAGACCCTGTGCGGGCTGTTCGCGGAGACGCTCGGTGTGGAGACGGTCGGCATCGACGACGGCTTCTTCGACCTCGGCGGCCACTCCCTGCTGGCCACCCGGCTGATCGCCGGCATGCGCCGCGCCTTCGGCGTCGACCTGGGCATCCAGGCGCTGTTCGAAGCCCCCACCGTGGCGGGCCTCGCCGGCCGGCTCGCCGGCGCCGGCCTCGCGAGCGGGGCCCAGGACGGCGACGCGTTCACCTCCCCGCTGCCGCTGCGCCCGCACGGCGACCTCGCCCGGGCCGCACCGCTCTTCTGCGTCCACCCCGCGGCCGGGATCAGCTGGGTGTACGCGGGCCTGCTGCGGCACCTCGGCCCCGAGCGCCCGCTGTACGGGCTCCAGGCCCGCGGTCTGACACCGCCGGAGCTCCCGGCGTCCGGGCTCGACGCGATGGTCAAGGACTACCTGGCGCAGCTCCGCTCGGTGCAGCCCGCAGGGCCGTACCACCTCCTCGGCTGGTCCTTCGGCGGGCTCGTCGCCCACGCCCTGGCCACGCGGCTGCGTGCCGAGGGGGAGGAGGTGGCCCTGCTGGCGATCATGGACGCGTATCCGCACCTCGCGACAGCCCCGTCCGACACCGACACCGGCACCAGGACTGACCCCGGCACCGACACCGGCATCGGTGCTGACCCCGGCACTGGTGCCGTGGCCGGCCCCCCGTCCTGGATGGCCGGCGGCCCGCCGCCCGCCTCCTGCCCCCTGACGCTCGCCGCGCTGCTGGCGTCCCTGGGCCTCCCGGTCCCGGACGGCACCCTGACCTTCGACCGGTTCGAGGAGACCGTACGGGAGACCGGCGGGCCGCTCGCCCGGTTCGACGGCCCCGCGCTCGCCGCCCTGGCGGAGGTCTTCTCCTCGAACGTCCGGCTGCGGCACGAGTTCGTTCCCGAACGCTTCGACGGCGACCTGCTGTTCTTCGCCGCGACCGAGGGCCGGACCGGTCCCCGCCCGCGGCCGGAGGACTGGCACCCGTACCTCGCCGGCCGGCTCGACGTCCACGACCTGCCGTGCGCGCACGGCGACATGACCAGGCCCGGCGCACTCGCGCTCATGGCCGACGTACTGATCGACCGGCTCACCCCGCCGGCGATCTGAGCATCCGACCCACCCGTCCCGATTCCTCACCGCTCAGGAGACCCCGCATGCGGACCGACGACTCCACCGCCACCGCCACCGCCACCATCGCTTCTTCGGCCGCCGAGGCCGATGTGCGCCGCTACTACGACCTGGTCGACGCCGGTGACGTCCCCGGCCTGGTGGGCCTGTTCACCCCCGACGCCACCTACCACCGCCCGGGCTACGAACCGTTCACGGGGCACGAGGGCCTGACCCGCTTCTACGGCGGCGCCCGCGTCATCCGAACGGGACGGCACACGCTCAGCAAGGTCCTCGTCGAGGGCTCGGACATCGCCGTGCACGGCGAGTTCAACGGCGAACTCCACGACGGCACCACGGTGGCGCTGCGCTTCGCCGACTTCTTCCAGCTCACGGCGGACGGCCGGTTCGGCCGTCGCGACACCTTCTTCTTCGCACCGCTCGTCTGACCGCCGCGCGTCCCCTCGCACGCCCCGCACGCCCTGCCTCGCACGTACTGCCCCGCACGTACTGCCCCGCACGCACTGCCCCGCACGTACCGCCTCGTCCCGCACCGCCTCGTCCCTTAAGGAATCGCCATGACCCTCACGTTCGACCAGAACCCCGCCGCGTCCGCCCCCCAGCCCGTCCGTTCCCCCGGCCACGGTGACGCGTTCACCGACCACATGTTCACCCTGTCGTGGAACGCGTCGGACGGCTGGCACAAGCCCGCGCTGGAGCGGCTGCACGACCTCACCCTGCACCCCGGGACGATCGGTCTGCACTACGCCCAGGTCATCTTCGAGGGCCTCAAGGCCCACCGGCAGGCCGACGGCGGGATCGCCGTGTTCCGGCCGTGGGAGCACGCCCGCCGCTTCCAGCGCTCGGCCCGCCGCCTTGCCATGCCGGAGCTGCCCGCGGAGGTCTTCGTCGACTCCATCGAGCAACTGCTCCGCGCCGACCAGGGACTGCTCTCCGACGACCCGAGCCACAGCATCTACCTGCGGCCGATGATGTTCGGTGCGGACGCCAACCTGATGCTCCGCCCGTCCTACACCTACGAGTACCTCGTCATGGCGTTCGTCGCGGGCGGCTTCTTCGGCAAGGCGCTGGAGACGGTGTCGGTGTGGGTCAGCCACGAGCACAGCCGTGCCATCCCGGGCGGCACCGGCAACGTCAAGTGCGCCGGAAACTACTCCGGTTCGTTCGTCGCGCAGCTCCAGGCGCAGGAGGCCGGCTGCCAGCAGGTGGTGTGGCTGGACCCGGTGGAGCGCACCTGGGTCGAGGAGATGGGCGGCATGAACATGTTCTTCGTGCGCGGCACCGGCCCCGGGGCCGAGATCGTGACGCCGTCCCTGAGCGGGTCGCTGCTGCCCGGCGTCACCCGTGACACGCTCCTCGGGCTCGCCGAGGGGATGGGGTACGTCCCCCGGGAGGAGAAGGTCTCCCTGGAGCAGTGGCGCCGTGAGTGCGCGGAGGGGCGCATCACCGAGGTGTTCGCCTCCGGCACGGCCGCCGTCGTCACCCCCGTCGGTCACGTCAAGGACCGCGACGGCGACTGGACGATCGGTGACGGAACCCCCGGCCCGGTCACCCTCGCCATGCGCGACGCCCTGGTCGACCTGCACCACGGAACCGCTCCCGACCCCCAGGGCTGGCTCCACCGCATCTCCTGACGGCGCGGGACCCGAGGGACCGTATGCAGTCGATGCGCCGTGCCGTGCCGTGCCTGCCGAGTCGTGCCGTGCCGAGTCGCGCCGTGCCGTGAGGGCCGATCGGCTCAGGCACGGCGCGCCTCGGACGTGCGCGCGGTCGTCGGTGGAGTATCGGTGGGATGACAGAGTTCAGCGGCCGCTACGGCGAGGCCGTCTTCCGGCCCGAGCAGGCGGGCGAGGGCGAGCGCATCGACTTCGGCGCCCTCGCCTACGACGACATCACCATGGCGCGGCTGCGGGCGCTCGGGGCCGGCCCGGGGTGGCGGTGTCTCGACGTGGGCGCCGGCACGGGCACGGTGTCCCGGCGTCTTCTCGCCGAGGCCGGGGTGGAGAGCGTGCTCGCCGTGGACCGCGACGTCCGCTTCGTGAGCGAGCGGCCGGTGCCGGGGCTCGACGTGCTGGAGGCCGACATCACCGCCCCGGACTTCACCCCCGGCCGGTTCCGGCTCGTCCACGCGCGCTTCGTGCTGATGCACCTGCCCGAGCACGACCGCCTGATCACCGCGCTCGCCGAACTCGTCGAGCCCGGGGGAGTGCTGGTGCTGAGCGACGCCGTCGACCTCACGAGCGACCGTACGCCCGGCACTCCGTACACCTCGGTGATGCGGGCGATGTGGCGGGGACTTCGGGACGGCATCGGCACCGATGTGACCTGGGTGCCGTCCTACCCCCACCTGCTGCGCGGAGCGGGGCTCCTGCCCGTGGCCGCCGAGATCCACGTACCGCCGCTCCTGCCCGGCAGCCCCATCAGCCGATTCTGGGCGGACACCTGGCAGCGGAGCAGAGCGGCGATGCTCGCCACCGGCCTGGTCGACGACGCGGCCGTCGACGCGGCGATCCGGTACCTGGACTCCGACGAGTGCGCCGCCCTGTCCGCCGGCATGCTCACCGCCTGGGGACGGAAGCCCGGGGGCACCGCCCGCTGAGCATTGCCTTCGGCGCCATTCATTGCAACGTCCCGTTGCCTTCAGGTGCAGGGTCATTGCATCAATTTACTGTGCTCCACCTGGGGATATGCCATTCTCGTGATTGACGATGCCCTGAACGCAACGTAGCTTTCGGGAAAAGTCAAACGTGTGATGCCGCGAGACGAGGAATGGTCATGAGCGAGTCCCTCCACACCGTCACGACGCTGCCGGCGGAGCGCCGGCCCGGCTGCCCCTTCGACCCGCCGGCCGAGCTGATCGAGGCCCGCGAGCACGGCCCCATCAGCCGCTACACCCACCCCGGCGGGAAGGAGGGCTGGATGATCACCGGACACGACCTCGTCAGGTCGGTCCTGGCCGACTCGCGGTTCAGCTCCCGCAAGGACCTCCTGAACGTCGTCGACTTCGAGCTCCCGCCGGCGCCGCCCGGCGAGTTCCTGCTCATGGACGAGCCCCAGCACAGCCGCTACCGGAAGCCGCTGGTGGGCAAGTTCACCGCGCGGCGGATGCGGCTGCTCACCGAGCGCGTCGAGCAGATCACCGCGGACTGTCTGGACGCCATGGAGCGGACCGGGCCGTCGGTGGACCTGGTGACCGCCTTCGCCAAGCCCATCCCCACGATCATCATCTGTGAACTCCTCGGGGTGCCGTACGAGGACCGGGACTCCTTCCAGGAACAGATCGACACGTTCATGGGCGGGGAGACGAACGACGAGGACCTGATCGCGGCCTACACCGCGACCCAGGACTACCTCGCCCGCCTGGTGGCCGCCAAGCGCGCGAAGCCCACCGACGACGTGCTCAGCGAACTCACCGACAGCGACCTGACCGACGAGGAGCTTCAGGGGATCAGCCTGATCCTGCTGGCGGCCGGCTTCGACACCACCGCGAACATGCTGTCCCTGGGGACGTTCGCCCTGCTCCGGAATCCGGAGCAACTGGCCGCGCTGCGCGCCGATCCCACGCTCGTGGACGGGGCCGTGGAGGAGATGCTGCGCTACCTGAGCGTCGCCAAGTCGTTCATGCGGACGGCGCTGGTGGACGTCGAGGTCGGCGGCCAGGTCATCGAGGCCGGCACGACGGTCGTCCTCTCGTACAACACCGCCAACCGCGACCCCGAGCGCTACGCCGATCCCCACACGCTCGACCTCCGGCGGGACGCCGGTGGGCACCTGGCCTTCGGCCACGGCATCCACCTGTGCCTGGGCGCCCAGTTGGCCCGCGTCGAGATGCGGGTGGCGTTCACCGCGCTGCTCGACCGATTCCCCACGCTGCGCCTGGCCGTGCCGGCCGAGGAGGTCGTCCTGCGCCCGGAGGCCGCGGACATCTACGGGGTGAAGAGCCTCCCCGTCACCTGGGACGTGTGACCGGCGGAAGGCCGTTGGCCGGGCGGGCCGTTCAGGAGGCGACGGGCTGCGCCTCGACACCGGTGAACGGCGGGTAGTTCTCGTCGCTCACGCGCTCCGCCGCGTCGATGTAGTCGGTGAGAGCCTCGCGGGACCGGGTGAGCCGGTCCACCTGGTCGTCGATGCGCCGCAGCCGCGAGCGCATCGCGGCCAACAGCTCAGGACAGCCCGCGAGTTCAGGGGTCTCGCCGACCGCGCAGGGCAGCAGGTAGGCGATGTCCTCGGAGGACAGTCCGGCACCGAGCAGGTGCCGGATCTGCTTCACCCGCAGCAGGGCGCTCTCGTCGTACTCGCGGTATCCGTTCGTGCCGCGATCCGCCTCCAGGAGGCCCTGGGCCTCGTAGTAGCGCAACTGGTGGGCGTTGACGCCCGCCCGTCGACTCAGTTCCCCGATCCGCATCGCAACCTCGCTTGACCTTCACACCGACATCAACGTTGACGATGCTGCCATGAACAACACCCCACTTACCCCCGTGACGGTCATCGGCCTCGGACTGATGGGCCGGGCACTCGCCGGGGCCTTCCTCGCAGCAGGACACCCCACGACCGTGTGGAACCGCACGTCCTCCAAGGCCGAGCAGTTGGTCGCCGCGGGCGCGCGGTCGGCGCCGACCGTCGGCGACGCGCTCAAGGCCGGTTCCCTGACGATCGTCTGCCTCACCGACTACCAGGCCGTGTACGAGCTGCTCGGCCCCGACGAGATCGACCTGGCCGGTACGACACTGATCAACCTGTCCTCGGGGAGCTCGGGCCAGGCGCGCGAGGCCGCCCGGTGGGCCGAGCAGCGCGGCGCCCGCTACCTGGACGGCGCCGTCATGGCCATCCCGTCGGGGATCGGGACCGCCGACGCGCTGATCCTCCACAGCGGGCCGCAGCAGGTCTTCGAGGCGCACGAGCCGACGCTCGCCGCGCTCGGCACCGTGACCCACCTCGGAGCGGACCACGGCCTGGCGTCCCTGTACGACGTGGCCGGCCTGACCATGATGTGGAGCGTCCTGAACGCCTGGCTCCAGGGCACCGCCCTCCTCGGGACGGCCGGTGTCGACGCCGCGACGTACGCGCCGTTCGCCCGGCAGATGGCCGTCGGCGTGGCCGCGTGGCTGCCCGGGTACGCCGAACAGATCGACAAGGGCTCCTTCCCCGCCGAGGTGTCGGCGCTGGAGACCGAGGCACGGACGATGGAGCACCTGATCGAGGAGAGCGAGGCACTGGGGGTCAACGCCGAACTGCCCCGGCTGATCAAGGCGATGGCGGACCGCGCGATCGCCGCCGGGCACGGCGGGGAGCAATATCCCGTGCTGATCGAGGAGTTCGGCAAGCCGAGCCCCCACACCGGCATCGGCTGACCGGCCGCAGGCTGATCCCCCGGAGCTGTCAGGGGCCAGGGGCCACCGGCTCCGGCTCCGGTTCCGGGGGGATGCCGTCGGAGGCGTCGCTCAGCCCGTCGCGTGCCAGCTCGTACTCCCGGGGATGGTCGCCCGCCCCGGGCAGGGAGAGGGCGGTGCGGAACTCCTGCCGCGCCTCGGCGTGACGGCCCGCCGCCGCGTACGTCCCGCCCAGGCGGATGCGGACCCCCATCTCCAGCCAGGTGCTCGTGTGCCGGGTCAGCGTCGACACCGCCTCGTGGTGGGTGTCGACGGCCGAGCGCAGGTCGCCCCGTACGTGCTCCGCCGCGGCGAGCCGCGACAGGCCGTCCGCGCGCAGCGGCAGGTCTTCGGCCTCGCGGGCCAGCTCGGCCGCCCGCCGCAGCAGGTCCGTGGCCTCCGCGTGCCGGCCGAGGGCCAGGTGGGCGTCGGCGGCGAAGGACAGGGTGCTGCTGATCGTTCGGGGGCGGCCGTTCTTCTCGGCGAGGGCGAGGGCGGTGTCGTAGTGGTCCAGGGCCTGTTCGTGCCGTCCGTGGTGGGAGTGGATCGCACCGAGGTTGCAGTGCGCCATCCCGGTCAGCCAGTCGTCGTCGAGACCGGCCGCCAGCTCCAGCGCCTCGCCCAGGTGGGCCGACCCCTCCTCGGTCCGGCCCAGCGGCCACGTCGCGGCGCCCAATCCGGCGATCGCCCGGGCCCGGTTGCGGCGATCGCCCTGGCAGTCGGCGTCCCGCAGCGCATCGGCGAACCACTCGCCCGCCTGCCGGAACCTCCCCTGGTAGACCTCCACGATGCCCATGCAGATGCGCAGCGAGGAGGGCATCCGCCGGTCGGTCGTCATGTCCGCGCAGGCCAGGGCGCGTTCCAGGGCGGTGCGGCACTCGTGGAAGTGGCCCTGCCGCGCCAGGTGGTCGACGAGGGCCTCCGCGAGCCGGCAGGCGTGGTCGAACTCACCGGCGGCGGCCGCGAAGGCCACCACGTCGACCAGGTCTCCGCCCGCCGCGTTCAGCCAGGCGGAGGCCTCACTCCAGCCGGGGAAGGGCGAAGCGGTGGTGTCGCGACCCGTGGTGTCATGACGCTCCCCGGGGAAGGCCTCGGGTCCCCAGTCGCTCGCGATGCGGCCCGCCGCCGTGTAGAGCCGCAGCACGGCGGCGCGGTCGGCGGCGGCCTCCCGGGGCGCCTCGGCCGCGAGACGCCGGGCGTGCGCCCGTACGAGATCGTGCAGCCGGTAGCGGCCGGGATGCGGCTCCTGGAGCAGACTGGCGTCGACCAGGTCCTCCAGGAGCGCCTCGGCTTCCGCACCGGACCCGCCCAGCATGGCGGCGAGGGTGAGCCCGTCGAAGCGGGCGGTCGGAGCCGAACCCAACGCCCGGAAACCGCGCCGCAGTTCGGGGGCCAGCTGGTCGTACGACATCCGGAAGGCGGCCTCCACACTGCGGTCACCGGCCCGCAGCTCGCCGAGGCCGCGCGCGTCGTCGGACATCCGGCCGGCCAGGAAGGCCAGCGTCCAGGACGGGCGGTTCTGCAGCCGGGCGCTCGCGATGCGCAGGGCCAGGGGAAGGCCGCCGCAGCGCAGGGCGAGCTCGCGAGCCGCCTCGGGCTCGCGGTCAGCCCGGGACTCCCCGAGGAGTTCCCGGAAGAGGCCGACGGCGTCGCCGGAACCCAGCGGCTCCACGGTGAGCCGGAGATCGGCGTCGAGGCCCGGCAGCCGCTGCCGGCCCGCCACCAGGACCCGGCTTCCCGGCCCGGCGGGCAGCAGCGGCCGTACCTGCTCGGCGCTGCGGGCGTTGTCCACGACCAGCAGCAACCGCAGGTCGCTCGTCGCCGCACGCCAGGCCGTGACGAGCTCCGTCACGTCGTCCGGGTCGATCGAATCGTCGAACTGTGCGCTGTCGTAAGGGGGTTCCGCGCTGAACCCGCGGACCGCACGCAGCAGTCGGCGCAGGGCCCGCTGCGGGCCGACGTTCTCGTGGGCCGCGCCGTACGCGTGCAGGTCCACGAACAGGCAGCCGTCGGGATGAGCGTCGCCCAGGGCCCAGGCGGCGCGGACCACGAGGGCCGTCTTGCCTACGCCCGCCGTGCCGTCGACCGTCGTCACGGAGACGGCGCCGGGCGCCACGGGGGCGGTGAGCAGGGCGAGTTCCTTCTCGCGGCCGACCAGGCAGGCGATGTCGCCGGGCAGTTCGTTCCGGCGGGGAAGGTGGGGAAGGTGGGGAAGGCGGGGACCGCCGGGACGGCGGGCGCGGTCGGGTCCGGGGTCGGGGGAGCGCGTGGGGCCGGTGTCGGCCGGTCCGGTGGGGTGGTGTCGTCCCGGCGGTGAGCCCTGGGGCGTGATCTCCGTGTCTCCGTCGGCGAGGGCCGCGTGCGGACCCGGCGCCCGGCCGAGCAGGGACCGGTCCTCCCGGCGCAGGACCGCCTGGTGCACGCGGCGCAGCTCCTCGCCCGGCTCGACGCCCAGCTCGTCGAGGAGCCGCCGCCGCGTCTCCTGGTACACGGCGAGCGCCTCGGCCTGCCGGCCGCTGCCGTACAGGGCGCGCATCCGCAGGGCGGCCAGCGGCTCGTCGTGCCGCTGGGCCGGTGCCGCCGCCATCAGACCGTCCAGGGCCTCCGCGTACCGCCCGAGGAGGACCAGGCACTCGGCGCGGTCCTCGTGCAGGGCGCGCCGCTGCCGGGCGAGGCGGTGCCGCTCGGTGTCGGCGAGCGGCCCCGGGAGTCCGGGCAGCGGTTCGCCGCGCAGCAGCTCCAGGGCCCGCCCGCCGTGGTCGAGAGCGCCGTCGAGGTCACCGGCGTCCTTCGCGCGCCGGGCGCGACCGGCGTGTGCGGCGAGGTCGGCGAGGTCGGTCCGGGTCTCGCCGGGGACGAAGCGGTAGCCGCCGTGCCCTCCTTCGATCACCGACCGGGCCGGCCCGGCACCCGCCGCGTCCAGCACCTTGCGCAGCGCGTACACATAGCTCGGCAGGACCCGGTGACCCGTGCCCGGAGGCTCCGTGCCCCAGACGTCGTCGAGGATCTGTCCGTACGTCACGAAGGCCGGCGCGCGCAGGATCAGGGCGGCGAGGACGGCCTGTCGCCGTACCGGGCCGAGGACGCGGAGGGACTCGCCGCGACGTGCCCGGACGGGCCCGAGCAGCTCGATCCGCAGCCGCCCCGTCGTCCCGTCCGGACCCTCTGCCTCCGGGCCCGGACCCTCTGCCTCCGGGCCCGGACCCTCTGCCTCCGGGCCGGGACGCCCAGCCTCCGTGCCCGGACTCTCTGCCTCCGGGCCGGGGCTCGCTGCTTCCGCGCCCGGACCCGCCGCCTCCACGCCCACTTCGCAGCCCCAAGTCCCCGTCTTCCCTGCCCGCGCAGGAGCCCAAGTCTCCCGCATCAGCGGGATTTCATCCGCACTGCAGGACGCCACGACAGTGTGTGCCTCGTCATGCCGGGTGGATACCGTCGAGGATTTCGCTCGGACCGGCGGACAGTAGGGGAGACCGATGCACCACCCGCCACAGCCTTGGTACCGGCCGCACCAGACGCAGCAGACGGTTCCGGACAACCCGTACGCCCCCGAGGGCTACACCCCGCCGGAGCCGCCGCCCCGCCGCCGACGCTTCGGCAAGGGGCCGCTGATCGCGACGGTCGTCGTCCTGCTGCTCCTGGCGGCGAGCGGATGGGTGTACGCCCTCACCGACGGCCGGTGGGGCGGCCCGGCCGCGCCCGTCGCCGACAAGGCCCCCAGCCCCTCCGCGACGCCGACACCCTCCCGTACCCCCGCGGTCCGCACGCCGACACCGCAGCGGATCCCGTCGTCGGACGAGATCAACGCCGGGCGCAAGCCGGGAGACGCCACGGCGTGGATCGCCGACGACCTGACCGATCTGCCCCGGCGCTCCATCAAGCTCTACCCCCTGTGGGTCGTCGGCGACACCGTCGTCCAGGCCGGGTACGACAAGGTCACCGCCCGCCGTCTGTCGGACGGCGTCGAGGTGTGGAGCGTGCCGCTGCCGGCCTCCGTCTGCGAGACCCCCGCCAACCCGACCCCCGACGGCAAGATCGTCGTGGTCTACAAGAGCAACCGGGACTGGACGGGGAACCGCTGCAACCAGCTTCAGATGATCGACCTCAGGACCGGGAAGGCGGGGTGGCACAAGAAGCTCACCGAGACCGGTTCCATGGACGGCACGATCACCGTGAACAGCGCCATCAGCGGCGGCACCCTCGCGATCGTCCAGAGCATGAAGGCGGCGGCGTACCGGGTCGACACCGGAGCCAAGCTCTACGACATCCCCGTCGAGAACCCGGGGAAGTGCTACCCCGACGACCTCGCGGGCGGCCCCCGGCTCGTGGTGAGCTCCACCTGCGCGATCGGCGTCGACCGCGCCACGTCCTACCACCAGCTCCGCGAGCTCGACCCGCGCACCGGCAAGGTCCGCTGGCGCTACCGCACCCGGCCGGGCTGGTCCGTCGGGAAGATGCTCTCCGTCGAACCGGTCGTCTTCACCACCTACCACCACGAGAAGCTCACGGACGACTGGCGGGTCGTGGCCCTGAAGCCCGGCGGAAAGCCCGGCATCACCATCGACGCCCGCCCCAAGGGGTTCACGTACTGCGCAGGCGCGGGGGACTCTGGCGGGAACATGCAGCTCTGCCCGGGCACCGCCGTCGGCAAGGACATCGTCTTCCTGGGCGGCATCGACCGCGTCGGCGGCTACAGCCTCACCACCGGGAAGCTCGTCTGGGGCGTGAAGTCCGGGGGCAGCACGCTCCATCCCCTGCGCGCGGACGGCGGCTCGTACGCCCTCGTCTACGAGGCGGCCACGGCGGAGCAGCCGGGCAGGATCATCCGGCTCGGCCCGGGCGGCGCGGATACGGAGAAGCAGGTGCTCCGGCATCCCGCGACGGCCCGGTCCACGGAACTCCGCATGATGGCGGGACGCCTGGCCTATGCGAACGGCCGGATCGTCATCTCGCCGAGCGGGGTGTCCGGCAACGACGCGGACCACCAGGCCCGCATGCTGTCCTTCGCTCCCGGGAGCCCGTAGCCGGTGGAGACCCGGTTACCGCTCAGTGATCACGCAGTGGTACGTGCCCGGTTACGGTCGGTGTCGTTCCAGTGAGTCGCTTGACGTCTTCAGGAGAAGTGATGGGCAAGTACGCCGGCAAGAAGGCCGTGGTCATCGGTGGGACGCACGGCATGGGCCTCGCCATGGTGCAGGGGCTGCTCGACGGCGGGGCCGAGGTCCTGCTGACGGGGCGGAACAAGGACAACATCGAGACCGCGCGCCGCGACCTCGACGGGAAGGCCGTGCACGTCCTGCGGTCGGACGTCGCGAGCATGGGCGACATCGCGGAGCTGGGCGCGGCGGTCGAGGAGAAGCTCGGCCGTGTCGACGCCGTCTTCGTGAACGTCGGATACGCCGCCCTGGAGCCGATCGCCCTCGTCACCGAGGAGACCTACGACCGGCAGTTCGACGTGAACACCAAGGGCGTGTTCTTCACGGTGCAGAAGCTCGCCCCGCTCGTCAACGACAGCGGGTCGATCGTCTTCACCACCTCGATCGCCAATGTGACCGGCCCCCCCGGCATGGGCGTGTACTCCGGCGCCAAGGCGGCCGTGTGCTCCTTCGCGCAGGTCTTCGCCGCCGAGCTCCTGCCGCGCGGCATCCGGGTCAACTCCGTCAGCCCGGGCTTCATCCACACCCCGACCATGGGCATCGCGGACGCCACCGCCGAGGAGTGGGCCGTCCTCAGCGCGGTGGGCGACGCGCTCACTCCGATGAAGCGGCACGGTACGCCTGAGGAGGTCGCCACCGCCGCGCTCTTCTTCGCCTTCGACGCGACCTTCACGACCGGTGTCGAGCTGGCCGTGGACGGCGGTCTCACCCAGCACATCCAGCCGGTCCCGCCGCAGCAGTAGCGGAACCCGTGGCCCGCGGAGCGGCATCGCCGCCCCGCGGGCCACGGTCGTCTCAGACGTCCGCCGGTCCGAGGAGGACGGGGAGCGTCCGGTGGCCGTTGGAGATGAACGACTCCAGGGGCAGGATCCCCTCCGGCGGCTCCGCGAGCCTGATGCCGGGGAAGCGCGCGAACACGGCGGGCAGGGCGATCGTCGCCTCCAGGCGGGCGAGCGGAGCGCCCACGCAGTGGTGGACGCCGTGCCCGAAGGCGACGTGCTCGCGGCGCGTCGGGCGCGTCACGTCGAAGACGTCCGCCGTCTCGCCGTGCGCGCCCGGATCGCGACCCGCCGCGCCGAAGGCGATCATCATCGCGTCGCCCTTGGGGATCACCACGTCGCCGAGGTCGAGTTCCTCGATCGCGTACCGCATGGGCAGACACGGGGCCTCAAGGCGCAGGGTCTCGTCGACCATCTGTGGCGTCGGGATCGTGCAGAGCATGCGGATCGTGCGGATCTGTGGCGTCGGGATCGTGCGGATCGTACGGACAGGACATCGTGTTCATCGGGCGCCCCCCTCCCCGCCGGTCAGGCCCTGGCGGACCGGGACGCGAGCGCCCTCGGGGCCACGGCGTGCGCGGCGGCCCTGCCCGACTCGATCGCCTCGTCGACGAAGCCGTTCCACACGCTCGCCAGGTCGCCGCCCGCGAAGGCGATCCGCCCGTACGGCCGCTGGATGTCCGGAAGTTGACGGAGGAGCTGGCCGGGGCGGCGTAGAGCCTGCGCTCCCCGGGCGTACGTGTCGCCGCCCCAGTCGTGCGAGCGTACGGAGGCGACCTGCGCGGTCGGCAGGTACTCCCGTACGGCGGCCTGCACCTGGGAGAGGCTCGTCGGGTCGAACGTCGGGTCGAAGGCGAAGCCGATCATGAGGTGGCCGTCGGTCAGCTTGGCGGCCGGGAAGAGGCTCTCGATGCGCTGGCCCTCGTACCCCTGGCAGAGGGTGAGCGGGGTGACGCCCCGGACGTGCCGGACGTTCCACCTCTACAACCCGAGCGAGCTGACGTTCGCCGAAGCCGCCGACCACCTGCGGTCGTTCGGGTACCCGCTCGGCGAACTGGAGCGGGACCGCTGGCTGGAGCTCGTGCGTTCCGACCGGGGCAACGCGCTGGTGCCGCTGCTCGACGCCTTCGAGCTGCTGACGGCGGACAGTTCCGGCTTCTACCCGCCCATGGACATCACCGACACGCTGGACGTCCTCGCGGGCACCGGAGTCCACTGCCCGCCCGTGACGAAGGAACTGTTCGGCAGGTACGTCGACTTCTTCACCGAGGCCGGCTACTTCCCGGCGCCCCCGATGACCGAGGGGTGATCCGCACCAGATCGGCGATTACCCCACGGTGGACGGGGGGTGGGGAAGCGGCGACTACGGTCGGCCTGCCGTCGTCCCCCCGTCCCGACCGACACGACCCGGAGCGGCCGGGACCTGCCCGGAGCGCTCCGGAATCGACCGGAACACCAGAGAAAGCACCAACGAAGAGGGAGCAGTCATCACCATGACCACCACCGATCTGGCCAACCTGGTCCTCACCGACGACGTGGAGCAGCAGAACCAGGCGTTCATCGACGCCTTCAACTCGGGCGACGGCGCCATCTTCGACCAGCTCTACCGCGACGACGCGATCTCGAACCTCTAGGGCCGTCCGCTGACGGGCGCGGAGCGCCGCCAGGGCATCATCGACCTGCTGAAGACCGGCCCCGAGCTCGACTCGAAGGTCGTGCACAACTACGTCGCCGGTGACGTGTCCCTGGTGATCGTCGAGTTCCGCCTGGAGGTCGCCGACGAGCAGGGCGGGCGCCAGGTCATCACGGGCACCTGCACCGACGTCATGCGGCGCACCGGCGACGACCGCTGGATCATGGCGATCGACCGTCCGCTCGCGGACGAGCTCCCGACCAAGTAGCCGCCGGCCACCCCCACCCCCACCCCCACCCGCCTGGCCCCGGCCCCGAATCCCCCGCGGGGTCGGAACCAGGAGAGCCCCCGTCCCGTGGACGGGGGGCTCTCCGACGTCTCGCACCGGTCACGGGCGGGGTGTGCGGCGCTCAGGGTCCGCCGCATCCCTCGGATCTGCTGAGGCCGGATCGGCCGGATCAGCCGGATCAGTGGCACCGGTCGGATCAGTCGGACCGGTCGGATCAGTCGGGCCGGCATCGGGGAGTGGCCGGGCCATGACGGACTGGGCGGGTTCCTGATGGCCGCCCGAGGCGAGGACGCGCACCTCGCCGCGGTCGCTGATCTCCGCCCGGATGATCCCCGTCGGATCGGCGTACACCGGATGACCACCGGGCCCTTTGAAGAGCGTGCGCTCCACGGTCACGACGTCCCGGGCCGAGCCCGCGCCGTCGGAGAACACCAGCTCGTACCTGAGTGTGTCCATTCGCATCATTTTACGCCCGTACCGCCTCCCGCGACCCCCGCGGCTCCACCGCGAACCCGCTGGTTAGAGTGGTGAACGGTTGCGCCGCCGCACCAGGCTCAGGCGCATGACCGGGCCGACTGTCGACCACAGAGTCCCGTACGACCGTCATCCCCGCCCCCTGCCCGGAAACGCCCGATCACATGAGCACCGACGCCGCCCTGCGCTCCGCATCCGCCCCCGCGGGCCCCGCAGACCCCGCGGACCCCACTCCTCCCCGCCCCCGCCGGCCGAGGATCGCCGGCCGGGCTCCGGCGCGGCCCGGCCCCGCGGCGGCCTTCCACAGCGTCACCGCGGCGACGGCGGCCCTGCTGGGGCTCGTCGCCATCGGCGCCGTCATCCACGAGCCGGTCCTGATACCGCCGCTCGCCGCCAGCGCCGCCCTCGTGCACTGCGCCCCGACGCTTCCCCTGGCCCAGCCCCGCAGCGTGGTCGTCGGCCACCTGCTCGGCGCCGCCGCCGGCTACGCGGTCGGGGCCGCGGCCGGCGGCAGCGCCTGGGCCGCGGCCGTCGCCGCCGGCGTCACCCTCGCCCTGACGACACTGGCCCGCACCCCGCACTCCCCGGCGTGCGCCACCGCCGTCGTCATCGTGCTCCAGTCACCCGCACCGGGAAGGTTCGTGCCGCTGCTGTTCGGCGCCACGGTCCTGCTCGTCCTGACGGCCTGCACCGCGTCCCGCATCCGCCGCGGCGCGCCGAGGTACCCCGCCTATTGGTGGTGAACAGCCCACCTCCAGACCGCTGGAGGGCTGCTCCCGGCTCGCTCCGAGGCCGCTCCCGGGCCGCTCCTTTCGGACCGCTCCCAGGCCGCCTCCGGGCCGTTGTCAGTGGGCGCGGATAGGTTCGTTCCTGTCGCGCCGCTCCGGCGTGAGCATCCCTTTGACGTGCATGGGAGAGGTGTGTTGACGGTCTGGGAGACGTCGAGCGTGGCGCGGGTGGTACCGCCCGCACGACCGCGCAAGCTCGCCAAGGTGCCGTTCGTCGAGCTGGCCGACGGACGGTTGCAGGGTGTCGTGTCCAGCGGGTCCGACATAGGGCGCGTGTACGTGTCCTCGATCGCGGCGGGGACGTACGCGTTCGCGTGCAGCACCAACAACAACCGCCCCTGCGGCGGCGCGCGCGGCACGTTCTGCAACCACATCCGCGCGCTCGTCGGCGAGGCCGTCCTGCAGTACGGGGCCGAGCGCGTCGCCCGCTACCTGAAGGCGGAGACGCCCGGAGAGGAGCCCGACGCCGCCGCGCTCGTCTCGCTGATGACCGCCGCGCGGCCCGCCCAGGGCGACACCTCGGCAGCCGCCCCGGTGTTCAGCCGGTTCCTGCGGCACCTGGCCTACCTCGAACGGGAGCCGGTGACCGTCCCGTTGCCCGAGATGCAGTGGTTCCCGCCGACGAGGGCGGTGGCCTGATGCGTACGGATCTGCTCACCGACCCCGTGGAGGGGCTCGACGAGGCACTCGCCGCCGTGGACGCCTTCGACCGGGTGCTCGTCGCCGGACTGCTCCGTCCGCAGCCCGCGCAGGCCGACGGCCTGACCGCGCTCACGGACGCCGTCGCTGGGACGCCGCTGGCCACGCGGGTCGCCGAGGCCGCCGAGAAGGCCGCGGCCGGCGCGGCGGGCGAGGACCACTTCGTCGCCCTCGCCGCGGCCCGTACGGCCGTCATGGGCTCCGTGCACGACGCCCTCGTCGTCCGCGTCGGCGACGTCACGGGCCGACCCCGTACGGAGGCGACCACGCCGGCCGCCGGAGGCGAGGGACCCGCCGCGAACGTGCTCGCGGCCGCCCGTGCCTGGCTGTGCGACATCGCCCGCGCCGGCTGGCAGGGCATCGACCACGACCTGGTCGCCGGGGCCGCCCCCGTGGTCTCGGCGATGCTGCCGGACCCGCTGCTGCGGCGTCAGGCCACCCTGCTCGACGGCTTCGCGGCCGAACTCGCCGCCTCCTGCCCGGGAGCCACCCTGGAGCGCGTCCCGGTGCGCCGCTGGGCCGACCTCTGGTCCCGTGCGCTGCTCCTGACCCTGCCCGGGGCCACCCGTGCCCCCTCGACGGCCCCCGCGACCGGCCGCCTGCTGCCGCTCGGCGTCGACGTGCAGGAGCACGCCACCGCCGTACAGGCCCAGGTCCACGCGGTGTTCGAGCCCGCCGACGGAACGGCCCCGCGCCTCGTACGGGCCGCGGTGTCCGCACCCAAGCCGGACACCGTCGTCGGCGCCGGACTCTGGCAGCTGCTCCGCCCGCGGATGTCGCTCCTGGCCGCCGTCGGCGAAGGCCGCTCCATGGACGTCGACGCCATGCCCGTCACCGCCGAGGGCGACCTCCTCTGGGACGACGAGCGGGCCCGCGCGGGGGAGCCCGCCGACCCGTTCGCCACCGCCCGGGTGATCCTGGCCACCGCCTCCGACCCGGTGACCGCCCCGCTGGACCGCCACCCGGTCCGGATCGCCGTGCCCGTACTCGTCGAGGGGTACGCGGTGGAGCGGGAGGACGACGGGCCGACGGTGTTCGCGGTCGCCGGTCACCGGCTGACCGTCGACACCGACCGCATTCCGGCCGCCGGGCCGCTCGGTCCGGACACGGTCGCCGCGTCCGGCGCGTGCATCGGACTGCTCCGCTGGGACGCCGGCGCGTTCGTCCTCCAGCCGCTCGCCGTCGAGACGACCGTGCGGAAGAAGGCCGTCGCCGTCCACGCGGGCGCGTGGGCCGGAGGCACCACCGACAAGGCGGGTGTCCGGGCGGAGAAGGCGGCCACGGACTCCGTCGCCGTCCTGCGCGAACGAGCCGGAAGGCTGCTGCGGAAATGACCGACGGCACCCCCTCAGCCGACCCCGACGACAACCGTCGGCAGGTCCTCTACTGGCGCCTCCTCGCCCGGCTCTTCGACCACGAGGAGCAGGCCGCCCTGGAGGCCGCGAGCCTCGCCGTCGTCGAGGACATCGGCCTCCCGCCGGCGCTGCTCGACCCCGGCGCGTCCGTCGACTCCGTCGTCCAGCGCCATCCGGAGCTGGCCGGGGAGTTCGACGGCCTGATGACCCCGGAGCCCGAGCCGGACGAGGCGCGCGACAGGGCCGCCGAGGTGCGGCGCGCCGCCCTCGCGTCGAAGGTGCTGCTCAACGTCTTCTCCACCGGCTCCGGCACGGTCTCCGCCGGTCAGCTGGCACGCTGGCAGTCGGACGCGGGCTGGCTGGAGCGCGCGCTCGGCTGTGCGCCCGGCGGGCTGCGCGGCGGACGGGCGTCCGGAGCGGGCCTCACCGGCGGCGGGCTCGGAGCCGAACTCGGAGCCGTCGAGGCCGACCTGGTCCAGCGCATGCACCTGCGCGAGGTGCTGGCCGATCCCGCGCTGGCGGCCAGGCTCACCCCGAGCATGTCCCTGATCGAGCAGCTCCTGCGCGACAAGGGCAACCTGTCCGGCATCGCCCTGGCCAACGCCAAGTCCCTCATCCGGCGTTACGTCGACGAGGTCGCCGAGGTGCTGCGTACGCAGGTGGAGAAGGCGACCGTCGGCGAACTGGACCGCTCGGTCCCGCCGAAGCGGGTCTTCCGCAACCTCGACATCGACCGCACCATCTGGAAGAACCTCACCAACTGGAGCCCGGAGGAGGAGCGGCTCTACGTCGACCGCCTCTACTACCGGCACACGGTCCGCAGGACCACGCCCCAGCGGCTGATCGTCGTCGTGGACCAGTCCGGTTCCATGGTCGACTCGATGGTCAACTGCACCATCCTGGCCTCGATCTTCGCCGGTCTGCCGAAGGTCGACGTCCACCTCATCGCGTACGACACCCGCGCGATCGACCTCACCCCCTGGGTCCACGACCCGTTCGACGTCCTGCTCCGCACCAACCTCGGCGGCGGCAACGACGGGCCGGTCGCCATGGCCATGGCCCGGCCGAAGATCGCCGAGCCCAAGAACACCGTCATGGTGTGGATCTCCGACTTCTACGAGTTCGACCGCTCGCAGCCGCTCTTCGAGGGCATCGAGGCGGTCCACCGGTCCGGCGTGCGGTTCATCCCCGTCGGCTCGGTGACCAGCTCCGGACGCCAGGAGGTCAACCCCTGGTTCCGCGAGCGGTTCAAGGCGCTCGGCACCCCGGTGGTCTCCGGCCACATCGACAAGCTCGTCCACGAACTCAAGACCTTCCTCACCTGAGAGGCCCTTCGCATGTCCGACCTGCTCCGCGCTCCCGCCGAGATGAAGTACGCCGAGGAACTCGACTGGCTCGAGTCGATCGACGACAACCCCAAGCCGTTCTCCTGGCGCCTGTCCCCGAAGATGGTCCGGCTCTTCATCCTCGGCTCCGAGCGTGCCGACGGCCTCGACCGGGAGGTGGCGCCGAAGTGGTTCGGCGACCGCAGCTTCGTCGAGCGCTCCATCGTCACCCTCGCCTCCGACCGGGGCCTGCTGCTCATCGGCGACCCGGGCACCGGGAAGAGCTGGCTCGCCGAGCTGCTCTCGGCCGCGATCAGCCGTAACTCCACCCTCGTCGTGCAGGGCACCGCGGGCACCACCGAGGACCACATCAAGTACTCCTGGAACGTGTCCATGGTCATCGCCAAGGGCCAGTCGAGGGAGTCGATGATCCCGTCGCCGATCATGACCGCGATGGAGACCGGCACCATCGGCCGCTTCGAGGAGCTGACCCGCTCCACCAGCGACGTGCAGGACGCGCTCATCTCGATCCTCTCCGAGAAGTACGTCTCCGTCCCCGAACTGGAGAGCGACGGCGGCGGCGACAACATCGTCTTCGCCAAGCCCGGCTTCTCGATCATCGCCACCGCCAACAGCCGCGACCGGGGCGTCAACGACCTGTCCTCCGCGCTCAAGCGCCGCTTCAACTTCGTCCGCATCCCGGTCGTCACGAACAAGAAGAGCGAGGCCGAGATCGTCCGCTTCCGCACCGAGGAGCTGCTCCGCCGCCACCAGATCGACCTGGACGTGCCGCCCACCCTCCTCGACGTGCTCCTCCAGAGCTTCGCCGACCTCCGGGCCTCCGCCGCCGCGGCCGGCAGCGACGACGAGAAGCTGGAGTCCGCGCTGTCCACCGCCGAACAGATCGGCGTCCTCGAGGACGCCGTCCTCCACAGCAACTTCTTCGGCGAGCGCGCCCTGACGGCCCGCACCCTCGCCGCCTCGCTCGTCGGCTCCCTCGCCCGCCGCGAGCCCGAGGACCTGGCCATCCTCAACAAGTACCTGCACGGTGTCGTCGAGCCGCGCGGCAAGGAAGAGGGCGGCTCCTGGCCCGAGTTCCTGGAGGGCGGCCGCGACGCGATCGCCAAGCTGGCATGAGCGCGGCCCCCGAGCTCCACGAGACCGCCGGCACCCGAGCGGCCCCCGCCACTCCCTTCGCCGCGCTGCGCGGCCAACTCCACGAGGCAGCGGCCGAGTTCTCCGGAGGAGCGGACGCCCTGGAGGGGATCCTCCTCGGCATGGTCGACGACGTCGACCGGGCGGCCGGCGAACCGCTGGAGATCTTCCCCGTCTGCCACCACTCGCCCGCTTCGGCGCTCGCCATGGCCCGCCGGCTGCGCGAGAAGCAGCCGAAGGTCGTGTACCTGGAGCTGTGCGAGGACATGGCGCCGCTCCTGACCGAGCTGCGCAACTGCCGGCTGCCGGTGGCCGTGCAGGCCTTCGCCAGCGAGATCGACGGCTTTCCGGCCGACTGGGCCCCGCTGTCCGTCGTCGCGCCGATCACCGAGGCCTCCGCCGAGTACCAGGCCGTCGCGTACGCCCTCGACACCCCCGGTGTCGAACTGGTCCTCGTCGACCGGTCCTCCGACCACGTCTTCCAGTGGGACGCCCGGCGGGCCCCGGAGACGAAGCCGGCGGAGACCGAGGCCGAGGCGGCGCTCCACGGCGAGGCCGTCGGCGTCGAGATCGGCGACCTGCGGCCCCGCTTCGCCGAGCTGGAGGAGCACCTGCTCCGGCACGGCAAGGTCCGGCACTGGTCGGAGTGGTGGCACCAGTACGTCGAGGTCCCGCTCGGCGACAGCGACCACGACACCTACCGCCAGGTCATGTTCCTCATCGGCAGCCTGTTCCGGCGCCTCGCCCCCGGCGACGGGGAGCGCCTGCGCGTCGACGAGGACCGCGAGCGGTACATGTGGATCCGGATGCGCGAGCACCTGGCCGCGACGGGCACCGACCCGGCGGACTGCCTGTACGTCTGCGGCGCCTTCCACGCGGCGAGCCGCGTCGAGGAGTTCGGCGTGGCCGGCACCACCGCTCCGGGCCCGGCAGGCTTCACGATCTCCCCGCGGACCGCCACCACCTGGCAGTACGGGCTCATCCCGTCCAGCCACACCGCGATCGAGGCCCAGTTCGGCCTCGCCTCCGGTTCGGTGTCGATCGCCGCGACGCAGTGGGCGAAGAACCTCAAGCGCACCCGGGTGAAGCCGTACCGCCTGGAAGGCCAGGCCGGCACCAGGAAGGCGAAGCCGGCGAAGACGGCCGTCAAGGCGACCGCTCCCGTCGTGCCCGTGGACGCGGAGGACCGGCTCTCCGGCTTCCTGCGCAGGCCGCCGGTCGTCGACACCCTCGACGAGGCCGAACTGCTCGGCTGGTCCGTGGACATCGTCCGCGCGGCCCGCCGCAGCGGCTACCTCGCCTCGACCGCCGACGCGATCGCCGTCTTCGAGACGTCGATCCTGTTGGCCGGCATGCGGGACCGGGCCAAGCCGACGCCGTACGACTTCCAGGACGCGGCCGTCACCTGCATCGAGAAGGACTCCGTGCCCGGGCGCAGGGACGTGCGCCGCCTCGTCGAGATCATGATGGGCGGCGACCGGATCGGCCAGGTCGGCTACGACGCGCTGCCGCCCCTCGCGCGCGACGTGCACGACCGGCTGGCACCGCTGGAGCTCGACCTCCAGCAGCGCGGCGTGCGGCGGGCCCTCCTCGACATGGCCTCCGAGCCGGACCTCCGGGCCTGCTCCGACGTCCTGTGGATGCTGCGCCGTCTGATGCCGCCCGGCGCCGCCCGCCCCATCATGGGCGAACGGCGGCTCGGCGAGCGGTCGATCCAGGAGTCGTGGGACCTGTCCCTCGGCACCCACCAGCGGGCACTCATCGAGCTCGGATACGAGGGCGTGAGCCTGGAACAGGTCCTGGAGCAGCGGCTGCGGCGCACCGCGCACGGGCCGCAGGCGACGACCGCGCAGGTCCTCGCGGCGGTCGAGGACGCGATGCTGTACCTCGGCGGCCGGCGCCTCGCCGACGAGCTGGGCACCCGTGCCCTGGAGGTCCTGGCGGCCGAGCGCACGGTGGACGGGGCTCCCGAGGTGCTGCGCCGGGTGCGCGGCCTCCTCGCGTACTACCGGACCAGCGAAGCGGTGCTGCCGCCGTGGATCGAGTCGTTCGTCAGAACCGGATACGCGCACTACTGCACGCTGCTGCCGACCGCCTTCCGGGACGAGGACGCGACGGTCGGCCAGGTGGCCGCGATGCTGGGCTTCCTGTTCAGCATGGAGAGCCTGGCCCTGTCCCTGGGCTGCGACCGGACACAGCTCGAACTGTCGGTCGCGCAGTCGCACCCGCAGGACCCGGCGAAGACGGCACTTCTGTGGGCCGCGCAGGTGCAGCTCGGCACCCTCTCCAGGACCGAGCTGCGGGCACGCTGCGACGAACTCCTCGGCAACCCCCTGGTCGTGCCCTCCTACCCGCGCTACCTCAGCGGCTTCGTCCACGCGCTCGAACCGGTGCCGGGACTCGCGGACGTCGTGGTGGAGGCCGTCTCGAACGCCTTCGGGCGACTGCCGGACGCCGTCCTGCTGCCGTGGCTCCCGGTCCTCATCACCACGCTCCGGTCGAACGCGGCGGAGCTGGCCCCGCTCCTCATCCGCGAGGCGGGACGGATCTTCCCGGCCCGGCTCGCCGCCCTGGACTCCTGGATCCCGCCGTGGCGGCAGCCGGCCACGCCGCCGGCGGCCCGCACCCGCCCGCACGCCACGGGCCCGCGGGGCGCGGCGCTGCTGCCCGCGCACCCGGAGACCTGCGACGCGCTCGCGGAGCTCCTGGGCTGCGCGGACGGATGGGAACCGACGGGCACGGCCCCTCGCGATCCGTCCCTGACGGCCCTCCACCCGGACACGGCACAAGCGGTGGCCGCCCTCCTCAAGGCCTCATGACGTCACCTGCCCGTCCGTGACGGGTTCGGCGTCCGACGCCCCGCCCTGGCCCGGCACGGCGGGGCGGACGAACTGGCGGGCCTGGAGTTCGTACGCCTCGCGGAAGGCGCCCGTGCCGGTGGCGGGGTCCATGAGTTCCTCGAAGGTCCCGGCCTCCACGACCCGGCCCTCGTCCATCACGTAGATGAGGTCGGCATGGGCGACGCTGTGCAGGCGGTGGGTGATCAGGATCGTGGTCTGGCCGGTGCCGGCGAGGCGGTGGATCTGGTCGAAGACCCGCTGCTCCGCCGCCGGGTCGAGGGCGCTGGTCGGCTCGTCCACGATGAGGACCCGGCCCTCGCGGTACCGCGCCCGGGCGAGGCCGATCTTCTGCCACTGCCCGCCGGAGATCTCCTGGCCGCCCCGGTACCCGCGCGCCAGGAGCGTGTCCAGGCCCCGGGGGAGCCCCTTGAGGACGTCGTCCGCGCCCGCGTACGCCGCGGCCTCGCCGATCGTGGCGTCGTCGAGCGGGCCGCCGGGCCTGCCGATGCCGATGTTGACGCGGGCGGTGAAGGGCCAGCGGTGGAAGTTCTGCGCGACCATCGCGACCCGGTCGAAGATCTGCGCCCGGCAGGCCCGGGCCGCGTCGACCCCGCCCCACATCACCCGGCCGTCGTCCGGGAGGTACAGCCCGCAGAGGAGGCGGGTGACGGTGGTCTTGCCTGAGCCGTTCTTCCCGACGAGCGCGACCGTCCTGCCCCGGGGGATGACGAGGTCGACCTCGCACAGGGACGGCTTCTCCGCCCCCGGGTAGGTGAAGGTGACCTTCTCGAACCGGATCTCGTCGACCTCCTCGGGCAGGTCCACCCCGGTGGAGGGGATCTCGCGGCGGACCGCCTCCTCGCACAGGGTCTCCAGGTCGGCGACGAACAGCGACTCCTCCTGTACGTCGGTGACCCGCAGCACCAGGTCGGTGATGCTCGCCGAGCCCGCACGGATCGCGAGGACGGCCGTGCCGCCGACGGCGAGGGCCATGTGCCCGTCCCACAGGAGCAGCCCGAGCACGGCGTACGTCCCGACGGTGGCGAGGCCCCGGGCCGCGTCCGCCGTCAGTCCCGTACGCGCGCCGATCCACGCCAGCCGGGTCTGCTCCCGCTCACTGGTCTCCGCCATGCCCCGGAAGTGTTCGAGCAGGAACGGGCCGACGTCGTGGACCCGGACCTCACCCGCCGCCTGCTGGTCGATCAGCAGCCGGCTGATCAGCTGCGCGGCCCGCGCGTGCTGCACGAACCGGTGCCAGCTCACGTACCGCGCCCGCGCCATCGTCAGCGAACTCCACGCGCTCGGCAGCGCCATGGCGATCAGCAGGGGGAGCAGCAGGGGGTGCAGGACGGTGAGGACACCGGCGGCCGCGACGAGCGAGATGGCCGAGGTGACCACGGCCGTGCAGTAGCCGACCATCCGGCGCGCCGAGTCCGCGCCCCACTGGGCGGAGTCCATCAGCTTGTGGAAGGCGTCGTCCTCGATGGCCTCCAGCTCGACCCGGGCGACCAGGCTCAAGTACCGCTCCGTGGCGACCCGTTGCACCTTGGGCTCCAGGATCCCGGTCGCCGCGGCGGAGGCGGATTTCCCAGCGGAGCCGAGGACCGAGAGGACGGCGACGACGAGGAGCGAGGGGAGCGCGGAGCGCAGCCGCTCGACGGTGCTGCCTTGGGCGAGGAGTTCGACGAGGATGGTGTTCACGGCGATCAGTGACACGGCCTGGGTGACGCCCCGGCCGAACTCGCTTCCCGCGACCGTGTACAGCGCCCGCCGATCGGCCTCGTGGGCCAGCCGCACGGCGATCCCGACCTGACGGGGGAGCGAGAGCGCCATGGCGCGCAGGCTCAGCTTCAGCCAGACGCCGTGATGCTGGCTCCAGCCGAAGTCGTACGCGAGTTCCCCGCCGAAGAGCAGCTGCTCGGAGGCGGAGGGGCCGCCGGCGGCGGTGTCCTGACCGGGTGGGGTGGGGGTCGTCGGCGGGGTGGGGGAGGGATGCATGGTGTCCTCCGTCGCTGAGCCGTCCGGGTGTCGCCCGGATGTCATCGAACTCAACGAGACGGCGGCGCAGTCGAACACGCGTCTTTCGGACGCGTCCCGATCCGTATGACAGAGCGAGAAACCGAGCGTGCCGGGTACATCGACCCTTGCCGGAGGAGGCCGCGTCCGGAGGCCGGGATGGCCGAAACGCCGAGGGCGGGCCCGCTCCCGCGCGCCCGCCCCGTACCGCCGTCCGCCACCTGCCGCAGCGGAGGCCGCAGCAGCCCCACTGGCCTCAGCAGCCTCACTGGCCTCAGCAGCCTCACCGGTGTTACCGGTCTCACCGGTCTCAGCGAACTCCGGCGTCCGTTTCCGCTTCCGCTTCCGCTTCCGCGGCACCCTCCGCTTCCGTTTCCGCGGCACCCTCCGGTGCCCGGCCGAGCGCCCGGACCGCCGGGACGCAGAGCATGATGCCGAGGAACACGACACCCACCACGGCGGAGAAGAGCAGCACGCGATCGGCGCCGAAGGCCTCCGCCGCCGGGCCGGCCAGCGCACGCCCCAGCGGGATCACCATGATGGATCCGGCGATGTCGTACGCGGAGACCCGGCTGAGGACGGCCAGGGGTATGTGGGTCTGCACGCTGGTCGCCCACATGACGCCCCAGAAGGCGAAGCCGCAGCCGGCGACGACACCGGTGACCGCCGTGAGCGTGAACGACCAGCCGAGCGCGGGCGCCAGGGGATTGAGCGAGAAGAAGAGCATGGCGAGGGCCCCCGCGACGAGCGGACGGCGCGGCTTCACGCGCATGCCGAGCAGTCCGCCGACGATCGTGCCGGCACCGTCGGCCGAGGCGATCCAGCCGTAGCCGCTCGACCCGTGCTGTTCGGTGAGCAGCGTCGCGCCCAGCGGCAGCGCCGGGCCGAAGACGAACAGGCCGTACACCGCCCAGACGGCGATGACCCCCCACAGCCAGGAGCGGGACCGGAACTCGTGCCACCCCGTGGCCAGCCGCTGCCACAACGGGTCGGCGCTGTCGTCCTTGGCCGTGCTCAGCTTCCGCAGCGGCGCCAGGCCCAGCGCGCTGAGCGCGAAGGCCGCCGCGATGACCAGGAAGGATCCCGCCGCGTCCCAGTAGGCGACGAGGAGGCCGGCGAGGCCCGGGCCGAGCAGGGTGCAGATCGCCTCGGAGATCCGCAGCAGCGCGTTGGCCCGCTGGATGTCCTCGGCGACCTGCGGGACCATGCTCGCCAGACCCGGCTGGAACATGGCGGTCGCGGCGCCGCTGAGCGCGAGCAGCGCCATGATGTGCCAGAGCCGTACCTCGCCCGCGGCGAGCAGCGCCGCGAGCGCGAGCATGGCCACCAGGCGCACCACGTCGGCGCCGACCATCATCACCTGCGGGGTGAACCGGTCGGCGAGGACTCCGCCGACGAGGACCAGCAGGACGATCGGCGCCATCCACGCGGCCAGCGCGTATCCGACGCCACTGGCGCCGTAGCCCGCGCCGAGCACGGCCGTCGTGAGCGAGACCATCAGCATGCCGTCGGCGAGCAGCGACGCGCTGCGGGCCGTGAAGAACAGCCGGAAGCGGCTCGACCGCCACGGGCTGGGAAGCGCGTCCGGCTTCTGTCGAACGCTCACGTCATCGGTATCCATCGTCATGTCACATCCGCCGGTCCCGGCCGGTCCCTTCCGAGAGAATCTGCTGCCCGAGCCAGGCACCGGCCCGGTCGGCCTCCGCCGGCGGGTCCTGGACGATCACGTACCGGCGGGGTGCCAGGACTCCGGGACGGCCCGGGAGGGCGTCCATGAGTGCGGCGTGGGCCGCCGCCGGAGTCAGCGGGGCGCCCCCGGAGGCGATGTACGCGGTGAGGCCCCGCCCGGTGTCCCCCTCGGGGGATCCGTCGCCGCGCGGGGGATCCGCCGTGACGTGTACGTGGACGGGTACGCCGTCGAGGGCCCGGCTCAGGGCCTCCGCCACGGCCTGCGGCGAGACCCAGGAGCCGTCCACCCGCTCCCACTCCGGGCCGCGCTCGACCGGCCGGACCCCCGTCACCTCGGTGAGCGCGTCCAGCGGTACGTCCTCGGTGGCGGCCGCCTCCAGGAGGCGTACCAGTCCGACGAGGAACTCCTCCGCCCGGTCCCGGGGGAACAGCGCGGGATCCGCCCACACGCCGAGGCGCAGCAGCGGCTCCGTCTCGTGGACGAAGGTCAGGACCCGGGTCGGCAGCACCTGCTCCTCCCCCCAGCCGAGCTCCAGCTCCGGCCCGGTGACGGCTTCGCCGCCGGGGGAGGAGGGGCCGGGGGAGGCGGGGCCGTGGGCGGAGGGGAGCGCGGTGGGGAGGGTGCTCACGTCGTTGAAGACGATGTCGCGTGCGAACACGCTGCCCCGCTCGAAGGTCGTCCGCCCGATCATCTCCCACAGGCTCACCGCGTCGAACCGGCTGTGCCGGTACGCGTTGAGCGCGGCCCCCCAGGCCTTGCTGAGGAGCGCGTCGAAGGACGGGACCCGGACGTCGAGGGTGAGCAAGGCGTCCTGGGAGAGGGTGTTCACCGACCGGGCCAGGCGGGGCTCGTACCGGTTGGAGGTCGGGACGGCGGCCACGCACGCGGACTGGCCCGTCCGGTGGGCGAGGAGCGCGCACCAGGCCGTGAGCAGCACCGTCTGCGGGAGGCCGCCGGTGCGCTCCGCCACGAGGGCCAGGGCGCGGGCGCCCCGCCGCGACCGGAGGGTGAGCTGCGGCACGCGGACCTCGGTGCCCTCGGCACCCGGTTCCGCGAACATGGCCTGCGGTCCGGTACGGATGATCCGCTCCCAGTACCCCAGCGACGCGGCGGACTTGCGGAGCCCGGCCGGCGTCGCCTCCTCGGCTGCGAGGTCGAGCGGTGTGAGCGCCGTCAGCGGGGGAAGCGTCTCGCCGGACAGCACTGCGAGCCACTCCTCCTTGAGGACGGCGAGCGCGCTGATGTCGGCCACGGCGTGGCTGGCCGCCAGCGCGACGAACACCGGCGCGCCGTCGAGGGCGACCAGGGTGACCCGGAGGGGGAAGTCCCGGTCCAGGTGGAAGCGGTCGTCCCGGGCCTCGCGCGCCAACGACTCGGCGTACCGCTCGGGTTCGGCGGGGAGTTCGTCGTGGTCGAGGAAGGTGACCGTGAACGTGCCCTCGGCGGCGACGACTTGCTCGTGCGGGGCGGAGCCCGGAGGGTGGGGGAACGTGGTCCGCAGCGCCTCGTGCCGTACGGCGAGGACGCGCAGCGCGTCGACGGCCGCTTCCCTCCGGGTGCCGGAGGGCGCCGGCCACACGTCGTGGATGTTGATGTGCGCGGGCTCGTCCCGCAGGATGCAGCGGATCATGTTG
This sequence comes from Streptomyces sp. NPDC056169, assembly GCF_042268445.1. NCBI lineage: Bacteria > Bacillati > Actinomycetota > Actinomycetes > Kitasatosporales > Streptomycetaceae > Streptomyces > Streptomyces sp. NPDC056169. The sequence goes on along the minus strand of NZ_JBHJUO010000004.1, from coordinate 248,280 downwards.
GCCTGCCCCATCGTGACGGGGCCCCGGCGCTCCTCGCCGCCCGCGTACGCGACGGTGACGGTGGTGGCGCGGGCGTCCTTGAGCCGCGAGGAGTTTCGCTGACTCACCATGTGATGCCTTTCACGGACTTCGTGGAGCGGGTCAGCGGACCCCAGGCGTCGATCAGGAGGGCGAACTCCTCCATGTCGTCCCGGGCCTCGTCGAGGAGTCGCTCGCGCTCGGCGGCGAGGACGTCGGCGGCGTCGGCGTACCGGCCGCCGAGCTTGCGGTAGGAGCGGTCGACGACGTCCAGCCGCTCCGCGTTCCGCGCGCGGTCCACGCGGGTGCTGTCCCGCACGAATCCGGCCACGTCGGACGCCCGGACACGGCCCTCCGCGTCGAGCAGCTCCGCGCCGGCGGCGGCCATCCGGGCGTACACGGCGTCGAGGTACGGCGTGGCGAGGAAGAACTTCGCGAGGCGCCGCTGGTAGGCCAGGAAGCCCGCGTCGGAACGGCGCTCGTCGGTATGGAAGTTGACGATGTGGCGGTTGTGCAGGACACCGGGAAGCCCGGCGTCCTGGACCACGTGGATGAGGAAGTAGTCGCTGCCGACGGTGTCGGTGGCGGGCGGCAGCGGCACCCGGCCGTAGACCTCGCGGGTGAAGGCGATGTTGCACATGTCCACGCGCAGGGGGCTGACGCTGGTGAGCGTCGTCCGGTCGCCGGTGAAGGGGGCGGTGCCGGCGCCGCGGAACGACTCGTCGATGAGGTGCCTGCGCCAGATCTCCGGGCAGTCGTCGGGGACCGACAGGCCGACGACGTCCTCGTAGACGGCGGGATCGAGCCGGCGGATCTCCGCGACGTCCACGGACATCTCGCCGATGAAGGAGCCGCCGACCAGGGACACCGGCCTGTCCGCGCACGCGGGGTCGAGCCTGCTCCGCGACACGAGCCCGGCCACGTCGGACGCCCGCCGCCCCAGAGCCGTCAGCTCGTGGTGGATCGGGAAGACCGGCTCGCCGCCGCCGCCGTCCTCCGACGACGGGGACGGCGACGGCGACGGGGACGGCGGAGGGGACTGGTACCGGCTGTCGGAGTCCCGGCGGTGCAGCGAGTCGCAGCCCAGCGCCTCCGCGATCAGGAACGCGCGGTTGGTGCAGGCGCCGTAGGACACGCGGGACGGCAGCATCAGGTCGAGCACCCGGTCGGGGGCGGCGACGCCGGACCGGGCGATCACCTCCCGCAGGAAGGTCCGCTGCTGCGTCTCGTCGAGGTGATGGACGACCACCCCGGGGGCGGAGGGCAGGGCCCCGACCGTCTCCCGGTGCGCGGCGAGCACGGACGCCTCGGCGGAGTCCAGGATCAGGACGTGCACCTCGACGCCGAACCGGCGGGCGCCGTAGGCGGCTTCCTCGGCGACCGCCCTGATGGTGTCGGAGCAGGCCCGGTTGGTGGGGAGGGTCAGACAGACGCGGCGCACGACGGTTCTCCGCTCTGCCCGCCGGCCGCCGCCGTGTCCGCGCCGGTGTCGTGCCACGAGGTGAGCCCGAGGAGACGGCTGCCGAGCTCGGTCAGCTCGGCCGTGGGATACCGCTTGGACTCGTGCAGCACCGGATCGCCGACGAGGGTGCGGTTCCAGCGCGGGGTGCGCAGGTGCCGCCAGGACTCGACACGGGACTTCCGCAGCCGCTCGTGCTCTTCGAGCGCCGGCATCATCGACAGGTACTGGACCGCCCGCACCCCGTTCTCGGAGAGGTTGCGCGCCACGCCGTGGGCGAGCAGACCGTTCCAGATCAGCAGGTCGCCGGGGTGGAGCTCGGGTCGGACGACGGGGAACTCGGTCCGGTCCACGGCGGGACGCAGCGGGTCGCGGTCGGCCGGCTGGGCGATCTTCCACTCCTCGAACTGCCGGAACAGCTCGGGGTCGCACTGGAATCCGCCGGTCTCGGGCCGGGTGTCGTTCAGCGCGATGATGCCCTGCACCCGCTGCGGCGGGACGCCGATCGTCGTGTCGATGTCCCAGTGCAGCTCGATGTCGAAGCCCCGGTCCGTGGGCTCGATCAGGGCGCGGTCACGGTTCCCGACGTTGGGCGGGTTGAGGTTGAGCCGGTCCAGGGTGACCCACAGCTCCTCGCAGTCCCACACGTCGACGAAGGCGTCGTACACGCGCTGGGACTGGCGGCTGTTCCACAGCAGTTGGTGGTGGTACGCCTCGACGAATCCGTAGACGTGCAGCTGCTGGTCCAGCTCGGAGCGGAACGGCCGGTCCTCGTACCAGCTGTCCGGCCGGTCCGGGTCCAGGCCCTGGAAGTCCCAGGTGAAGTCGAGGAGCCGGCGGGCCTCCTCCGCGGGGACGGCCTCGCGGACGACGACGTATCCGTACGTCTGCCAATGGGCGAAGTCCTCGTCCGACAGCACCCGCAGGGGGCGGGACTTCTTCAGCTCCCGCAGGGTGGTCTGCGCCAGATAGGACTCGCCGTCCGCGCTGAAGTACGGGAGGTCCGACGCCGCTCTGTGCAGGTAGGGACGGCGCGAGCGGCCGGGGGAAGCGGGGGTCGTCATGTGGTCCCTCCAGGAACGGGAGTCAGGGCCGGGGACGGGCGCCGCCGATTACACAGCAGCATTGGTTTAGACCATAGCGTCTGTCAAGTGTCGGCTCGATGAGCGCAATTGACATGCGCGAAAGATCGAAACGAACTCTTGACGACGGCCGCCGACCGGCCGACTTTGGTCTAGACAAGTGCGGAAGAGCTGGCCTAGGGTCCAGTTCTCGGACGTTCGGACCGTCGCGCCGGCGCCGTCACCGTCACGTCGTGGAGATGCGTCCCGACCGCCTGTCGACGCCCCCGACCGTCCGCCGCCCCACGCTGAGAGAGAGCGGTTCCATGAGTACAACCAGCAGCACAGCCCTGCCTGACGGCGGCCTGAAGAACCCCGGTCCGGGTCTGCTCACGCTGGATCCGGCCCACACCGCCCTGCTGCACGGCCTCGACGACCTGCTGACCGGTCTGGCCGCACGCCTCTCCGCCCCCGAGGTGGTCGGACCGCCGCTGCTGTCCGTGGAGGGCCTCGCGCGGCTGGACTACTTCCGCAACTTCCCCCATCTCGGGGTCTCGGCCGGACGGTTCACCCCCGAGGCGCTCGACGGCCTGGCGGCCGGCGAGAACCCCGGAGAGCTGCCGCTGCGGCCGACCGGCCACCTGCTGCCCTCCGCCACCTGCTACGGACTGCTGCTCTCCCTGGAGGGCCGGGACGTCGGCGAGGACGGGCTGCGGCTCTCCGCGACCGGCCGCTGCTTCCGCAACGAGACCCACTACGACGGGCTGCGCCGCCTGTGGGGCTTCCACATGCGCGAAGTCCTGTACCTCGGCACCAAGGAAGGCGCGGTCGAACACCTGGAGAACGGCGCGGAGTTCATCCAGGAACTGGCCGGGCGCCTCGGCCTCGAACTGACCCGGGCCACGGCCGACGACCCGTTCTACGACCGGGGCGGCTCCCGGGCCCGTCTCATGGCGCTCGACCCCGTCAAGCACGAGTTCAGCGCCCCGGACGGCACCGCCATCGCCTCCGTCAACCGGCACCGCAACTTCTTCGGCGAGCGCCTCGACATCCGGGCGGGCGCCGCGGGACCCGCGTACAGCGCCTGCGTCGCCTTCGGCGTCGAGCGCTGGGTGCACGCGATGATCCTCGCCCACGGCACCCCCGAGCAGGCCCTCGCGCGCCTCCGCGCCGCCCGGGCCGCCTGAGACCGAGCACCCCTGACCGAGCACCCGCACCACAGCACCCGTACCAGCAAGGAGTGACCCGCACCATGGAACGCATAGCCGAGTGGCTCCACGAGAAGAACCCCGGCCTCGTCGGCCCGATCGACGCCGACGAGGACCTCATCGAGGCCCGGCTCATCGACTCGATGGACTTCCTGGAGTTCATCGACCTCCTGGAAGAGATGTCCGGCGACAGCATCGACCTCCAGGAGGTCACCATCGACGACTTCCGCACGCTCAGCCGTGTGGAGCGCCGCTTTCTGACCCCCTCCGGAACGACCGCGGCCCCCGGTGCGGCCGCCGCGGGCTGAGCACGCGCCCGTGACGAGCGGCCCGCTGTCAGGCGGCCCGCTGCCCGGCGGCCCCGACACCCGTACGGCGCTGGCCGCCGTCGCGACCACCGGCGAGGTACTGGCCCACCCGCAGCTGCACGAGGGACTCCTCGAACCGTGGGAGCGGCGGCGCCTCGCCGCGGTGCGCGTGCCGAGCCGCCGGGACGACGTGCTGGCCGCACGGCTGCTGCTGCGGCTGTGCGTCGCCCGCTTCACCGGGGGATCACTTGGGGAGTCGGCCCCGGCCCAGCTCTGCCCCGGCTGCGGGCGATCCGGCCACGGCCGGCCGTACCTCCCGGACCACCCCGGCGTCGGAGTCAGCCTGAGCCACGCCGACGGTCTTGTCGCGGCGGCCGTCGGCCCCGGTGCCGTCGGCGTCGACGTGGAGCCCTCCACGCGCCGGCCGGGTTCCCTGTCCGTACTGAGCCGCGTGCTGCCCGAGGCGGACGTGCGGAAGGCCGCCGCGGAGCCGGACCCCGGCGCGTCCCTGCTCCGCCTGTGGGTACGCGCGGAAGCGGAGCTGAAAGCCGGCGCGGCGGGCCTCCGCCTCCTCGAATGGACGGACCCGCACCGAGCGGCCGTGGTGACGGTGGCCACCACCGCCCCCGCCACGACCTTCACTCTCGACGCGGCGGCCGGGAACCACCTGACCCGGAATCGCGCGGGCCGGAATGCCTTTCAGGCCGCCGAACCCCAGGCGGTGGTCAGCCCGTCCAGCCACGCGGGCGGGAGCTCGGCGGCGTCCCACTCCTCGTGCAGCGCCGCCGGCGCCGCCGTGAGCCGTTCCAGTACGGCGACGCTGGTGGGCGAGTGGACCAGGGAGTAGCGGCCGTGGATCGCGATGGCGCTGTCGGGGCCGTACTGCGCGTACAGCCGTTCGAAGCGCGCGTGATGGGTCGTGGTGAACTCCGTGAGCCGACCCGGGTACCCCGCGCGCTGCCGGGGGCTCATCGTGCGGAGGACGGCGCCGAGCACCTGCTCGGTGGCGTCGGGGTCGAGGTCGGAGACGGCGGTGTACGAGAGGTAGAGCGGCGTGACCGCGACCTTCGCCCGCTCCATCTCCGCCCGCCCGACGGGCGAACGGTCGTCGGGCGAGGACACCGTCGGATCGGGGGCGAGGGCATGGCGCAGCGTGCGTTCGGCGATGACGGCGAGGTCGTCGGCGACGGCCCGGCTGCCGTCGAGCCAGCCGGCCTCGTAGAGCTCGCCCCGCTCTCCCGGCGCGCTCCGTCCGCTCCCGCCGATCTCCGTGTGGGCGAGGGCGAGGGCGCCGGCCTCCACGAGCCCGATCAGCTCCTCGGCGTCGCCGGACCAGACCCCGGCCCTGGCCAGGAGCTGGAGGAGTGTCGTCTTGGCGTTGAGGACGCTGGCCGCGTCCAGTTGCTGCCGGTCTTCGTCCGCGGCGTTCACGGGCTCCTCCTCACCCTGTCACGGGGCTCACGCCCCGCACCGGACACTAGCAGCGGACGATCACCCGAACACGGGACCCGAGGGGCACGCCGCGCTACTGCAGGGGCGGCGTGTCGGCGCGCAGGAGCGGAAGGTTCTTCCGGACGGCGGCCTTCCAGGAGCCGTCGACGATCATCTGCCCCAGCGCGGCCCGGACCTTCGCCGTGAGCGGGCTGCCCTTCGGGAGGCCGATGCCGTACGGCTCGTCGGTCGTGCGGAAGCCCGCGAGCCGGAACTCGCCCTTGAACCGGTCCTGAGCGGCGTAGCCGGCGAGGAGCGAGTCGTCGGTGGTCACGGCGTCGACCGCGCCGGACGACAGATCGGTGACGCAGCGCTCGTAGCTGTCGTACTCCGTGAGCCGGGCCTGCGGGGCGAGCGTCCGGACGTTGAGCGCGGACGTCGAGCCGACGGCCGAGCAGACCTTCCTGCCGTTGAGGTCCGCCGGGCGCGCCACGGCGGTGTCGTCCGCCCGCAGCAGGACGTCCTGATGGGCCACGAGGTAGGGGCCGGCGAAGTCGACGCGCCGCTTCCGCTCGTCGTTGACCGTGTACGTGGCCACGACGAAGTCGACGTCACCGCCGGTGAGGAGGGACTCGCGGGTGGCGCTCCTGGCCTGCTTCCACGTGATGTCGGCGGGGTCGTGGCCGAGCGCGCGGGCGACGTACACCGCCACGTCCACGTCGAGGCCCGAGAAGGTGCCGTCCGGGTTCTTCCAGCCGAGACCGGGCTGGTCGAACTTGATCCCGACGGTGATCCCGGAGCCGCCGGTGGGCGCGCCCGACGACGTCGAGGCGGACGGGGAGGCGGGTGCCGAGGGCACCACGGAGGACGGTGCGCCGCTCGCCCCCTTGTCGTCGCCGTCGCCGTGGGGCAGCAGCGACCAGACGAGTACGCCGCTCAGCGCCGCCGCCGCGACGGCCCCCGCGTACGCGGCGACCCGCCGATTCCGGGGCGGCGCGGCGGGGACGGGCGGCGCGGCGGGGAGGGGCGGTGAGAGCGGGTACGAGGTGGGGGCGGCGGTCGCGGCGGGTGCCGGCGCCGGGGGCTCGGTCTCCGCCTCCGCCTCCGCCTCCGCTTCCGCTTCCGCCTCCGCGAGCAGCCGGTCCAGGGTCTCGGCGTCCGGCCGCGCCGAGGGATCCCGTACGAGGACGTCCGCCAGGATCCGCGTCAGGGCCCCCGCGTTCCGAGGCGGCGGCACGTCCTCGCCGAGCACGGCCGCGAGCGTGGCCAGCGTGTTGGCCCGCCGCAGCGGATGGTGCCCCTCCACCGCGACGTACAGCATCATCGCCAGCGACCAGAGGTCGGCGGACGGGCCGCCCTCCTCGCCCTTCACCCGCTCGGGCGCCATGTAGTCGGGGGTGCCGATGATCGAACCGGCGGCGGTGAGGGCCGTCGCGCCGTGCATCGCCGCGATGCCGAAGTCGGTGAGGACCGGACTGCCGTCCGACCGCAGCAGGACGTTCGCGGGCTTGATGTCCCGGTGCTGGATGCCCACCGCGTGCGCCGCCCGCAGCCCGGCCAGGACCCCGCGCCCGAGCGCGGCCGTCTCGGACGGCGCCAGCGGGCCCCGGTCCAGCCGGTCCTGGAGCGAGCCGCCGGTGACCAGCTCCATGACGAGCCAGGGGTACGTGTCCTCGCCGCCGTCCACGATGTGATGGATGGTCACCACATGCGGGTGGGCGATGCGGGCGAGCGCCCTCGCCTCCCGCAGGACGCGGGTGCGCAGCGCCCGGGCGCCCTCGGGGTCGTACTCGGCCAGCGCGGGGTCGGGCGGGCGTACCTCCTTGAGGGCGACCTCGCGGTGCAGCGCCGTGTCCCGCGCCCGCCAGACCGTTCCCATGCCGCCACCGCCGAGCCGTGCCACCAGCTCGAACCGACCGTCGACCACTCGCGCCACGCAGCCCCCTCACCCCGAACCCCGAAACCGTCCCGACTCTGCCACATCGGGCCGGAGCGAAGGGAGTTGATCGAAGGGAGCCGAGGGAGGGGACCCGCCCGAGGTCGGCTCAGTGCTGCCGGTGGTAGTCGGCGAGGGCGGCGAACGCGGCCTTCGGCTCCCACGGCAGATCCGGATAGGCCGTTCCGCGACCGCCGTCGAGGACCTTCACGATGCCGTAGCTGGCGAGGTCGAGGTCGTCGCGGGGGTCGCCGTCGGGACGGTGCACGTGGTCGTAGAGCGCGAACGTGAAGACGAAGGTGCTGTCGACGCCCCCGGCGTCGAAGGCCCGGAGCAGTTCCAGGACGTACGCGGCCTGGCCCTCCTCGTCACGGGCGTGGACGCCGTTGAGCCGCAGGGGGCCGGTCCTGTCGTACTCGACGATCTCCAGGCCGAGGGCGCCCCGGTCGCCCGCGCCCCGGTAGCCCGCAGAGCCGAACTCGGTGATCGTGAGCGGCTTGCCCTGAGAGCACTGAGAGCCCTGAGCACCTTGAGAGCCCTGTGGGCCGTTCGCGACCAGGTCGCGGACGCCGTCGGCGAACCCTTCGGCGTGTTCCGCCGACCGGTAGAGGTCGACGGAGACGATGTCGAAGGGGGTCCAGTCGACCCTTTCCAGCGGTACGGAGGCGTAGGTGACCGCGCCGCCGAAGCGCTCGCGGACGACGGCCGCGGCCCGGCCGAGGAACTCGTTGACCCGGGCCCCGACCACGCCGATGTGCTCGCGCACGCGATCCGGTGACTTCAGCAGCTCGACGCGCTCGTCGGTGCTGTCACCCGGCAGGAAGCCCTTGTTCATCAGGGACAGCTCGGCGCCGGCGACGAACACGACCGTCGCGCCCCGCCGCCTGACGCGCTCCGCCCGCTCGGCGCAGTCGGCGAACAGCGCCAGTATCCCGTCGGCGGTCAGTTCCAGGGGATAGGGAGAGAACCAGACCTCCAGGCCGAGGTCGGCGGCGCACGAGGCCGCGAGCTCCAGGCGGTCCGGGTCGCCGCCCATGATCCGCACGGCGTCGCAGTGCAGGTCGTCGCGGATGATCCGCAGCTCGCGCTCGACCACCTTCGCGTCGAAGTACCTGCGGGAGGTCACCCCGTCCTTGACGAAGCCGGTGTCGTAGCTGATGCCCTTGGCACGCATGGCGTGTCCCCTCCTGACGGCGCAAGTACGGTACGGCTCGTACCCTAATTGCGGTGGGGAAGGGCAGGCAAGGAAGATGCGAAGGTACGACCGGTACCGACCGAGAGATGACGGGGAACCATGGCGGACGAGCCGACGGAACCGAAGGGACCGAAGGGGCTGAACGGGCCGAAGGAACCGGCAGAACCGGCGGAGCGGGCGGGCGCCGCGCAGACGCGCCGGCGCGGGGCCGCCCTGGAGGACGCCATCCTGCGCGCCGCCGTGGACGAGCTCACCGAGTCCGGGTACGCCGGGCTGACCATGGACAAGGTCGCCGCCCGGGCCGGGACCAACAAGAACGCCCTCTACCGCCGCTGGCCCCACCGCCTCGCCCTCGGCATCGCCGCGTACCGCCGGCTCGTCACGACCGTCCCGCTCCCCGACACCGGCACCCTCCGCGGCGACGTCCTCGAACTCCTCCGGGGCGCCAACCGCCACTGGAGCTCCCCCCTCGGCGCGATCCTGCGCGAACTGCTCTCCGCCGCGGGCGGCGCGTCCGAGTTCCTCGCCCAGCTCCAGGACCAGTCGGGCGAGGCGGCGGCCGCACCCTGGCTGACCGTCCTGGGCCGTGCCGTCGCGCGGGGCGAGGCGGCCCCCGAGGCGCTCCACCCCCGGGTCGCCACCGTCGCCGTCGTCCTGCTGCGCAACGAGTTCGTCGTACGGGGCGTCCCCACCGCGCCCGACGACGTCCTCGTCGAGATCACCGACGAGGTGTACCTGCCGCTGGTGCGCCGCCCAGGTCCGGCCCCCGGCTGACCGGGCGAATGTCGGGCCGGTGGCGTGGCGGGGCGCGCCCCCGGTGGTACCTCGTGGCCATGCAGCCAGGCACAGCACCGCCGGTGACCCCGTTCCTCCGCACAGCCGCCGCGTACGCGTGGCGGCTGTTGATCGTCGGCCTGCTCGTCTACAGCCTGTTCGCCGTCCTCGGCCGGTTCCACGAGATCGGCGTCGCCGTCTTCCTGGGCCTGGTGATCACCGCGCTGCTGCGCCCGGTCGCCGACATCGTCGCCCGAGGACTGCCCCGGCCCTTGGCGGTCGCCCTCACCCTGCTCGGCGGCATCGCGCTCGTCCTCGGCGTGCTGGCGCTGGTCGGCGAGGCCGTCGCGGGGGAGCGGACGACGCTCGTGCGCGAGTTCAAGGAGGGCATCGGCCGGATCGAGGACTGGCTGGGACGGCCGCCGTTCCGGCTGCGCCCCGAGGCGCTGTCCGACCTCCAGGCCCGGATCGGCCAGTTCCTGACCAGCCACCGGTCGACCCTGGTCAGTACGGCCGTGAGCGGCGCGGGCCACGTGGTGGCCGTCCTCACGACCCTGGCCCTGGCGCTGTTCTCCGCGGTGTTCTTCATCCACGCGGGCGACAAGCAGTGGGCCTGGTTCCAGGACCAGCTGCCGAGGTCGGTACGGGGCCGGTCGGGGATCGCGGGCCGCGCGGCCTGGCGCACCTTCACCGGCTACACGCACGGGATCGTGCTGGTCGCCGCCACGAACGCGGTCCTGGTCGGCCTCGCGCTCTGGCTCCTCGGGGTCCCGCTCGCCGTCCCGCTCGCCCTCCTGGAGTTCGTCGCGGCCTTCGTCCCCCTGATCGGCTCGCCCGTCGCCCTCGCCGTCGCCGCCGTGGTGGCCCTTGCCTCGCAGGGCCCGGTGGTGGCGGCGATCGTGATCGCCCTGATCGTGGTCATGGGCCAGATCGAGGGGCACCTGCTGCACCCGCTCGTCATGAGCTGGGCCGTGCGGCTGCATCCCTTGGTGGTGGCCATCTCGGTCATCGCGGGCTCGATCGCCGCCGGCATCGTCGGAGCGGTCGTGGCCGTGCCGCTGGTGTCGGTGGTCTGGTCGGTCCACACGGCGCTCCGCGAGGCGCGCGGGACGCCGCAGGACGGGGCCGCAGGCCCGCTGTGACGGGGCCGAGGGGGCCCGGCCGACACGAAATTCGACGTGATCGCGGTCCAAAGAGCCACCCGGGCCATTCCCGTGATACAGTAGTTATCAGTTGCAGTTGTGGTTCCCATAGACTTCAAGTGCTTAGGTGGGTTTGTTCCCATCAGAGCACTTTTTGTATTTTCGGTGCTTTTTCCGGACGGGGCAATCATCGCGGCGACGCCGGGATTCACGCAGTGTGAATTCCGGGTAATGCCTCGAAGGAGATATCGCATGGCTACCGGCACCGTTAAGTGGTTCAACTCGGAAAAGGGCTTCGGCTTCATCGAGCAGGAGGGTGGCGGCCCCGACGTCTTCGCCCACTACTCGAACATCGCGTCCTCCGGCTTCCGTGAGCTGCAGGAGGGCCAGAAGGTGAACTTCGACGTCACGCAGGGTCAGAAGGGCCCGCAGGCGGAGAACATCACCCCCGCCTAAGCTTGACGCGTTCGACGCAGCCGGTGCCCCCCACCCCCTGGGTGGGGGGCACCGGCCGTCGCCGTTTTATCGGGCCTTGAGACCCGTCGCGGGCCGCAGGCCGCTGCCCCGCGGGGTCCCCCTCCGGCATTCCGACACCGGATGCCGAGACGTACCGCACCGTACGTACGGATGTGCCCGGATCCGTAGACGTACTGTTCTCGGCCCGTTCCTGCAATTCCTACGGCACGTTCACGCCATGGATTCCTTGATACGCGCCGCGCTCGCAGCATCGCAGCACCGTCGCATCGAGGAAGGCATCACCCATGAACCGTTCTGACCGTACGAAGGACACCCGCCGTCCGATCCCCTCCAAGGGGGAGTTCGCGCTGCCGGCCACCGTCACCCCGGCCCTGCCGCCCGCCGACACCTTCGACGCGATGGAGCTCCCCGCCGAGGTGCTGCGGACGCTGACCGACCTCGGTGTCACCACCCCGTTCCCGATCCAGGCCGCGACCCTGCCGAACGCCCTCGCGGGCCGCGACGTCCTGGGCCGCGCGCGCACCGGCTCCGGCAAGACGCTCGCCTTCGGCCTCGCGCTCCTCGCGCGGACCGCCGGCCGGCGCGCCGACGCCAAGAAGCCGCTGGCCATGATCCTCGTCCCCACGCGCGAGCTCGCCCAGCAGGTCACCGCCGCCCTGGAGCCGTACGCCGGCGCCCTGAAGCTGCGGATGGTGACCGTCTTCGGCGGCGTGTCGATCAACAAGCAGGTCGTCGCGCTGAGGGAGGGCGCCGAGGTCGTCGTCGCCACGCCCGGCCGGCTCATGGACCTCGTCGAGCGCAAGGACTGCCGCCTCGACCAGGTGCGGATCACCGTCCTCGACGAGGCCGACCAGATGACCGACCTGGGCTTCATGCCGCAGGTCACCGAGCTGCTGGGGCAGGTACCGCCCGGCGGGCAGCACCTGCTCTTCTCCGCCACGCTCGACCACAACGTCGACCTGCTGGTCCGCGAGTACCTCGACGACCCGGTGGTCCACTCCGTCGACCCCTCGGCCGGCGCCGTCACCACGATGGAGCACCACGTCCTCCAGGTCCACGGACCCGACAAGTACGCCACCGCCACCGAGATCGCGGCCCGCGACGGGCGGGTGCTGATGTTCCTCGACACGAAGCACGCCGTCGACCGGTTCACCCGGCACCTCCTGGGCAGCGGCGTCCGCGCGGCGGCGCTGCACGGCGGCAAGTCGCAGCCGCAGCGGATCCACACCCTGGAGCGGTTCAGGACCGGCGCGATCAACGTCCTCGTCGCGACGAACGTCGCGGCCCGAGGCATCCACATCGAGGACCTCGACCTGGTCGTCAACGTCGACCCGCCCGCCGACCACAAGGATTACCTGCACCGCGGCGGCCGTACGGCACGGGCCGGCGAGTCCGGCAGCGTCGTCACCCTGGTCACGCCGGACCAGCGCAAGGACGTGGCCCGCCTCATGACGGACGCGGGCATCCGGCCGCAGATCACCCAGGTCCGCTCCGGCGAGGCCGAACTGACCCGGATCACCGGCGCCAAGACCCCCTCCGGCGTCGCCATCGGCGGCAACGCCCCGGTCACCCCGGAGCGCTCCCAGCGCGGCGCGGCCTTCCGCGGCATGGGCACCGTCCCCGGGAAGCCCGGCCGCGCCAAGAACGAGTCCCGCCGCTCCGCCGATGCCCGCAAGCAGGCCGAGGCCCGCCAGGCCGCCCGCATCCGACGCGGCGCCTGACCGGGCGGCCCCGGAAAGGGGCTGTACCGCCAGGTCCCGCGTCTCGGACCGGTCTTGCTTCCGCGCCGGAGTCGTGATCGTATGTCCCGTCTGTTTCATGATCATGACCATGGGGGGTTACGAATGACCGGGAACATGGACCGACGTTCCGTCATACGCGGAATGGCGACGGCCGGTGCGGGCGCGGCGGGCGCCATGGCGCTGGGCGGAAGCCCGGCGTACGCGGCCGGCGCGGGGGACGACCCGTACAGCGTCGACGTCATCAGCAAGGGCGCTGACCCGACGGGTGCCACCGCCAGCGACGCCGCCTTCCGCGCGGCCGCCGCCGAGGTGCTCGCCTCCTTCCAGCCGAACCCCATCTCGGGAGCCGTCCCGAAGAAGGTGCTCGTCATCCCGCCGGGCACCTACCTGCTGACCCAGCCCGACTCGCTGCTGCCCAACGTGAACGGCGAGGGCGGCGGCGGCATCGTCGACGGTCTGTCGATCACCGGCTACGGCAAGCGGCTCTCCCGCATCGTGTACGCGCCGACCGCGGACGACACCACGCTGTGGACCAACTACCAGCGCTACAAGAACATCCGGATCTCCGGGCTGACCTTCACGAGCGAGAACGCCACGTCGAGCTTCTGCTACGCGTACTCCTCGGCCACCTACGGCGTGCAGGACACCTGGTACACCGACGTGGAGTGGCGCGGCAGCTGGAAGCGCGGCATCGGCCTCGACGGCCCGGCCACCACCTCCAACCTCAACAGCGAGATGGGCTGGGACCGTTGCCAGGTCGGCGGCTCCTACTCCGACGCGTTCCTCGTCCTGGGGATGACCACCGCCGCGACCCAGCAGGACCAGTTCCTCAACTACTGGTTCCGCGACTGCAAGGTCGAGTACCAGTCCGGGGTGTTCGTGAAGAACAACCGCGGCGGCTCGATGAACTTCATCGGCGGCTCCTACATCCTCACCGACGCCGCCTCCAACGGCACCTTCTTCCAGCTCACTTCGGACGCGCCCACCCGCTCCGACTCCACCATGCGCCTGTACGCCCAGGGCATCCGGTTCGAACTGCGCGGCCTCGGCCACAAGGTGATCGACTCCCGCTGGTACAAGGGCAGCATCAGCTTCGTGTCGTGCGACGACACCGCGCTGAGCTTCAAGTCGTGGGCGCCGGACGCCGTCACGCACACGTACGCCTACAACGCGAACGGCGACCGCGGCCCCACGGTCCGCTACACCGACTGCGCGCTGATGGGCTCGCACCAGGTCGCCACCGGCTCCGCCGCCACCACCGCCGGCAAGCTCATCTACGATGGATGCCGATTCATCGACATGACGTCCGCGACCGGCGCCACCGGCTTCCTCCGGTGGACCGGGGCGACCGCGCCCCGCTACGAGATCCGCGACTGCCTCGGCGGCGCGACCTACGTCGCGGACGTGAAGAACCCGGCCTGACGGTCCGGCCCGGCACCACCCCGTACGCGGAGGGAACACCATGATCGGCGAGCTCGTGCCCGGGTCGGTCGCCACGGAGTGGCGCCTCGACGACTCCGAACCGGTCACGCTCTTCCCCGAAGAGACGGCGCTCGTCGCCAAATCCGTCGAGAAGCGGCAGCAGGAGTTCGCCACGGTCCGGCTCTGCGCGCGCCTCGCGCTGGGCCGGTTCGGGGTGCCCGCGGCTCCCCTGACACCGGGGCCGCGCGGGGAGCCGCGGTGGCCGACGGGCATCGCCGGAAGCATGACCCACTGCGAGGGCTACCGGGCCGCCGCGGTGGCCAGGACGACGGACGTCGTGTCGATCGGCATAGACGCCGAGCCGGCCGGTCCCCTGCCGGACGGCGTCCTCGCGGTGGTGTCGCTGCCCGAGGAACGCCGTCACCTCGCCGCCCTGGACGCCCGGGCGCCGGGGGTCTCCTGGGAGAAGCTGCTGTTCAGCGCCAAGGAGAGCGTCTTCAAGACGTGGTACCCGCTGACCGGGCGCGAGTTGGACTTCGACGAGGCGGTGGTCGAGTTCACCCCGGACGACGAGGAAGGCCGCGCGGGGACCTTCGGCGCCCGGCTGCTCGTTCCCGGGCCGACGGTCGGAGGCGTCCCGCACGAGCACTTCAGCGGACGCTGGCTCGCCCGGGGCGGCCTGGTGATCACGGCGATCGTCCTGACGCGCTAGCCGCCCCGACCCCGTAACCCTCCCTGGAGGGTGGTCACTTCACCGGGAATTCACGGGTGTCGGGAATCATGGCTCTCCCATCCTTTCGGGCAAGGGGAGCGCCATGCCGCACGGGGAGACACCGGGGACGGACCGGAAGGACCGTAAGGACCCGACGGAAGAGGCGGAGCGGACCGTCGCCGTGCTGCGGCGCGCGGCGGCCACCGATCCGGACCGCCACCTCCCCGAACTCGCCTACGCGCTGCTGTCCTTGGGCTCCCTCCTCGCCGGTGACCCGGACCGTCACGAGGAGTCCATCGGTGTCCTGGGCGAGGCGGCCCGGGTGTTCCGCGGGCGGGCGGAGGACGCGTCGGACGCCCCGCTGGTCGGCCTGGCCGTCGCCCTGCACCGACAGGCCCTCAGCCTCGGCGTCGTGGGACGGCGCGAGGAGGCGCGCGCGGTGGCCCTCGAAGCCGTCGGACTCTGGCGCACGATCACGGAGCGGCGCATCGAGGGAAGCCGCGGCGAACTGGCCGCCGCCCTGGTCAATCTCGGCAACCAGCTCGCCGAGACGGGCCACCACCACGAGGCCCTCGACCGGATCACCGAAGCCGTGGAGATACGCCGCTCCCTCGTCGACCCGGCGAGCGGCGCGGGCCGCGGTGAGCTCGCCTCCGCCCTCGGGGACCTCGGCATCAAGCTGGGGGAGATGGGCCGTCAGAGCGAGGCCCTCGACGCGCTGCGGGCGGCGGTCGGCACCTACCGCGAGAGCGAGGCCGCCGCGCGGTCCCGCCCGGGCGGGACGCGGGACACCGGCGAGCTCGCCGAGCACGCGGCGGTCGCCTTCGCGGCGGCCCGCACGCTCACCGGCCTCGGACACACCGGGGAGGCCCGCCCCTACTTCGCGGAAGTGGCGGCGCTGCGCGCCGAGATCGCCGCGCGCGAGCCCCGGGCCACCGCGTTCCTCGACCACCTCCTCGCCGGTCACGGCTACGGGATCACCCGGGAGGGAGGGGTCGAACGGGACGGGGCCGATCCCCTCGACGGAGTCGATGCCCTCGGCGAGGTCGACCGGCTGAACGCGCGCGGACTGGCCCTGGCGGACTCCGGCCGGGTGGACCTCGCCGCCGAGATCCTCGCCGAGGCCGCCGCCCTCGGCCGCGCGGCGGCCGCCGAACGCACCACCGGAAGCGTCGTCGCCCTGGCGCGGACGCTCCACAACCTCGGTCTGGTACGGGCCTGGGCCGGGCGGCGAGCGGAGGCGCTCGAAGCCGCCGACGAGGCCGTCCACCTCTGCAGGCGCGGCCTCGTCGCCGCACCCGACACCGTCCGGCCCCTCCTCGCCGAGGCCGTGGACAGCCTGGGCAGTCGGCTCGCGGTCCTCGGCCGCCACCGCGACGCCGTCGCACCCGCGACGGAGGCCGTGGCGCTCTATCGGCAACTCGCCCACACGGACCCGGGCGCGTACGAGGGCGAACTCGCCCGGGCCCTGAACAACCTCGGCATCCGGCTCACCGACAGCGACCGGCACGTCGAGGCGCTCGCCGTCACGGAACAGGCGGTCGAGCTCCAGCGCCGGCTGTACCGCCGCGACCCCGAGACGCACCTTCCCGGCCTCGTGCACGCCCTGTCCAACCTCGGGCTCAGGCTGGCCCGTGTCGAGCGGTCCGAGGACGTGGCCGGCCCCACGGCGGAGGCCGTCGGGCTGCTGCGGTTCCTCGACCGGGTCCACCCGAGCAACGACGTCGCCGCGCTCGCGGAGTCCCTCGCCTGGCTCGCCTGGTACCTGAAGAAGCGGGGGCACCGCGAAGCCGCCCGGGAGACGGCCCGGGCGGCGGAGGAGCTGCGCCGACGCGCCCCGAAGCCGGGAAGGTGACCCGTACCGTACGGAGGAGCGGGGACCGGAACCGCGGGGCCGCGGCCGGCGTCCGTACCCGACATGAGCGGTGGCGGGCGGGCGGAGAGCTGCGAGAGCGATGAGGCCGGCGAACGGGACGAGCCCGACGAGCGGGTGCTGAACGGCGTCGGCTGTGTGCTCGCCCTCGCCGGCGTCGTCGTCGCGGCGGCCTACGCGGTGCCCCGGGCCGCGTACAGCTACGACGGCGGCTTCGAGGGGCAGGACACCGACTGGACCACGGTCCTCGTCGAAGTGCCGCTGATCCTCCTCGCCGGTTTCGCCCTCCCGCCCCTCACCTGGGCGGCGGCCACGCGACGCCTGCGCCCGTGGGCGGCGGCGCTCGTCTGCCTGGCCGTCGTCGCGCTCGGGCTCTGGGGCCTGGACGCGGTCTGGCATCCGCGGCAGGGCCCCGATCCGGGGTACGGGCCGGGGATCTGACGGGCGGGGGATCCGGCGGTCCGGCCCACCAACCCGTCGCGGGCGGGAGTACGGTCGTCTTGATCATGTACGGACGAGGCCGTCCCGGCAGGAGAAGAGTGAGGACCCGCATGGCACAGGAGCAGGGCACCCCGGTGACGGTCGTCTCGCACCCGGTGGGGCACGTCGTCGGCGGGCGGGACGAGGTGCGCGACGACGAGTGGGGCGATGTCGAGTCGGTGATCCGACTGGACGCGGAGGCCTTCGGCCCCGAGGCGCTCGCCGGTCTCGACGCCTTCTCGCACCTGGAGGTCGTCTACCACTTCGACCGGGTACGGCCGGACGCCGTCCAGACCGGGGCCCGGCACCCGCGCGGCAACACGGAGTGGCCGCTGGTCGGGATCTTCGCCCAGCGCGGCAAGAACCGCCCCAACCGCCTCGGCGTCTCGCGCTGCCGGCTGATCCGCACGGACGGCCTCGACGTCCATGTGCGGGGTCTGGACGCCGTCGACGGCACACCGGTCCTCGACATCAAGCCGTACATGGCCGAGTTCGGCCCCCAGGGGCCGACCACCCAGCCGGCCTGGGCCGACGAGATCATGCGCCGCTACTACTGAGCGCGGTCCGGACCACGACGCACCGGACGACGGGGGTCCGGACGATGGCGGTCCGGTGGTGAAACGACGTACGGAAGTCGAACTAGGGTCTCTTCCGTGCGTGTACTCCTGGTGGAAGACGACGAGCCGATCGCGGAGTCCCTGCGGCGCGGGTTGCTGCGCTACGGGTTCGAGGTGGAGTGGGTGACCACGGGGGCCGCGGGGCTCGCCGTCACCACGCCCTACGACCTCGTCCTCCTCGATCTCGGCCTGCCCGACACCGACGGTCTCGACGTCTGCCGGGCCTTGCGGCTGCGCGGGGACGTGCCGATCATCGTGATCAGCGCGCGCAGCGACGAGACGGACCGGGTGGTCGGCCTGGAGATCGGGGCGGACGACTACGTGTCCAAGCCCTTCGGGGTCCGCGAGGTCATCGCCCGGATCCGGGCCGTGCTGCGGAGGGCGCGGCCCGAGAACCGGCCGTCGGGGCCGCAGAGTTACGGCGCGCGGCTGAGCGTCGACCGGAAGGCCGGGCGGGTGCGCCTCGACGGCGGCGAGGTGGCGCTGACGCCGAAGGAGTACGACCTGCTGGCCTTCCTCACGGAGGAGCCCGGTGCGCTGATGTCCCGCGAGCAGATCATGGAGGCCGTCTGGGACGCCAACTGGTTCGGGCCGACCAAGACGCTCGACGTCCATGTGGCCGCGCTGCGGCGGAAGTTGGCCGGGGCCGTCGTCATCGAGGCGGTGCGCGGCGTGGGATTCCGGCTGAACATCGCACCGGACGTGCCGGGTGACGGGCCCGTGGGTACGGCGGACCAGGCGTGATCAAGCGGCTGATCGTCAGCTACGTCGCGCTCGTCGCCGTCGCGCTCGCCGCCTTCACCGTGCCGGTCGCCTTCACGCTCACCGCCCAACTCCGCGGCGACACCGAGGAGTCCGTACGGCGGGAGGCGACCACGATGGCGCTGCTGCTCGGCGACGGGGACGAGCCCGCCCGGCAGGCCCTCGCCCGGATGGCGGGGGCGTACGCGGACGAGACGCCCGGGACGGTCGAGGTGGTGGCGGCCGACGGCAGGAGCGCGGTGCCGCCCCTGCCGCTGCCCGCGCATCCGGACGACCCGGCGATCGGCGAGGCCCTGCGGCGCGGGGTGACCACCGTCGACTGGGGCTCGCGGCTCGTCTGGGGGCCGGAGCTGGTGATCACCGTGCCCGTGTACGAGGGCCGGCACGCGGTGCCCGGTCCCGCGCGGGAGGAGGAGCGGATCGTGGGCGCCGTGCGCATCCGCTACGCGACCGCCGGCCTCACGGAGCGGCTGTGGCGGATCTGGGGCTTCCGGGCGATCCTCGCCGTCGGGGTGCTCGCGGTCGCGGCCGGGCTCGGCGCCGTCGTGGCCCGGCTGCTGACCAAACCGCTGCGGCAGCTCAACGACATGGCCAGCCGGTTCGGGGACGGCGATCTGACGGCCCGGTCGCCGGTCACGGGACCGCAGGAGACGCGGACCCTGGCCCGGACGCTCAACCAGGGCGCCGAACGTCTCGACACCCTCGTCGCCTCGCAGCGCATCTTCGTCGCGGACGCCTCGCACCAGCTGCGTACGCCGCTGACCGCGCTGCGGCTCGCGCTCGACAACATCGCGGACGGGGTCGACGACGAGTTCGTCCGCGAGGACGTGGACCAGGCGACCGCCGAGGTGGTCCGGATGAGCCGGCTGGTCAGCGGTCTGCTGGTGCTGGCCCGTGCCGAGGCGAAGGTGGCCGCGCCCGAACCGCTCGCCCTGCGCGAGCTCGTCGAGGACCGGCTGAACGTGTGGCGGCCCGCCGCCGACGAGCGCGGCGTGACGATCGTCCTCACCGGGGCCGCCGACGAGGGGCCCCGGGTGCTCGCCGGGCCCGGCAACCTCGACCAGGTCCTCGACAACGTCCTCTCGAACGCCCTGGAGGTCTCCCCGGACCGGGGGACGATCACCGTACGGGTGGAGACGTGCGGCCCGGAGGAGGCGGTCCTTGAGGTCCTCGACCAGGGGCCCGGCATGTCCGCCGCCGAACAGGCCCGCGCCTTCGACCGGTTCTGGCGCGGCCAGGGCCTGACCGGCCGCACGGGCTCCGGTCTGGGCCTGGCCATCGTCAAGCAGCTGGTGACGGACGACGGCGGCGGGGTGGCCCTGCGGGACGCGCCCGGCGGCGGCCTGTGCGTACGGATCGGTCTGCGGACGGCGGCCGAGGGGCCCCGGCGGATCAGCCCTCGGCCGGCAGCACCGAGGAGTGGTGGTTGACGATCAGCCACCGGCCGTCGCGCTTCTCGTACTCGTAGGTGTAGCGGGCGTCGACCGCCTTGGTGACGCCGGTCTTCGGGTCGGTGAGGTGGAAGCGGTAGAGACCGGCGTCTATCGCGGAGTTCCGGTCGAGGACGTGGATCACGGAGCGGACCTTCTCGCCCCTCGGCTTCTTCTGCAGGAAGTGCGCGAAGTAGTCGGCGATCTCGGCATGGTTGGTACGGATCCTGGGGGAGGCGGTCGGCAGCAGCACGGCGTCCTCGGCGTACCGGGCGGTGACCTTCTCCGGGTCGCCGGTCAGCAGCGCCGCGTTCCACTGGTCGAAGAGCGCGGCGATCTCCCGCTCACCGACCCGGCCGTGCTGCTTTCCTTCCTTCTCGTCGGCCACCCCCACCCCGGCGGCGAAGGTACCGAGCGTCGCCACGGCGAGCGAGGCGGCAAGGACGGCACGGACACGGGACTTGGGCGTCATCGGGGCTCCTGCTGCGAGTGAACGTCTCCCGAACGCCGAGCGGTTCGGGTGCTGTCACTCTCGCGGCGGACGGTTTAACGCCCGTACAGCGGACGGCAAGAGCCCGGACAAGACTGGGGAAAGACCCCGCGGGGGGCGACCGGGAGAGAGGCCCCGCCGGACGGCCGCGGTGCCGTCAGGCGAGGACCACCGGCTCGCCGCTGAGTCCGACGCCGGCCGCCCGCAGTTCGTCCAGGGCGATCCCGGTGGTGTCGGCGGCCACGCCCGCCGTGTAGTCGAGCAGGACGTGCACGTCGAAGCCGGCCCGGACGCCGTCCAGCGCGGTGGCCTTCACGCAGTGGTCCGTCGCGATCCCGACGACGTCGACGCCGTTGACGTCGCGGGCACGCAGCCACTCGCCGAGCGGCGTGCCGTTCTCCGTCGCGCCCTCGAAGCCGCTCTTCGAGGCGGAGTGCGCGCCCTTGAAGAAGACCTCGTCCACGGCGCCGGAGGTGACGACGGGCTCGAAGTCCGGGTGGAACTCGCCCCCTTCGGTGCCGACGACACAGTGCACCGGGAACGAGTTCTCGAAGTCCGGCTCGTCCGAGAAGTGACCGCCCGGGTCGACGTGGTGGTCCCGGGTGGCGACGACGTGCGCGTACCGCCCGTCGGCACCCCGGATCAGCTCGGCGATGGCGACGGCCCGGTCGGCCCCGCCCTTCACGGGGACGTTGCCGCCCTCGCAGAAGTCCTTCTGTACATCGACGACGATCAGGGCACGGCGCACGGAAGCGGCCTTTCCTCAGGGGGGAACTGTCCGTTTCATGGTCTCGTGTCCGGCGTCCGATGTGCGGTGCACGCGCCCGTCGTTCACCCGATAGGGATCATGAAGCCGGACGGCCGGGCGGGAAGGGGATCTCCGCGAGGAGCGGCAGCAACGTTTCCTCCTCGAAGTCCAGATGCGCCGTGAGCTCCGTCGACATCCGCTCCAGTTCGGCGCGGAACCGTCCGGGATCCGCACCCGCGAGGTCGGCGAGGTGCGCGCTCAGCTCCCGCTGGAGGCGGGCGACGGTGACGTGTTCGGTACGGAGCCGCTCGAAGACGCCGCCGAGATGAGGGTGATGGGCCTCAAGGCCGGGGAACAGATGCGCGTCCTCGCTCTTGTGATGGAACTCCAGCGACTGGCAGAACGCGAGACACCGCTGCCGGATCTGGAGCCCGAGCCCCGGCGCCGGCGGCTCGCCCGAGCCCTGGTGCGCCGCCCGTGCGGCGAAGTGCGCGTCGACTTCGCCGCGTACGTGCCGCAACTGGCCGCGGAGCCAGAGATGGACCTCCATGAGCTTGTCGGCGAGGTTCGTCACCTCGGAGGGTCGCTCGTCGTCTTCGGAGCCGTTGTTCGCGGCGGTCGCGGCGGGCTCCAGGACGACCACCGGCAGGACGCGCGCGGTGTTCGCCTGGTACTCGCCGTAGCCGGGCTGCGCGCTCACCACATGCGCGAACAGCCGGTCACGACGCTCCCCTTCGGCGGGGACGGCGATCGCCTCGAACGCCTCGGCCCCGAGCTCCACCCGGACCTGCGGGTGGGCCATGAGGTTGTGGAACCAGTCGGGGTGCCGCTCGGACCCGAGGTTCGAGCCGACGACCATCAGCAGATCGTCGTGGCGCACGTACCCGAGGGGCACGGTGCGCTCCGTGCCGGACTTCGCGCCGGTGGTGGTCAGGAGCAGCAGGTCGCCGCCCTCGAAGGGACCGCCGACCCTTCCGCTGTTCGCGCGGAACTCGTCGATGACGGACTGGTTGAAGGATGTGGGCATGATGATGGGGATCTCCGTGAAGGGCGCGAGGGCCCTGGGTGTGCCGTGAGAGCGTGCGCCGGAGGCGGTCGGTCACGGGAGGGGACGCGGGGGTACCTCGCGCGGGAATGCCGCGCGCGAGTGCACCTCGGTCAGGCGTGGTCTGTACGGAACGGACTCATGAGAGGTCCTCCGACGAAACGGGTGGTCGCCCGACCGCCGGCCGGCCCACTGCTCTTTGGCCGGCGCCACGCGCCACGGATCCGATTAAAGCACAGCGCTCAGACCTGGGCGGGACCGTCGACGACGCCCCGGACGACGCCCAGGGCGAGGAGGTCCTCCGGGCGCAGGCGGAGCCGGTCGGCGGTGTCGACGGATTCCTCGGGGGAGCGTTTCAGGATGGCCGTGGCGAGTTCCGGGGCGATGACGGAGAAGTAGCTGTCGGGGGTGGCCCAGGTGTTGCCGGGGGCGGCGAGGGCGAGGGCGCCGCCCGAGCCGCCCTCCCCGACGAGGAGCGAGGTGAGCGGGACCCGGGCGGTGGCGACGGCTTCGAAGAGATCGGCGATGGCGGGGCCCGCCCCGTCCCGTTCGGCCTGCGGGTCGTTGGCGGCTCCCGGGGTGTCGACCAGGGTGAGGACCGGGATCCCGAGGCGGTCGGCGAGGCGGACGAGCCGGGCCGCCGTACGGAAGCCGGCGGGCCGCGTGGCGGTGCCGCACTGGGCGGCGTAGGCGACGGTGCCGCCGTCGGGCCCCCGGCCGAAGCCGCAGAGCATGCCGGGGTCCGTGCCGCCGCAGCGGTCGCCGGAGATCTCGGCGCGGAGCGTGAAGTGGGCGTCGAGGTAGGCGGGCGCCCGGGGCCGGTCGGGGTGCCGGGCACGGGTCACGGCCTCCCGGCCGGACGCGGCGGGTGACGCGGCGCCGGTGCCCAGGGCGTGCGGGGGAGCGACCGGGCCCTCGGCCGGGTGCGTGAGGAGCGTGAGCCAGCGGCCGAGCACGGCGCGCAGCTCCGCGGGCGGGACGACGGCGTCGACGTGGCCGTGGGCGAGCTGGGCCTCCGCCGTGTACGCGGCGGGGTCGGCGTCCTGCGGGCGCACCCGGGAGCCCGCGAAACCGACCTGGGCGCCCGGCAGGGCGAGGACGACATCGGAGCCCGCCCCGAGGGTGGCCCAGCCGCCGCCGGTCGTCGGGTCCCGCAGGACCGCGATCTGCGCCAGGCCGGCGGCCCGGGTCAGCGCGGACTCCTGGGCCAGGAGCTGGAGTTGGAGGAGGGCGCGCATGCCCTCGTGCATCCGGCTGCCGCCGGTGGCCGGCAGGACGACCACGGGCAGCCGGTGGGTGCGGGCGAGCCGGTGCGCGGCGACGGCGCGCGCTCCGGTCCGCTCGCCGATGGAGCCGCCGAGGAATCGGAACTCGAAGGAGAGCACCACCGCGGGAACGCCGCCGATCGTGCCCGTACCGCAGATCACCGACTCGGTCTCGCCGGAACGGGCGGCGGCACGGCCGTGCGCGGCCGAGTAGCCCGGCCAGCCGATCGGCCCGTCCCCGTCCAAAGGCCCCTCGGAGAAGGGGATTTCGGTGAAGTCGTCGGTGACGAGCGCGATCGCCTCGCGTGCCGTCCTCGGGTCGGTCATGCGCGCCTCGCCGCTCGTCGTCGGATCCGTCCGTACGGGTGGGTCGCTGGTGCCCCTCCACCGTACCGCCGGACGGTGGAGGCGCGACGGAGCGCCCCGGCAGGCCGGGGCGCACCGGGTGCGACCGCCCGTTCGGGCAGGTCAGACGCCTGGGCGGGGCTCGGGCGCGGGTCCGGCCGCCGCTCCGGCGGTCGCCGCCGTCCCGCTCCCGGCCGACCCCGGCTCCCGGCGCCGGCTGCGACGCCAGGGCCGGCGGCGGGGCCGGTCGGGCAGCCAGCCGAAGGCGAGCGAGCTGCCGACGAGCCCCAGCATCATGCCGATGACGAAGCCGCCGAGGTTGGAGGTCACCCAGCTCCCCAGGGACGCCAGGACGCCGACGACCGAGTAGAAGAGCCGCTGGCGCGGGTTGAGGACGACGAGCAGTCCGCAGATCACCATGAGGACGGGCAGGACGTAGCCCACCAGGCTGTCCGCCCCCGCCGTGAGGATCACGGTGATGCTCGCCCGCTGGGTCAGCAGGATCTCGGCGCCGCCCAGGGCGAGCGTGAGACCGGCGCCGAACGGGCGGCGGTACCGCCAGAGCCGGAAGGCCCGCCAGGGGTGGCGGGGGCGGCCGGACGCCACGCTCAGCAGCCCTTCGAGCTGAAGCGCATGTGCAGGTCGGGCAGGGTGAACCGGACGGCGGTCGTGGCGTAGTTGGTCTGCCGCAGGTCCTTGATGGAGACGGTGTCGGCCTGCTGGCCGAACACGCCCAGCGGACCCTTGACCGGGGGCTTCTCGAAGGTGCTGGCGTCGCCGCCGATCTCGATGTTGTCGAAGTCGGCGACCTTGCCGGAGATGTCCGTGGAGTCGGTGGTGAGGCCCGAGGCCTTGACCGGGGTGCCCTTGGCGCCCGCCGTGATGTGGAGGTAGGTGCCGCCGAGCTCCACGCTCTGGCAGAGGTTGGTGAGTTCGGCTTCGCGGATCGCGGTGACGATGACCAGGACCTGGCCGCCGGTGTCGCCGGCGTTCGGGCTGCCCTCCGGCATGTTGTCGAGGCCTCCGAACTGCCCGAAGCCGCGGCCCTCCAGACTGTCGGCGGTCACCGTGAACGGCATGCCCGAGATGGCGAACTGGGCGGCGAGGGCTCCTTGCGCGGTCAGCACCACGAGGGTGGCCGCGGCGGCCAGAGCGGGCCCGCCCATCAGGGCCGCGCGTCGGAACCGGACCCGGCCGCGTCTGCCGGTTCCTTCGTCGGGTAACGGGGCGTGCCCGCCGGTGCGGTTGTTTTTGGACAAGGCCATGAGGCGCTCCTGACATGGGTGAGGAATCAGACCTGCGCGGCGGTGTCCTGGCGCGGACCGTTCCCCCGGCTGCCCGGGTCTTCCTCACGTGGTGCGGAGGCAGACGTGCCACAGGGAACTTACCGGACCGTAAGGCTTGCTGTTACCCGGGGTCAACTAGCGTGCAAGCGCTGCCTTTTGGGCGCCCGACGATCGATCATTCGGGGGTGAACGGAGCCACGACGACGTGCACCAGGGTGTCGAGCAGCGGGGGGAGATCGGCGAACCGGCCCTCGTCGACCGCGCGGTGCACCGCCGCGTGGACCGCGCCCACCACGATGTCCACCAGCTCGCCCCGCGCCACCCACGCGGGCCCCGGCGGAGCGTCCGCGAAGAACCGTCGAAAACTGGCCAGAAGTTCCGCGCGGGCCCGGCGCCCCGCCGGCCCCACCGACTCGATCTCGACCACCATCGTGGCGAAGGCGGGGGTCTGGGTCAGCAGGGTCAGGAGCACCCGCAGCCCGGCCCGCACGGAGGCCGTCCAGTCCGCCGCGCCGCCCGCCTCGTCGTACGCCCGCTGCATGGCGCGCACCACCTGCTGCGTACCGCCCCGGTAGGCGGCGATGACGGCGTCCTCCTTGCCGGAGAACAGCTCGTAGAAGACCGGTCGGGTCACCCCGGCCTCCCGGCAGATGTCGCTGATGCGCGCACCGGCGTACCCGTTCTCCGCGACCGTCCGGGCCACCCCGTCGAGCAGCCGCTCCCGCTGTCGTGAGGCCACCTGCTCGGGGCTCAGCCGACGCGGCCCCGGGCGCAGGGAGCGCCCCGGTTCGCGGCCCGAGCGGGCCCCCGGCAGGACGAGATCCTCCTCGGCCTCGCGGGCACTCGTCATCGGCCACATCCTTCCGGGCTTGTTGACGTCACATACTCGGCGGGATTACAACCCTCGTGGGTTTTCCTCTCGGTGCGCCGAGTGTCTTCGGGTGTTCTCACGTGTGTTCGGTGGAGCCGTTCCCCGAGGGACGGGACACGTCCTCACCGCACACCGCACCGAGTATCACGCTCCCGCACCTCTCACGAACACCGCTGCCGGACATCATCCGTGGCGCCGGACCGTTCCGGCAGCGGCCGTACGTCGCCCTGCACGCCGCTGCGTACGCCGCTGCGTACGCCGCTGCGTGCGTCGCTCCGTGCGTCGCTCCGTGCGCCCCGACGTCCTCACCCCCACCCTCCGTCCCACCCCTCTGTACGGAAGGAAGCATCCCCATGCGCAAGCACGCTCTCCTCGCCGCCGTCACCCTCGCGGTCTCCGCCACGCTCGCCGCGACCACCCAGGCCGGCGCCGTCGGTTCCGCCGCCGGCAACGTCCTCACCACCGGCAGCGCCGGCGGCACCGCCGTCGCGGTCGGCGACGTCCTCTCCGCCTCGCTCCCCAGCGGCACGAAGGCCCGGATCGCCACCACGCAGGGCGGCAGCACGGGCATCACCTGCAACACCTCGGCCTTCACCGCCACGGCCAGCGGCAACCCCGCCGCCCCCGGCACCGCCACCGAGACCGTCACGGCCCACACGCTCAGCAGCTGCACCACCAACATCGTCGGGGCCACGGGAGTCCAGAGCATCACCGTGAACAACCTGCCGTTCAGCACGGCCGTCGTCTCCGGCGGGGCGCTCACCGTCACGGCGGGTGCCGCGGGCCCGATCCAGACCACCCTGAAGATCAACAGCATCCTCGGTGTGATGACCTGCGTCTACCGGGCCGGCAGCCTCACCGCCACGCCCTCGAACACCGACAACTCGCTCACCTTCACGGACCAGTTGTTCACCAAGGCCAGCGGCCCCGGCACCTGTCCGGCCAACGGCTACTTCTCGGCGAAGTACGGACCCGTCCTGGACACCAGCCAGGCCGGCAGCCCCGCCGTCTTCGTGAACTGAGCCCGGGCCCGTCCCGGTCCTGATCGCGGCCCCGCCCCCTCCCCGTACGAGGAGGGGGCGGGGCTCACGCGAAGATGCCGCTGCCGTGCGGCGCGTACAGGTCCAGGAGCCGGACCCGCGTCACGTTCAGACGGTGGGCCAGGATCGCCCCCACCCAGAACATGACCGAGGCGCCGAACTCCGAGTCCGAGCGGCACATCGACCGGACGGCCGGGGCGTCGAACTCGTACGCCCGTACCGGCGTCATCGCCTCGGCCCCCGACTGGCACAGATACGGAGGGAACATCCACGAGAGGCCGACCAGCTCGCCGTGGCGCAGGGTCTCGATCACCGGCGACCCGCGGCCCGGCACCCTGGCGTCGAGCGTCACCGCCCCCGTCTTCACGATCCAGAACCGGTCGCAGTGCTGCTGCTCCTCGAACAGCCGGTGACCGGATTCGAAGTACACGTCCTCGGCGAAGGCCATCAGCCGCTCCCGGTGCTCCGGCGGCAACGTACTGACCTTGGGCGCGGTAGTGGTCATGGCGGACCCTCCTCGGACACTCGGCTCCCACCCCCCAGTGTCCGCCAGGCCGTCGCCGCGCGCAGGGACGGTCGGGGCGCGCGGGGGCGGTCCGGGCACGGGGGGCGCTCCGGGCACGGGGGAGGGTCCGGGCATGGGGGTCGGTCCGGGCATGCGGGTCCGCCGTCGCGCACGTAGCGTGGCCGCGGGGAGACGGAGCGGGAACAGGGGAGGGATCCATCCCTCGCACAGATCGGTACGCAGACCCATGGCAGACAAGCCCACGATCGTCCTGGTGCACGGATTCTGGGGCGGCGCCGCCCACTGGTCGAAGGTCATCGGCGAGCTCCACCGGCGTGGCTACGACAAGCTGCACGCCGTGGAGAACCCGCTCACCGCGCTCGCCGACGACGCGGAACGCACCCGGAAGATGGTCCGGCAGGTCGACGGGCCCGTGCTCCTCGTCGGTCACTCCTACGGCGGCGCCGTCATCACCGAGGCCGGCGACCTGCCGAACGTGACGGGTCTCGTCTACGTCGCCGCGTTCGCCCCGGACGCCGGCGAGAGCCCGGGGCAGATCAGCCAGGAGACGCCGCCGGCCGCCTTCGACAGCATCGTCCCCGACTCGGACGGCTACCTCTGGATCAAGCAGGAGGCCTTCCACGACAGCTTCGCCCAGGACCTCACCCAGGAGGAGGCCCTGGTCATGGCCGTCACCCAGAAGGCCCCCCTGGGCTCCACCTTCGGCGACGCGGTCACCGCTCCCGCCTGGCGCGTCAAGCCGTGCTGGTACCAGGTGTCGACCCAGGACCGCATGATCCACCCCGACAACGAGCGCCGGATGGCGCAGCGCATGAACCCGCGCAAGACCATCGAGCTCGACGCGAGCCACGCCTCGCTCGCCTCCCGGCCGGTCGAGGTCTGCGACCTCGTCGAGCTCGCCGCACGGGAGACCGCCGGCTGACCTCCTGCCCCTCCCGCACCTGCGGCCCGTGCCCGCCCGCCCGGCGTGCGCGGGCCCCGGTATGCGCGGGCCCCGGCGTGCGCGGGCCCGGCGGAGGGCGGAGCATGAACGTGAGGAGGGAGCGTCCGACGGGGGGCGTGAGCCTGGAGGGTGCCATGCCCGTCCCGGAAGGCGGTGACGCGCTTGTCGTGCTGCGCGCCGTGGACAAGTACTTCGGCACCCTGCACGTCCTCCAGTCGATCGACCTCACGATCCACCGCAGAGAGGTCGTCGTCGTCATCGGGCCGTCCGGCGGCGGGAAGTCGACGCTCTGCCGGGCGATCAACCGTCTGGAGAGCATCGACTCGGGCGAGATCGTGATCGACGGACGTCCCCTCCCGGCCGAGGGCCGCGAACTGGCGGCCCTGCGGGCCGACGTCGGCATGGTCTTCCAGTCCTTCAACCTCTTCGCGCACAAGACGGTGCTCGACAACGTCACCCTGGGCCAGATCAAGGTCCGCAAGAAGGACCGGAAGACCGCCGAGCAGCGTGCCCGCGCGCTGCTCGACCGGGTCGGGGTCGCCTCGCAGGCGGACAAGTACCCGGCGCAGCTCTCCGGCGGCCAGCAGCAGCGCGTGGCGATCGCCCGCGCCCTAGCCATGGATCCGAAGGTGATGCTCTTCGACGAACCGACCTCCGCGCTCGACCCCGAGATGATCAACGAGGTCCTGGAGGTCATGCAGCAACTCGCCCGGGACGGCATGACGATGGTGGTCGTCACCCACGAGATGGGCTTCGCCCGCTCCGCCGCCAACCGCGTCGTCTTCATGGCCGACGGACGGATCGTCGAGGAGACGACCCCGGACGAGTTCTTCAACAATCCGCGCAGCGACCGGGCCAAGGACTTCCTGTCCAAGATCCTCCACCACTGAGCCGAGGCCGTCGCCCGACCAGCAGCCCCCAGGGGTGATCCACATGAACGCGCACAGGACCGGAAGGGCCGGCATCGCCGTCGCCGCGGCCGTCGTCCTCTCCTTCACCTCCGCAGGACTCGCGTCCGGCGCGGCCGGAGACGTCTCCCGCGACGACGGTGGCGACGAGATCACCGTCGGCATCAAGTACGACCAGCCCGGCATCGGCCTGAAGACCCCCGACGGCACCTATACGGGCTTCGACGTCGACGTCGCGACGTACATCGCCAAGGAGCTCGGCCACGACCCGTCCGACATCGTGTGGAAGGAGGCCAAGAGCGCCGACCGGGAGACGCTGCTCCAGCGCGGTGACGTGGACTTCATCGCGGCCTCGTACTCGATCAACGACAAGCGGGCCGAGAAGGTCGACTTCGCCGGCCCCTACCTGCTGGCCCACCAGGACGTCCTGATCCGCGCCGACGACGACTCGATCAAGCAGCCGTCCGACCTCAACAACAAGAAGCTCTGCTCGGTCACCGGCTCGACCTCCGCGCAGAACGTCAAGGACAAGATCGCCCCCGACGCCCAGCTCCAGGAGTACGGCGGCTACTCCGAGTGCCTGACCGGCCTGGAGAACGGGGTCATCGACGCCGTCACCACCGACGACTCGATCCTCGCCGGGTACGCGTCGCAGCCCGAGTTCAAGGGCAAGTTCAAGCTCGGCGGCTTCGAGATGAGCAACGAGAACTACGGCATCGGCGTCCAGAAGGGCAGCGAGCTCAAGGCCAAGATCAACACGGCGCTGGAGAAGATGGTCGCCGACGGCTCCTGGGAGGCGGCGGTGAAGAAGAACTTCGGCCCCGCCGGCTACCAGAACGAACCCGCCCCGCAGATCGGCGTCATCGTGAAGTGAGCAGGCAGTCGTGTTCGACTTCCTCCAGGGGTACGACCTGCTAGGAGCCTTCTGGGTGACGGTGCAGCTCACCGTCTACTCCGCGATCGGCTCCCTGATCTGGGGGACGCTGCTGGCCGCCATGCGCGTCAGCCCCGTCCCCCTGATGCGGGGCTTCGGCACCGTCTACGTCAACATCGTCCGCAACATCCCCCTCACCGTCATCATCGTCTTCACCTCGCTCGGCCTCTTCCAGACCCTCGGAGTGAGCCTGGGCGCCGACCGGTTCACCACGATCAACTTCCGGCTCGCCCTCCTCGGCCTCACCGCCTACACGAGCGCCTTCGTCTGCGAGGCGCTCCGCTCCGGGATCAACACGGTCCCCCTCGGCCAGGTCGAGGCGGCCCGAGCCATCGGGCTGAGCTTCCCGCAGATCCTGCGGATCATCGTGCTCCCGCAGGCCTTCCGCTCCGTCGTCGGCCCCCTCGCCAACGTCCTCATCGCCCTCACCAAGAACACCACGGTGGCCGCCGCGATCGGCGTCGCCGAAGCGGCCCTGCTGATGCGCGAGATGATCGAGAACGAGGCCCAGCTCATCCTCATCTCGGCGATCTTCGCCGCCGGGTTCCTCTGCCTGACCCTGCCCACCGGTCTGTTCCTCGGCTGGGTGGCCAAGAAGGTGGCGGTGAAACGGTGAAGACCAAACCCACCGTCCTCTACGACGCCCCCGGGCCGCGCGCCCGGCGGCGCAACCTCCTCTGGACGCTGCTGTTCCTGATCGCCCTCGCCGCCGTGGTCTGGTGGGTCGTGGCGAGCCTCGCCGAGAAGAACCAGCTCGAATGGTCCAAGTGGGCGCCCTTCTTCACCGACGCCCGCGTCTGGGAGACGTACATCCTGCCCGCCCTGAAGAACACCGTGATCGCCGCCGCGCTCGCCATGGTGATCGCGCTGCCGCTCGGCGCCCTCCTCGGCATCTTCCGGCTCTCCGACCACCGCTGGCTCCGTGGCGTGGCCGGCACCGTCGTCGAGTTCTTCCGGGCGATCCCCGTCCTGATCCTCATGCTCTTCGCCAACGCCGCGTACTCCGAGTTCACCGACGTCAGCCCGGACGTCCGTCCCCTGTACGCGGTCGTCACCGGCCTCGTCCTCTACAACGCCTCCGTGCTCGCCGAGGTCGTCCGCGCCGGCATCCTCTCCCTGCCCCGCGGCCAGACCGACGCGGCGAAGGCCATCGGCATGCGCAAGGGCCAGACCATGGCGTACGTCCTGCTCCCGCAGTCGGTCACCGCCATGCTGCCCGCCCTGGTCAGCCAGCTCGTCGTCATCGTCAAGGACACCGCGCTCGGCGGCGCGATGCTCGGCTTCTCCGAACTCCTCGCCTCCGTACGCCCGATGAGCGCCAACTACGGGGCCAACACGATCGCCTGCTTCACCGTCGTCGCCGTGATCTTCGTCGTCCTCAACTTCGCGCTCACCACCTTCGCCTCCTGGCTCGAAGGCCGGCTGCGGCGCGGCAAGAAGTCCACGGGCGCGGTCGTCGGAGCCGGGGCGGTGGAGGAACTGGCCACCCCGGGCGAGCACGTCGGCCCGACCGACGAGAGCAGATGACGGCGGCGCGGCCCCGACCGTGCGCGGGGTGCGCCGCCGTCATCCGGCGTCAGGCCCCGGGGAAGGCGAGTACCGCCACCGGGTCGGAGGTCGGCCGCGGAGAGCCGCCGGCCGGTTCGACGGTGACCCCCATCCCCGCCGCCCCGTCCACGGGACCGTCGAGGAGCGTCGCCTCGGCGGTGGCACCCGGGTCCATGAGCCCCGCGGGCCGCATGGTCCCGCCGTCGTCGTACCAGAGCTGGTAGACCTTGCCGGCCGGCGGAGGCGCCATGCCGGACGCCGCGAACACCGCCCGGTCGAGCGAGGCCGAGACGACGACCGTGCCCACGGCGCCCCCGCCGAGCCGGCTGGTGGAGACCCTGGCGTCCGGCGCGGCCAGGACCTCGGCGACGGCGTCGTTCGCCGCCCGCGCCCGTTCCGTCTCCTGCCGGGCCTCGCCGGCCCGCTCGTACTGCCGGACCGCGACCCCGCCCAGAGCCACGGCCCCGGCGAGGCAGGCCGCGAGGGCCCAGCGCGACCACAGCTGGAGGCCGCGCCGCCCGCGCGGGGCCCGTACCGGACTCGTGGTCGGCGGCGGCTCCTGGCGTACGGTCGCGATCCGCTCCATCACCCCGGCGCGGAGCGAGGCGGTCGGCGACGCCGCGACGGCGAGACCGAGCCGGGCCACGGTCTCGGAGAACTCCTCGACCTCCTGGGCGCACG
Source organism: Streptomyces sp. NPDC056169 (assembly GCF_042268445.1). Taxonomy (NCBI): domain Bacteria; kingdom Bacillati; phylum Actinomycetota; class Actinomycetes; order Kitasatosporales; family Streptomycetaceae; genus Streptomyces; species Streptomyces sp. NPDC056169. Next base: position 215,603 of record NZ_JBHJUO010000004.1, on the reverse strand, counting down.
ACGGGCACCCGGCCAGGTGCAGCCGTACGGCCCCGCGCTCCTCGGGGTCCAGGGCGTCGAGCGCGTACGCGCCGGTCAGCATGTGCGGATCCACGGTGTTCACGCGCCCACCCCCAGGCAGTCCCTGAGCCGGATGAGACCGTCGCGCATCCGCGCCTTGACGGTGCCCAGCGGCGCCGCGAGCAGTTCGGAGACCTCGCGGTAGCTGAGACCGCGGTAGTAGGCCAGCGTCACCGACTGGCGTTGCAACTCGGTCAGGCCCCGCAGACAGCGGCGTACCTGCTCGCGCTCCAGGCGGCTCTCCACCTGCTCCACGACCTCGTCGTAGGCCGGGGTGTGCTCCAGGAGCGCCACCCGCTTCTCACGGTCCGACGACGCCTGCTCGGAGCGCACCCGGTCGATGGCCCTGCGGTGCGCGAGGGTCAGCACCCAGGTCATCACCGACCCGCGCGCGGGCTGGTAGCGGGCCGCGGAGCGCCACACCTCGACCAGCACCTCCTGGGCGACCTCCTCCGACTGGGCGGGGTCCCGCAGCACGGTCCGCACGAGGCCCAGCACCGGCCCGGAGACGGCCTCGAAGACGCCCGTGAAGGCCTGCTGGTCACCGAGGGCCACCCGGCCCATCAGCTCGGGCAGGTCCGGAGCCGTGGACCGGGCTCCGCCGATCCGTAGGTTCTCTGTCACCGGGAAGATCCTCCAGAAGGCAGTCGGGGTACGTGGAGCATTCGGAGCCGACGGCCCGCCGGACGGGTCGGATCGCCGATCCTTCGCACAGCTCCGTACCGGCGAGCGACCGTGGCGGGTCCTCATCACTCATTCGGGCGACAGAGCCGTCCGGACGCGGGCCCGCACCGAATACCGGGCGTGGGACACACCGACCGGTGAGCCCCGAAGCCCCAGGAGCGATCATGAACAGCCAGACCTTCCGCCGCGCCGCCGTCGCCGTGACCGCCGCCGTCCTGCTGCCGCTGGGCCTCACCGCCTGTTCGGCCGAGGCGAGCGGCGACGGAGCGGCGGCCCCCGCGGCGGCCCCGTCGCAGTCGGCCTCGGCCTCGGCGACGTCCGCGACGCCCGCGACGGCCGACGGCCCCTTCGGCCCCGGGTGCGCCTCCGTGCCGAAGGAGGGCGCGGGTTCCTTCGACGGGATGGTCAAGGACCCGGTGGCCACGGCCGCGTCGAACAACCCCGAGCTGTCCACGCTCGTCGCGGCCGTCAAGAAGGCCGGTCTCGTCGACACGCTGAACAACGCGGAGAACATCACGGTGTTCGCGCCGACGAACGCCGCCTTCGCCAAGATCCCGAAGGCCGACCTGGACAAGGTCCTCGCCGACAAGGCGAAGCTGACCGACATCCTCACGTACCACGTCGTGGGCCGGAAGCTGGCCCCGAAGCAGCTGGAGAACGGCTCCTTCGAGACCCTCCAGACGGGCACGCTGACCACCGAGGGCTCCGGCGAGTCCTTCACGGTCAACGACTCCGCGAAGGTGGTCTGCGGCAACGTGCCCACCGCCAACGCCACGGTCTACGTCATCGACACGGTGCTCATGCCCCAGTAGTCGAGGCACCCTTCGGAGGAGCACCCCCGCCCTCCGGCCCCGTCGCACGCCGGCTGAGTTCACCCGGCCACCACGCGACGGGGCCGAGGTCGCGTACGAGGGCGGGGACGAGCAGCGAGCGGACGACCAGGGTGTCCAGGAGCACGCCGAAGGCGACGATGAAGGCGATCTGCACCAGGAAGGCGAGCGGGATGACACCCAGGGCCGCGAAGGTGGCGGCCAGGACGACACCGGCGGAGGTGATGACGCCGCCGGTGGCGGTCAGCCCGCGCAGGACGCCCTCCCGGACCCCGTGCCGCAGCGACTCCTCGCGGACCCGGGACATCAGGAAGATGTTGTAGTCCACGCCGAGTGCGACCAGGAACACGAACCCGTAGAGCGGCACCGAGGAGTCCGTACCGGTGAATCCGAAGACGTACCGGAAGACCAGGGCCGAGACCCCGAGCGTGGCGAGGAAGTTCAGGGCCACTGTGGCGACGAGCAACAGAGGCATCAGCAAGGAGCGGAGGAGGCCGACGAGGATGGTCAGGATGACGGCGAGCACCACCGGAACGATCAGCATCCGGTCGCGTTCGGCGGTCCGTTGCGTGTCGTAGCGCTGGGCCGTGTAGCCGCCGACCAGGGCATCGGCCTCCGGCACGGCGTGCACGGCCGAGCGGAGCCGGGCGACGGTCGCCGCGGCGGCCTCGCTGTCCGCCGCGTCGGTCAGGGTGACGTCGATCCGTACCCGTCCGTCCACGACCAGGGGCGCACCGGCGCCGGGCCGGCCGGAGGCGGTGACCGCGGCGGTCGAGTCCACGCCCTCGACGCCCTCGGCCGCCGCCGTCACCTCGGCGAGCGAGTCCGCCGCGGCGATCACGATCGCCGGGTTGCCCGCCCCGCCGGGGAAGTGCCGGCCGAGGGTCTCCTGCGCGGCCACGGAAGGGGCGTCGTTCACGAAGATCTCGTCGAGCGGCACCCCCTTGGACTCCAGGACAGGGGCGAAGGCGGCGCAGGCGAGCAGCCCGGCGAGCGTCGCCGCCCAGACCTTGCGCGGAGCACGGTCCACCAGCGCGGCGACCCGCCGCCAGATGCCGGTGCCGCCGCCCTCGGCGTCGGCCGGGCGCGGCCGGGCGGGCCAGTAGGCGGCGCGGCCGAGCAGGACCAGGACGGCGGGCAGGAAGGTCAGGGCGCTCAGCACGGCGCAGACGATGCCGATGGCGCCCACCGGTCCGAGGGCCCGGTTGTTCGTCAGATCGCTGAACAGGAGCGCGAGCAGGCCGAGCGCCACGGTGGCGGCGCTGGCCGTGATCGGCCCGGCGGATTCGCGCAGGGCCGCGCGCATGGCCGGGAAGCGGTCGCCCTCGTGGCGGGCCAGCTCCTCGCGGTACCGGGCGGCGAGGAGCAGGGCGTAGTCGGTGGCGGCGCCGATGACCAGGATCGACAGGATGCCCTGGACCTGGCCGTCGACGCGGACGATGTCGTGGTCGGCGAGCACGTACACGACGGCGCAGGCGAGGGCGAGGGAGAACACCGCGCCGAGGATGATGACCAGGGGCAGCAGGACGCTGCGGTACACGAGCAGCAGGATGAGCAGGACCGTCACCAGGGCGACCGCGAGCAGCAGCCCGTCGATGCCGGCGAAGGCGTCCGACAGGTCGGCCTGGGTGGCGGCGGGGCCGGCCAGCCATACGGTGGTCCCGGGCACCGCGGAGGCGGCCCGGTCGATCGCTTCGAGCGTGGGCGCCAGCTCGTCGCCGAGGTCGGGTCGGAGCTGGACGACTCCGCGCAGCGCCTCGCCGTCCTCGGACGGGAGGGCCGGGGACGGGGTGCCGACGACACCGGGCCGGCCGGTGAGCGTGGCGAGCGCGCGGGTGGCGGCGGATCGTGCCTCCGGGCCGACCGGGCCGCCGTCGGGCGAGGTCCAGACGACGAGCGCGGGGAGCGTCTCCTCCTGGCGGAAGGCCCGCTGCGCCTCGATCACCCGGGTGGACTCGGCGCTGCGGGGGAGGAAGGCGGCCTGGTCGTTGGTGGCCACCTCGCCGAGCTTGCCCGCGAAGGGGCCGAGGCCGCCGCCGACGGCGAGCCAGACGACGAGCAGGACGAGGGGCAGGAGACGGACTGCCCTTCGTGTGGAGCGGGACATGCGGACTCCAGGGACGAGGTCTCGACAAGTATCTCAATGAAAAACAATCTCAATGATTGAGAGAGATTGAAGCATGCGTCGGGACAGTGGCGGGTCAGGGGGGGGCTGGGGGTAAGGGCTTGGGGGTGCGGGCCGGAGGTACAGGCCGGGTGGGGGCCGGAGGTACAGGCCGGGGGTGCGGGCCGGGCGGAGGGCGCGGGTCGGTCAGCGGCGGGGCACGCGCAGGTCGCCGAGTTCCTCGTTGAGCGCGTCCAGGAAGCGCAGGGCCGCGGCCAGCTCCTCCTCGTCGAACCTGCGCCGGGCCCGGTCGGCGGCCTGCGCCAACGGCATGAAGTAGCTGCGCGCGGCGGCCCTCGCCCCCTCCACGTAGTGCACGTGCACGACCCTGCGGTCGGCGCTCTCCCGGGCGCGCCGGATGTGCCCGGCCTTCTCCAGCCGGTCCAGACAGGCCGTGACCGCCCCCGAGGTCAGCCCCAGGTGCTCTCTCAGACGGCCCGGCGTCAGCGGCTCCGGACTGTCCAGGACGACCGAGAGCGCCTGGACGTCCGTGGGATGCAGTCCCTGCGTGAGCGCGAAACCATGGACCAGACGGTTGATCTCACCGTTCGCCCGCCGCAGCGCGCGCGCGAAGCTCTGGAGATCACCCGGAGCGTGCTCGGGGTGGGTCCCACCGGTCCCGGACTCCTCTGTACTGGCCACACGATCAGCCTATAGATACCGGCAGGTGCATCCACAGCGGCCGTGTCCGGGGAAGGGATCACGAAGCCCCCAGGTCGAAACCCCCGACAGCGGAACGGAGCAGCTCCATGAGGGACGCGTCAGGGCAGGAGACCCCAGGACCGCTCTGTCTGGTCACGGGCGCCGGCGGCTACATCGGCGGGCGCCTCGTGCCCGAACTCCTGGCAGCCGGATACCGGGTGCGCTGCCTGGCCCGTACCCCCGTGAAGCTGCGCGACCATCCCTGGGCCGGCGAGGTGGAGATCGTCCAAGGCGACGTCACCGACGCCCGGACGCTCGCCCCCGCCCTCCGTGACGTCGACGTCGCCTACTACCTGGTGCACGCCATGGGCGAAGGGCACGACTTCGAGCGCACCGACCGCCTGGCGGCCCTCACGTTCGCCGAAGAGACCCGCGCCGCCGGGGTCGGCCGCATCGTCTACCTCGGCGGCCTCACCCCCCGGGACGTCCCTGACCGGGAGCTCTCGCCGCATCTGCGCTCACGCGCCGAGGTGGGGCGGATCCTTCTGGGATCCGGGGTCCCCACCACGGTGCTCCGCGCCGCCGTCATCATCGGATCCGGCTCGGCCTCCTTCGAGATGCTCCGCTACCTCACCGAGCGCCTCCCCGTGATGATCACCCCGAGCTGGGTGCGGACCCGGATCCAGCCGATCGCCGTCAGGGACGTACTGCGCTACCTGGTCGGCAGCGCCCGGATGCCCGAGGAGGTCAACCGCGCCTTCGACATCGGCGGCCCCGACGTCCTGACCTACGCCGGCATGATGCACCGGTACGCCGACATCGCCGGACTGCCCCGGCGGCTCATCCTCCCGGTACCGGTGCTGACGCCGGGCCTGTCCAGTCACTGGATCAACCTGGTCACCCCGGTCCCGCGGTCGATCGCCCGTCCGCTCGCCGAGTCGCTCCGCTACGAGGTCGTCTGCGACGAACACGACATCACCGACTGGGTGCCGGACCCGCCCGGCGCCCCCCTCGGCTTCGACACGGCGATGTCGCTCGCCCTGGAGCGGGTCCGGGAGGCCCGGATCGTCACGCGCTGGTCCTCCGCGTCCGTGCCCGGCGCGCCGAGCGACCCGCTGCCCACCGACCCCGACTGGGCGGGCGGCAGCCTCTACACCGACGAGCGCGAGCGGACCGTCGACGCCTCGCCGCGGGAGCTGTGGCGGGTCGTCGAGGGCATCGGCGGGGAGAACGGCTGGTACTCCTTCCCGCTCGCCTGGGCCGTCCGCGGCCTGCTCGACCGGCTCATGGGCGGCGTCGGACTGCGCCGCGGCCGGCGGGACGCCACGCGCCTGAGGGCCGGCGACTCAGTGGACTTCTGGCGGGTGGAGGAGATCGAGCACGGCCGGCTGCTGCGACTGCGCGCCGAGATGCGCCTCCCGGGACTCGCCTGGCTGGAGCTGTACGTCGAGCCCCACGGGGACGGGGCCGCCCGCTACCGGCAGCGGGCCCTGTTCCACCCGCACGGCCTGGCGGGGCAGGCCTACTGGTGGAGCGTCTCGCCGTTCCACGCCGTGGTCTTCGGCGGGATGGCCCGCGGCATCGCGCGGGCGGCGGAGGCGAACGCCGCCGCGGCGGCGCAGAAGGCGGGCGAGGGCCCGGGCGACGCGGCCCCCGGCCCTCGGCCCCCGTCCGGCGGGCGGACCGCGCCCGCCACCGCGCCGGACGGTCCGGAGCGAGGGTGACGGCGCCATCCGACGTCCCGTCACTTCCCCGCGGGTTCCCCGCGGCGGACCGCATCCGGCCCACCCCCTCGGCGCGAATGGCCCCCGCAAGGTCAGCCCAGTGAGCGCCGGGCCCGCGCGTCGCGCGGCCGTCGGCGGTCCCCTGCCAGGAGTGGTGCCATGAACGTCTCGGTCGTCCTCTTCACCTCGGACCTCCGCGTCCACGACCATCCGCCGCTGCGTGCCGCGCTCGGCGAGGGGAACGAGGTCGTCCCTCTGTTCGTACGGGACCCGGCCGTGGACCGTGCCGGCCAGGCGGCGCCCAACCGGGTCGCCTTCCTCGCGGACTGTCTCGCCGCGCTCGACGCCGGACTGCGCGAGCGCGGCGGCCGGCTCGTGATCCGCTCCGGCGACCCCGTCGCCCAGGTGTGCGCCGTCGCGCGGGAGGCCGAGGCCGACGAGGTCCACATGGCGGCCGGGTGCAGCGGCTTCGCCCAGCGCCGCGAGGACCGGCTGCGCAGGGCCCTGGAGGCGGACGGGCGGCGCCTGTACGTCCACGACGCCGTCGTCACCGCGCTGCCCACCGGTTCCGTGACACCCGGCGGCTCTGACCACTACGCGGTCTTCACCCCCTACTTCAGGCGCTGGTCGCACCAGCGGCTCCGCGAGCCGCTCGCGGCACCCCGCCGGGTCCGGGTACCCGACGGGATCCGCTCCGAGGAGCTGCCCGCCCCCTCGGGCGTCCCTTCCGTCTCCGCGGGCCTGGCCACCGGCGGCGAGCAGGAGGGCCGCAAGCGCCTCACCGCCTGGCTGGCCCGGGGCGCCGACGCCTACGACGACCACCACGACGACCTCGCGGGCGACGCGACCTCCCGCCTCTCGCCGTACCTCCACTTCGGCGCCGTCTCGGCGGCCGAGGCCGTCCACCGGGCCCGGGCGCGCGGCGGGGCGGGCGCCGAGGCGTTCGTACGGCAGCTCTGCTGGCGCGACTTCCACCACCAGGTCCTCGCCGCCCGCCCGGGCGTCGCCGTCGACGACTACCGCACCCGCCACGACCGCTGGCGGCGCGGCAAGGAGGCCGAGGCGGACCTCCGCGCGTGGAAGGAGGGCCGCACCGGCTACCCCGTCGTGGACGCCGCGATGCGTCAGCTCGCCCACGAGGGCTGGATGCACAACCGAGGACGGCTGCTCACGGCATCGTTCCTCACCAAGACGCTGTACGTCGACTGGCGCGAAGGGGCCCGGCACTTCATGGACCTGCTGGTCGACGGCGACGTCGCCAACAACCAGCTCAACTGGCAGTGGATGGCCGGCACAGGAACCGACAGCCGTCCCAACCGCGTGCTCAACCCGGTGATCCAGGGCAAGCGGTACGACCCGGACGGTACGTACGTACGCCGATGGGTGCCGGAACTCGCCGCCTTCGAAGGTCCCGCGATCCACGAACCGTGGAAGCTGCCCGGCCTCGAACGGGCCCGGTACGACTACCCCGAGCCCGTCGTCGAACTCGCCGACGGACTGGCCCGGTTCCGGCACGCCCGGGGCCAGGACTGAGAGGCCGAGACCCGGCGAGGGCTCGATCACGGGCCGGCCCGCCCGAATACGACGCACAAGCAATGCGAGTGGAGGTGTGGCGGCGCCGCGACGGAACCTTGAAGGAGCCCCGGGGGCCCCGACCGCCGACCGGTGGCTTCCGGTCCCGGCCAGAGGAGAGGAGCCGTCGTCATGACCGCACCGAGCGCCACCCTCCGGCCGTCGCCGTCGCCGTCGCCGTCGCCCTCGCGGTGGAGCGAGGCCGGGACCCTGCCCGACCGCGAGGTCGTGGAAGGCTTCGTGCGCGGCGACGACCGCTGTCTGGACGCCGCGTACGTCCGCTGGTCCGGCCTCGTGACCGCGCTCGCCGCCCGCTGTCTGGGCGACCCGAAGGAGGCTGAGGACGTCAGCCAGCAGGTCTTCCTCGCCGCCTGGCGGGGCCGTGGCGGCTACCGGCCGGAGCGCGGCCCGTTCCCCGGCTGGCTCGTCGGCATCACGCGCCGGAAGATCGCCGACGCCCTCTCGGCCCGCACCCGCCGCCGGCACCTGGTGCTCGCGGCCGGGGCGCGGCTGTCCCCCGAGGGCGACGCGTCCGCCCACGGCCCCGACGCGGTCCTCGACCGGCTCGTGGTCGCCGCCGAGCTGGCGAAACTGCCCGCCGCACAGCGTGAGGTGCTCGCCATGTCGTTCTACGGGGACCTCACCCACGTCCAGATCGCCGAGCGCACCGGCTGGCCCCTCGGCACCGTGAAGAGCCACGCACGGCGCGGTCTCGACCGGATGCGCCGCTCGTTGGACGGGACACCGGGGCGGAGGCGGTGTGCCACCGCACGGGCGAGCTGAGGCCGAGGACGACGACAAGCGATGCGCGAGCGACGCACGTGCCGGCCGGGTCCGGGGAAGGGGCTGTGGAGAGGTCCGGTCGGTACCGTCCTCCACCCTTCCAGGTGAATCACCCCATCCGGAGCCCCGTCGATGCCGAATGAGGAGCATGACCCTCTCAGCGCCCCCGCGTGAGCCCACACGCACGGACCGACTCCTGGCAGCGGTCGGTGGCCTGCTCGCCGGATACGTCTCGCTCGCCGTCGCGGACCTCGCCGCCTTCTGGGTACGGCCCGAGGCGAGCCCCGTCCCCGCCGTCGGCGGCGCCGTCGTCGACCGGACCCCGGCGCCCGTGAAGGAATGGGCGATCCGCGCCTTCGGCGAGAGCGACAAGGCCGTCCTCCAGCTCGGCATCCTGCTGCTCCTCGGGCTGCTCGCCGCCGGAATCGGACTCCTCGCGCTCCGCCACCGGGCGGTCGGCTCGGCGGCGGTCGGCGCCTTCGGCCTTCTCGGCGCGCTCGCCGCCGTCACCCGCCCCGACTCGGACTCCGCCATGGACGCCGTGCCCTCCCTCGTCGGTGCCGCCTGCGGCGCGGTCCTGCTGTACGTCCTGATCGGCCGCCTCCTCGCCCCGAGGCCCGGCACGGCGACGCAAACAGCCACGGCAACGGACACAGTGACGGACACAGCCACGGCCACGGCAACGGACACCGCGACGGCCACGGCCGACCGGCGTGGCTTCCTGATCGTCGCCGCCTCCGCCGGGCTCGCCGCGACCGGCGCCGCCGCCATCGGCAGGGCCGTCGGCTCACCCGTCGCCGAGAACGCCGCCGCCTCCCGGGCGGCGCTCCGCCTGCCCCGGCCGGCTTCCCCCGCTCCGCCCGTGCCCGCCGGGGCCCAGCTCCGCGTTCCCGGCATCGGCCCCTTCATCACCCCCAACCGCGACTTCTACCGTGTCGACACCGCGCTCGTGGTCCCCAAGGTCAACGCCGACCGCTGGAACCTGCGCCTCCACGGAAGCGGCGTACGGGAGGAACGCACCTTCACCCTGGCCGAGTTGACGGCCCGCAGAGTGGTGGAACGGGACATCACCCTGGCCTGCGTCTCCAACGAGGTCGGCGGCCCCTACGTCGGCAATGCCCGCTGGCTCGGCGTCCACCTCGCCGACCTGCTCCGCGAGGCGGGCGTCCGGCCGCCCTCCGAGGGCGGCCCCGCCGACCAGCTCGTCGCCCGCTCCGTCGACGGCATGACCATCGGCACCCCCGTCGAGGCCGTCATGGACGGCCGTGAGGCCCTCCTCGCCTTCGGGATGAACGGCGAACCCCTGCCCTTCACCCACGGCTTCCCCGTCCGCATGATCGTCCCCGGCCTGTACGGATACGTCTCCGCCTGCAAATGGATCGCGTCGATCGAGCTCACCACCTTCGACGCCTACGACGCCTACTGGGTCCCACGCGGCTGGGCCGCCCAGGCGCCCGTCAAGACCCAGTCCCGCATCGACACCCCCCGCCCCCTCGCCCGGCCCGGCGCCGGCACCGTCATGATCGCCGGAGTGGCCTGGGCCCAGCACCGGGGCATCTCCCGCGTCGAGGTACGGATCGACGACGGCCCCTGGCGGGACGCCCGGCTCGCCGCGCAGGACAACCGCGACACCTGGCGCCAGTGGACGTACCCCTGGGCGGCCGAACCGGGCCGGCACACCCTCACCGTGCGGGCCACCGACGGCACCGGTGCCACCCAGCCCGAACAGCGCACCGACACCATGCCCGACGGGGCCCAGGGGTGGCACTCGGTCGAGGTGACGGTGAAATGACGCGAAGAGGGGGCGGGCAGGGAATGCGTAACGAAGCGGATCCGTCGGTCCGTTCGAGCCGTTCATGAGGGACACTGCTTCCGTGCGTGGACATCTGCCGGACGAGAACCCTGGGTTCGTGGGGCGCCGCACGGAACTGGGCCGCATATCCGCCGCGTTGGCGGAGCACCGTCTCGTCACCGTGACCGGTGTCGGCGGCGTCGGCAAGACGCGGCTCGCCCTGCGTTCCGCGCACCGCGTCGCCGAGCGGTTCCCGGACGGCGCCTGGTGGACCGACCTGACCCCCCTCGACGGCGACCGGCTCCTCGTCGCCCTCGTCGCCGACTCCGTCGACCTCGCCGACCACACGCCCGGCATGGCGAGCACCGCGCTCTGCCGCAGACTCGCCGAGGACCGCCTGCTCCTCGTCCTCGACTCCTGCGAGCACCTCGCCGACCCCTGTGCCCGGCTGGTCGCCGACCTGCTCGCCGCCGCCCCCGGACTCACCGTCCTCGCCACCAGCCGCCGCCCCCTCGGCGTCGAAGGCGAACGGGTCGTCGCCCTCGACCCGCTGCCGCCCACGGGGCGGGACGCCCTGGAGCTGCTCCGCCGGGCCGCCGGGGAGGACTTCCCCGCCGCCGGGCCCGCCGGGGAGATCTGCGTACGCCTCGAAGGCATCCCCCTCGCCCTGGAACTGGCCGCCGCGCAGATCCGGCTCCAGGGCGCCGAGGCCGTCCGCGACCAGCTCGGGACCCGCCTCGACAGCCCGCCGGGAGCCCGCTTCGACGTGCTCGCCCACACCGAACGGGTGTGGCCGAGCCGCCACCAGACCCTGCGCGCCGCCATCGGCTGGAGCCACGAGCTGTGCGCCCCGCTCGAACGCCTCCTCTGGGCCCGCCTCTCCGTCTTCCGCGGCCCCTTCGACCTCGCGTCCGCGCTCGCCGTGTGCTCCGGCGGCCCACTGACCGCCACGACCCTGCCGGAGGCCCTCGACGGACTCGTCCGCTCCTCCGTCGTCCGCCCGCCCGACGCCGCCGGGCGCCACCGCATGCTCGACACGATCCGCGCGTACGGGGCGACCTGGCTGGAACGGACCGGCGAGACCGGAACCGTCGCCGACCGGCACGCCACGCACTTCCGCGGCCTCGCCCGCCGAGCCGACACCGAATGGCTCGGCGCCCGACAGCTCCGCTGGTACCGGAGCGTCGACGCCCACCACACCGACCTCCGCACCGCCCTCGACCGGCAGCTGCGCACCGACCCCGACGCGGCCCTCGACCTCGTCGGCTCCGTCGCCTTCGCCTGGTCCTGCCGGGGCCGCCTCCGCGAGGCCCGCGACGGCCTCGAACAGGCCCTGCTCCTCAGCGGCTCCCGGGGCCGCGCCCGGGCCCGGGCCCTGTGGGCGCTCGGCGTGACCCTCGTCCTCCAGGGCGAGTTCGGCCCGGCCCAGGACGTCAGCGAACGCTGCGCCCGCGAGGCCCGGTACACGGAGTACGAGGAGGCCCTGGAGGACGGGCGGCCGGGCGACCCCGACGCGGAGACGGGGCGGCCCGGCCCCGGCGACCTCACCCTGGACGCCGCCGCCCTCGCGGGGCTCCTCGCCCTGACCACCGGCCGCCCCATGGCCGCCTTCGTCGTCGTGGACCACGTCCTCGACGCCGTGGCCGGCGGACCGGCCGACTCCGCCGCCCGGCTCCGCTGCGGCCTCGTCCGGGTCTTCGCCCTCACCGGACTCGGCCGGCTCGCCGAGGCCCGCCGGCGGGCGCTCGCGCTCCGGGCCCTCTGCGAGGACCTCGACGAGCACTGGACCCGCACCGCCCTGGAGTACCAGCTCGCCCTCACCGGCCTCCTGGAAGGCGATCCGGCGGCCGCCGCAGGACACGCCCGCGCCATGCTCGAAGGCACCCGGCGGCTCGGCGCGAGCCTCGGCGTCGCCCTCGGCCTCGACGTCCTCGCCACCGCCCTCGCGGCCGCCGGCGACGGCGAGCGCGCGGCGGACGTCTCCGGCACGGGGGAGGCGTACTGGCGCTCCACCGGCCAGCCCCGGCGCGGCCTGCCCGGCCTGCGCGCCCTCCGCGAGAAGTACACCGACACGGCCCGCGCGACGATCGGCGAGCCCGCCTACGAGGAGATCTTCCTGCGCGCCCTCACGGGCCTCCCCCAGGACGGCCTCGACCGAGCCCTCCGCAGCTCCCACCAGTCCTGACGCGACGCACGGCCGAGACCCTGCTTCCGGCCGGTCCGGCGGAGGCGACCGGGCCCGCGCTTTCCGCCGACCGCGGCGGCCCCGGCCTCACCGACAGGACACCTCGGGGTGCCCGGCGCACCATGAGGAGATGGACGGCTCTCCGACCGATCTGGGCTCCATCAGCGCCCCCGGGCGGCTCGCGGGCCCGGCGGAGGGCATCACGCCGCAGGAGCTCGCCCTCGCCGCCCGCAACCACGGGCTGCCCCTGGAAGCGCTGCGGTACGACGTGACCCCGCCCGGCCTCCACTACGTCCTCGTGCACTACGACATCCCCGCCACGGACCCGGACGGCTGGCGGCTCACCGTCGGCGGCCGGGTGCTCCGGCCCCTCGCACTGGACCTCGACGGGCTGCGCGCCCGGCCCGCCGTCACGCGCCGGGTGACGCTGGAGTGCGCCGGGAACGGGCGCGCCCGCCTCACTCCCCGCCCCGTCAGCCAGCCCTGGCTCGTCGAGGCCGTCGGCACCGCCGACTGGACCGGCGTCCCGCTCGCCGCGCTGCTCGCGGAGGCGGGGACCGCCGAGGACGCGGCCGAGGCCGTGTTCACCGGTGCCGACCACGGGGTGGAGCGGGGCGTCGAGCAGGACTACCGGCGCGGCCTGCCCCTCTCGGTGGCCGCGGACCCGGCGCGGGACGTCCTCGTCGCGTACGCGATGAACGGGGCGCCCCTGCCCCCGCAGCACGGCAGCCCGCTCCGGCTGGTCGTCCCCGGCTGGTACGGCATGGCCCACGTGAAGTGGCTCCACGACATCACGGTCACCGCCACCCCGTACACCGGCTTCCAGCAGAGCGTGGCCTACCGCATCCGGGGCACGACGGACGGGGACGAGCCCGGGGAGCCCGTCACCCTCATCGCGCCCCGCGCCCTGATGATCCCGCCAGGCTTCCCGGACTTCATGTCCCGCACTCGCGTCGTCCGCCCCGGGCCCGTGCGGCTCGCGGGGCGCGCCTGGTCGGGCCACGGCCCGGTCACCCGCGTCGAGGTCGGAGAGTCGAGCGGGTCGAGCGGACGCAGCGAGGCATTCGAGGCAGGCGAGACAGGCGAGACAGGCGAGACAGGCGCGTACGGCGAGTACGGCGAGTACGGCCGGACCGGCGAGTACGGCCGGACCGGCGAGTACGGCTGGATCGGCGAGTACGGCGAGTACGGCAGCGCCGTCTGGACCGACGCCGTGGTCGACCACGACCCCGCGCACCCCTGGGCCTGGTCGTCCTGGCACGCCACCTGGACGGCGACACCGGGCCCGCACCGCCTCACCGTGCGGGCCACCGACGCCGAGGGCCACGTCCAGCCGCTCGCCGCCCCCTGGAACCGCGGCGGCTTCGCCAACAACCTCGTCCAGCGGGTCGACGTCCTCTGCGCCCCGGACCCGTCCGTCACCCGATCGGGCGGCGGATAGAGTCGACCCCGGTACACCGCAGCAAGCACGACCCCGACGAGGAGACCCCCGTGACCGACCCGGCGTCCACCGCCCTCCAGCAGCAGATCGCCCGGGACCTCGAGGTGTCCGACACCTTCGACCCGGCCGTGGAGATCGAGCGCCGAGTGGCCTTCCTCGCCGAGCGCCTCACCTCCACCGGGCTGCGCTCCCTCGTCCTCGGCATCAGCGGCGGCGTCGACTCGACCACCGCCGGCCGGCTCTGCCAGCTCGCCGTCGAGCGCGTCCGGGCCGCCGGCCACGACGCCACCTTCTACGCCATGCGCCTGCCGTACGGCGTCCAGGCCGACGAGAGCGACGCGCAGACCGCCCTCGGCTTCATCCGTGCCGACCGGGTCCTCACCGTCGACGTCAAGGCCGCCAGCGACGCGGCCCTGGAGGCGAGCCTCGCGGGCGGGGTGACCTTCCGCGACGCCCACCACCAGGACTTCGTCCAGGGCAACATCAAGGCCCGCCAGCGGATGATCGCCCAGTACGCCGTCGCCGGCGCCCAGGACGGTCTCGTCGTCGGCACCGACCACGCCGCCGAGGCCGTCTCGGGCTTCTTCACCAAGTTCGGCGACGGCGCCGCCGACGTCGTCCCGCTCACCGGTCTCACCAAGCGCCGCGTCCGCGCGGTCGCCGCCGAGCTCGGCGCCCCGGCCGAGCTGGTGTGGAAGGTCCCGACGGCCGACCTGGAGACCCTGGACCCGGGCAAGCCCGACGAGGACGCGCTCGGCGTCACGTACGACGACATCGACGACTTCCTGGAGGGCAAGCCGGTCGGGGAGGCCGCCTTCGCCTCCATCGTCCGCCGCTACCGGCTCACCGAGCACAAGCGGCAGCTGCCGATCGCTCCCTGAGCGCTTCGCGGCCCGTCGGCGGATCCTGGAGGGGGGTCTCGGAAGAGCCCCCGGAAGGGAGTACGCCATGTTCGGCGAGACCACGGCATTCAGCGGCTTCGCGGTCGACGACCTCGACGCCGCCAAGCGCTTCTACGGCGAGACCCTCGGTCTGACGGTGGAGGAGGCGGGGGAGGGAGACATGCGCATGCTCTTCCTCACCCTCGCCGGCGGGACCCGGATCTTCGTCTACCCGAAGGAGAACCACACCCCCGCCTCGTTCACGATCCTCAACTTCGAGGTCGACGACGTCGACCGGGCCGTCGACGACCTGGCGGCGCGCGGGGTGACCCCGGAGCGCTACCCCGGCTTCGACGCGGACGACAAGGGGATCATGCGGGGCGCGGACGGCCGACCGACCATCGCCTGGTTCACGGACCCCGCGGGCAACGTCCTCTCCGTCCTCTCCTCCCACACGAGCACCTGACGTCAGGACCCCTGACGGTCTGACACCGACCCCCTAACGGCCCCGGCCGGGGTGCGGACGACCCCGCGTACCACCTGCAATGAGAAGGTGACCGCGCCGCCCGACGACTGCCTCGCCCGCAACGACTGGATCTGCGGCGCCTACGTGTCCTCACGGAGCGAGATCCTCGCCGACGCCGTCGTCCAGCACCTCCAGCTGACCGTGGTCTCGGTCGCCCTCGCCCTGCTGCTCGCCCTGCCCCTCGCGGTCGTCGCGCGCCGCTGGCGCTGGGCGGCCGGGCCCGTCCTCGGGATCACCACGGTCCTGTACACGATCCCGGCCCTCGCGATGTTCTCGCTGCTCCTGCCCGTGTACGGACTCTCCGCCGCCCTGGTCGTCGCCGGTCTCGTCCTGTACTCGCTCACCCTCCTCGTACGGAACGTGCTCGCCGGGCTCCGGGCCGTCCCCGAGGAGACGCGCCAGGCCGCGCGCGGCCTCGGATACGGGCCGATCCGCCTCCTCCTCACCGTCGAACTGCCCCTCGCGCTGCCCGCCGCCATGGCCGGACTCCGCATCGCCACCGTCTCCGCCGTCTCCCTCGTCACCATCGGCGCGATCGTCGGCCACGGCGGCCTCGGCAACCTCATCTACGCCGGGATGAACACCTACTTCAAGGCCCAGGTCCTCACCGCCTCCGCCCTCTGCGTGGTCATCGCCGTCACCGCCGACCTGCTCCTCCTCGGCGTGCAGCGGCTGCTCACCCCCTGGACCCGGGGGCAGGCCGCGTGACCACGCTGACCGACGCCTGGTCCTGGCTCACCACCGGCGCGCACTGGTCCGGCGAGAACGGCATCTGGCAGCGGCTCGGGGAGCATCTCTTCCTCACCGGCATCTGCCTCGCGCTCAGCTGCCTCGTCGCCCTGCCCACGGCCCTCGTCCTCGGCCACCTCGGCAAGGGCGGCACGCTCGCCGTGAACCTCGCCAACGCGGGCCGTGCCGTGCCCACCTTCGCCGTCCTCGTCCTGCTGCTCCTCAGCCCCCTCGGCCCGTACGGCGAGTGGCCGACGATCATCGCGCTCGTCCTGTTCGCCGTCCCGCCGCTGCTCACGAACGCGTACGTCGGGATGCGGGGCGTCGACGCCGACGTCGTCCGGGCCGCCCGGGGCATGGGCATGACGGGCGGTCAGACCCTCGCCCGGGTCGAGTTGCCGCTCGCGCTGCCGCTCGTCCTCACCGGCGTGCGGATCGCCGCCGTCCAACTCGTCGCCACCGCCACCGTGGCCGCGCTCGCCGGCGGCGGCGGGCTCGGCCGGATCATCACGGCCGGGTTCAACCTCGCCTCGACGCCCCAGGTCGTCGCCGGGGCGCTCCTCGTCGCCGCCCTCGCGCTCCTGATGGAGGGGGTCTTCGAGGGGGTCCAGCGCCTCGCGCCCGCCGGGGCGCGGGGGAGCGGCGTGTGAGGCCGCCCCGCGCACCGGGGGTCGCCCTCCTGCTGGCGCTCGCCCTCTCCGGCTGCGGCGCGGGTCCGAGCCTGGAGGATCAGGGCGAGGTCACGGCGCCGCCGCCCGGGGACGCCCGCAGCCTGACGATCGGCTCGGCCGGATTCACCGAGAGCGACCTGCTCGCGCAGATGTACGCGCTGCTCCTCGAGGAGGCCGGCTACCGCACGGAGATCCTCTCCGTCACCAACCGCGAGCTGTACGAACCGGCGCTGGAGAACGGGCAGATCGACGTCGTGCCGGAGTACGCGGCGACCTTCGCCGACTGGCTGAACGCCAAGGTCAACGGCGCGGACGCGCCGACCGTCGGCTCGCCCGACCTGACGACGACCATGGCCGCCCTCCGGGCGCTCGCCGCCCCGCGCGGGCTCACCGTCCTCGACCCCGGCCGTGCCGTCGACCAGAACGCCTTCGCCGTGACCGCCGCCTTCGCCGCCGAGCACCGCCTGAAGACGCTCGGCGACCTCGGCGCCGCCCGCCTCCCGGTCCGGCTCGCGGCCGGGGACGAATGCGTCCAGCGGCCGTACTGCGCCCCCGGTCTGAGGGAGGTCTACGGAATCGACGTGACCGCCGTCGACCCCAAGGGCGTCGGGACGACCCAGGCGAAGCAGGCCGTCCAGAGCGGCCAGGACCAGCTGGTGCTCACGACGACCACCGACGCGACGCTCGACGACTTCGGGCTCGTCCTGCTCGCCGACGACAAGAACCTCCAGAACGCGGATCACATCGTGCCCGTCGTCAACCGCGCCCGCGCCGGGAGCCCGGGGGTCACGGACGCCCTGGACCGCCTCAACACCGTCCTGACCACGGCAGACCTCGCGGAACTCAACGAACAGGTGGACAGCTGGCGCCGCCTCCCCGAGGACGTGGCCCGGAACTACCTCACCGGCAAGGGCCTGGTTCCGGGCTGAGCGACGGCCGACGGACGACGGCCGACGGACGGCCGAGCGGTTGCCCCTTCGCTTGCCCCTTCGGTGTCAGCCAGCTGAACAGCGTCTCTTGTCATGACCCTTGCGGGGTGCTCCGGACCCCTGCTATTCATCCGTTAGGAAAGTTTCCTTCCAGTCGAACTCTCCGTTCCCCACCCACCGTTCATCGTTCCGTGGAGACCCCCATGACTTCGGCACGATCCGTACGCCCCCACTCCCACTCCCACTCCCACCCCCGCCCCGGACTCCGGCGCCTCGCCGTCGCCGGCGCCGCTCTCGGCGCCCTGCTCCTCGGCCTGGCCGAGTCGAACGTCGACACCGCCCAGGCGGCCCCCACCACCCCGGACGCCACCGCCGCCGCCACCACTCCCGCCGCGATCAACGGACAGCTCAATGTCTGCGGCACCAAGCTCTGCAACAAGTACGGCAACCCGATCCAGCTGCGCGGCATGTCCAGCCACGGCACCCAGTGGTACGCCCAGTGCCTGACCGGCGGCTCCCTCGACGCCCTCGCCAAGGACTGGAAGGCCGACGTCCTGCGCGTCTCCACGTACGTCCAGGAGGACGGCTACGAGACCGACCCCCGCAAGTACACCGACCTGGCCCACTCCCTCATCGAGCAGGCCACCGCCCGCGGCATGTACGTGATCGTCGACTGGCACATGCTCGACCCGGGCGACCCGCGGTACAACCTCGCCCGCGCCAAGGCCTTCTTCACCGAGATCGCCCAGCGCCACGGCTCCAAGACCAACCTGCTCTACGAGATCGCCAACGAGCCCAGCGGCGTCTCCTGGTCCCGGATCAAGGGCTACGCCGAGGAGCTCATCCCCGTCATCCGCGCCAAGGACCCCGAGACCCCGGTCCTCGTCGGTACGCGCGCCTGGTCCTCGTTCGGCGTCTCGGAGGGCTCCGACGAGTCCGAGGTCGTGTCCAACCCCGTGAACGCGGCCAACATCATGTACACGTTCCACTTCTACGCGTACTCCCACCGGGACGAGTACCTGAACACCCTCTCCCGCGCCGCCGCCAAGCTGCCCGTCTTCGTCACCGAGTTCGGCACGCAGAACTACGCGGGCGAGGGCGCCAACGACTTCACGATGACGCAGAAGTACCTCGACCTGATGGCCTCGAAGAAGATCAGCTGGGTCAACTGGAACTTCTCCGACGACGACCGCAGCGGCGCCGTCTTCAAGCCCGGCACCTGCGACGCCGGCGGAAGCTGGACCGGCACCGGCTCCCTCAAGCCCGCCGGCGTCTGGATCCGCGACCGCATCAGGACGGCGGACTCCTTCCCCACCTCCTGACCCGCGCCACCTCCTGACCCGCCCCGCCCCGTCCCCGGGTACGCCCCCGCCATGTGATCCACTGTCCTGGCGGGGGCGTACCGATCAGGAGCAGCAGGAGCAGCGTTGACCACCTACCGCCAGCCGGGCCTCGTCCTCACCGACCACCGCTTCCCCGTCCCCCTCGACCACACCCGCCCCGACGGCGAGCGGATCGAGGTCTACGGCCGGGAGCTCGTCGCGAGCGGAAAGGCCGGCGAGGACCGCGAACGGCTCCCCTGGCTGGTCTACCTGGAAGGCGGGCCCGGCTTCGGCGCCCGCCGCTTCATCGGCCCGCAGGCCTGGCTCGGCCGGGCCGTCCGCGAGTACCGCGTCCTCCTCCTCGACCAGCGCGGCACCGGCCGCTCCACCCCCGCCAACCGCCAGACCCTGCCCCTGCGCGGCACCCCGCGCGAGCAGGCCGACTACCTCGCCCACTTCCGCGCCGACTCCATCGTCAAGGACTGCGAGCTGGTCCGCCGACGGCTCACCGGCGGCGCCCCCTGGACCGTCCTCGGCCAGAGCTTCGGCGGCTTCTGCGCCACCCACTACCTCTCCACCGCCCCCGAAGGACTGGAGACGGTCCTCGTCACCGGCGGCCTGCCCTCCCTGGACGCGACGGCCGACGAGGTCTACCGCGCCGCCTACCCCCGCGTCCGGCGCAAGAACGAGGCCCACTTCGCCCGCTACCCGCAGGACGCCGAACGCGCCCGGGCGATCGCCGCGCACCTCCTCGACCGCGAGGTCACCCTCCCGGGCGGCGGGCTCCTGACCGTGGAGGCCTTCCAGTCCCTCGGCATCCTCCTCGGCGGCGGCGACGGCACCCACCAGCTCCATCTCCTCCTGGAGCACGCCTTCGTCCCGACCCCGGGCGGACCCGCCCTCTCCGACGCCTTCCTGGAACAGGTCCAGGCCCACCTGTCGTACGCGGGACACCCGCTGTACGCCGTGCTCCACGAGGCCATCTACGCCCAGGGGCAGGGCCCCACCGACTGGGCCGCCGAGCGGGTCAGGAGCGAGTTCCCCGAGTTCGACGCCACCGCCGCGCTCTCCGACGGCGCGCCCTTCCTCTTCACCGGCGAGACCGTCCATCCCTGGCACTTCACCACCGACCCCGCCCTGCGCCCGCTCCGCGAGACCGCCGCGCTCCTCGCCGCACGCGAGGACTGGGCCCCGCTCTACGACCCCGAGCGCCTCGCCGTCAACGAGGTCCCGGTCGCCGCCGCCGTCTACCACGACGACATGTACGTGGACACCGCGCACTCCCTGGAGACGGCGAGCGCCGTGCGCGGCCTGCGGACCTGGGTGACCGACGAGTTCGAGCACGACGGGGTACGGGCCGGCGGGCCGCGCGTCCTCGACCGGCTGCTGTCGCTCGCCAGGGACGAGGTCTGACGGTCCGGGGCCGGTGCTGATCGTCCGGGCATAGGATTCGGCGCGCAATCGATCAGCAATGTGCGCGCCGTGCCCGGCGCGGCGAGCGCGAGGGGGCCCGGATGGCGGGACGTGAGACTCCGGCGTCCGGCCGGGAGCTGAAGTTCCGGACGCTCATGGCCGAGCTGCGGCGCGGCATCCTCGACGGCACCTGGCCGCCCGGCAGCAAACTCCCCACCGAACGCGCCCTCGCCACCGAGACCGGCCTGTCGGTGACGACCGTCCGCCGCGCCTACGAGGACCTCGTCGCCCTCGGCCTCGTCGAGCGGCGGCAGGGCGCGGGCTCGTTCGCCGCCCACCGCCCCGAACGGGACAGGACCGGCCGCCGGATCGTCGGCGTCCTCGTCCCCGACACCTCCTTCTACTACCCGAGGGTCCTCCAGGGCATCGAGAAGGAACTCGCGGCGGACGGCGCCCGGCTCGTCCTCGCCTGCTCCCACTACGACCCCGACGAGGAGGACGCCGCCGTCGCCCGCCTCCTCGCCGACGGCGTCCACGGGCTCCTCCTCGTCCCCAGCCTGCACACCGCCACCGACCCCGGCCGGCGCGCCGAGGAACTCCTCGCCCTGCCCGTGCCCGCCGTCCTCGTCGAGCGCCGGCTCACCGCCCACGGCCCCGGCGACGCCACCGAACACGTCTGCACCGACCACGAGGGCGGCGCCTACGACGCCGTGCGCCATCTGCGCGCCCTCGGCCACCAACGGCTCGGACTCGTCGTCCGCACCGACGCACCCACCACCGCGCCCATCGAGGCCGGCTTCGCCCGGGCGCTCGCCGACCTCGGACTGCCCGAGGCGCCGCCGTACGAGCGGGACGTCATGGCCCGCTGGGACCAGGACCGCGCCGACCGGGCCCTCGGCGCCCTGCGCGCCGCCGGGGTCACCGCCGCGCTCTGCTTCGGCGACCGGGAGGCCGCGCTGATGCTCGGGGCGGTCCGCAGGGCGGGGCTCCGGGTGCCCGAGGACCTGGCCCTGATCAGCTACGACAACGAGTTCGCCGATGTCGCGGAGACCCCGCTGACGGCCGTGTCGCCGCCCAAGTACCAGCTCGGACGGCTGGCCGCGCAGATCCTGCTCCGGCGGCTCGCCGAGGGCGACGCGGCCCCGCTCCACCAGGTGCAGCTGCGGCCCCGGCTCGTCGTCCGCGCCTCCTGCGGGGGCGGACGGCGCGGGGCCGACGGTCCGGGGGCCGCGGAAAAGTCCAAGCAGTGAGTTCCCATTGCTCATGGTGTGCTCTTGACCGCAGCCGGTAGAACTCGGTTCGGACCCCACGGGGGAGTCCCCGAGGAGAGGACCCGGACCATGAGCACCCATGTCATCGCGGAGATCGCCAGCCAGCCCGACTGCTGGCGCCGGGCCGCCGAGACCGCCGAGCGCCACGCCGCCCGGCTGCCGCGCCGGGGCGAGCGCGTCGCCGTCGTCGGCTGCGGCACCTCGTACTTCATCGCCCGCGCCTACGCCGCGCTCCGCGAGTCCCTCGGCGCGGGCGAGACCGACGCCTTCCCCGCCTCCGACCGGACCCCGCTCGGCCGCGGCTACGACCGGATCGTCGCCCTCACCCGCTCCGGTACGACCACGGAGGTCGTGAACCTGCTTGCCGGCGCGGCAGGCCGCATCCCGACCCTCGTGCTCACGGGCGTCCCCGACAGCCCGGCGGGACAGCTCGCCGACGAGATCGTCGACCTCGCCTTCGCCGACGAACGCTCGGTCGTCCAGACCCGGTTCGCCACCACGGCCCTCCAACTCCTGCGCGCAGGGCTCGGGGTGGACCTCGCGCCCGCGATCGCCGACGCGGAACTCGTGCTGTACGAGCGGCTCCCCGCCGTCTGGGAGCGGCGCGGTCAGTTCACCTTCCTCGGCACCGGCTGGACCGTGGGCCTCGCCGACGAGGCGGCCCTGAAGCTCCGTGAAGTGGCCCGCGCCTGGACGGAGTCGTACGCGGCGATGGAGTACCGGCACGGCCCGATCAGCATCAGCGACCGCACCAGCCTGGTCTCCTGCTTCGGCCCGGCCCCCTCGGGCCTCCGGGACGAAGTCGAGTCCACCGGCGCCCTGTTCGCGGCCGACGCGATCGACCCGGTGGCCGCGCTCGTCCGCGCCCAGCGGCTCGCGGTCGCCCTCGCGGACCGGCGCGGCCTGAACCCCGACCGCCCGCGGCACATCTCGCGCTCGGTGATCCTCACCGGTGCGTTCAGGCCGACCGTCGCCGAGGCGGCCCGTATCCTGCGCTCATGATCGAGAACGACGTCACGGACCTCCTGGACATGCCCCGCGACTGGCAGCGCGCCCTCGCCGTCGTCGCCCACCCCGACGACCTGGAGTACGGCTGCGCCGCCGCCGTCGCCGACTGGACGGACGCGGGCAAGGAGGTCGTCTACGTCCTCGCCACGCGCGGCGAGGCCGGCATCGACACCCTCGCCCCGGACGTCTGCGGCCCGCTGCGGGAGCGGGAACAGCGGGACAGCGCCGCCGTCGTCGGCGTGCGGACGGTCGACTTCCTCGACCACCGCGACGGCGTGATCGAGTACGGGCTCGGGCTCCGCCGCGACATCGCGGCGGCGATCCGCCGCCACCGCCCGGAGCTCGTCGTCACCCTGAACCACCGCGACACCTGGGGCGGCGGCCCCGGCGCCCCCTGGAACACCCCGGACCACCTGGCCGTCGGCCGCGCCACGCTCGACGCGGCGGCGGACGCCGGAAACCGCTGGATCTTCCCCGAGCTCACCGCAGAGGGCCTGGAGCCCTGGAACGGCGTGCGCTGGGTGGCGGTCGCGGCCTCCAGCACCCCGACCCACGCGATCGACGCGGCCCCGGGCCTGGACCGCGCCGTCCGCTCGCTCCTCTGCCACCGCGCCTACATCGAGGCGCTGACGGACGAGGACCCGGAGGAGTACGTCCGCTCCTTCCTCACCGCGGCGACGTCCCGCGCGGCCGACCGCTTCGGCGGCCGCCCGGCGGTGACGTTCGAACTCTTCCCCCGCTGACGCGGGATCCGGAGGGAGCCCCGCTCACCCCATCGGCGCGGGCTTCAGCACCGCGAAGGGGGCGCCGAAGGGGTCGGCGAGCCAGGCGATGCGGCCGACGTCCGGGATGTCGGCCGCCGGCATGAGGACCGAGCCGCCGTTGCCCTGGGCCGTCCGGGCCATCGCGTCGGGGTCCTCGACCGCGAAGTACGGGATCCAGTGGGGTGTCTCCCCCTGGAGCTCGGCGACGCCGCCGAAGGAGGCGTCCTCCTGGTCGCCCTGGGCGGTGGAGATCACCCGGTACGTCATGCCCGGTGCCTCCATCTCCGCCCAGCGCCAGCCGAACAGCGTCCGGTAGAAGGCGAGGACGGACTCCGGGTCGGCGACGTGGAGTTCCGCCCAGACGAGGGTGTTGGTGGACGAGGTCCGCTCCAGGCCCTGGACCCTTCCCGGCTGCCAGACGGCGAACCGGGCGCCGCCCGGGTCCGTGAGGGCGGCCATGCGGCCCGCGTCCATGACGTCGAACGCCGGGAGGCGCACGGTGCCGCCCGCGGACTCGGCCGTCTTCTGCGTGGCGTCCGCGTCCGGCGTCCGGAAGTACACCGTCCAGGCGCTGCTCGCGCCCTCCTCGGTGAGCGGTCCGAGCGCGGCGACCGTGTGGCCGTCCTGCTGGAAGAAGCCGTAGCCGCCGGCGTCCGGTCCCGCCGAGCTGAACTCCCAGCCGAAGACGGCGCCGTAGAACGCGGCGGCGGCCGCCGGGTCGGGGCTGCCGAGATCGATCCAGCTGGGGGAACCCGTGGTGAACTGCGTACCGAGCATGGGGGGTGTCCTGTCCTTCCGTCGTCCGTGACTGCCGGAGCCGTGCTGCCGTCCGGGCCGTGCCGTTGTCCGGGCCGTGCTGCCGTCCGGGCCGTGCCGTTGTCCGGGCCGTGCTGCCGTCCGGGCCGTGCTGCCGTCCGGGCCGTGCCGTCGGTCCCGCCGGCTTCCGGCCACCATGACCGATCCTCACCCCTGCGTCGCGGCGGCGCAGCCGCAGCACCTCCGGTTCATCCGCGCGGCCGACCGGCCACCACGTCCTCCAGGTCGCCGAGCAGCAGCTCGTTGTTGATCGCCACGCCGGCCCGGTAGCCCAGCGCGACCGCGTTCACGACCTGCTCCTGCGGGCCCGTCACGTTCCCGGCGGCCCAGACACCGGGCACGCTCGTCCGGCCCGTCTCGTCCACCGTCACGAACGCGCCGAACGGCGTCTCGCGCAGCGCCGCCCCCAACTGCCGCAGGACGCCGTCCCGGGGCGCGAGGCGATCGGCCCCGACGAAGACCACCGAGCGGTCGACCACCCGGCCGCCGGCGAGCCGGACCCCGGTCAGCCGGTCGTCCTCGACGACGAGCCCCGCCACCTCGCCCGCCACGACCTCGACCCCGGCCGCGTCGAGCAGCGCCGCGTCCTGCGCGGAGAGCGCGTCGGCGGTGTGCAGGAAGAGGGTCACGTCCGGGGACCAGAGGGAGAGCATCAGCGCCTGGTGCGCGGGCATCCTCGGGTGCGCGATCACACCGAAGGCCCGGTCGCGGACCTCCCAGCCGTGGCAGTACGGGCAGTGCAGCACGTCCCGCCCCCACCGCTCGGCGACCCCGTCGATCGTCGGGAGCTCGTCGACGAGCCCGGTCGTGACGACGAGCCGCCGCGCGCCCACGGCCGTACCGTCCGCGAGGGACACCGTGAACCCGCCCTGTCCGTCCGGCGTCGCGCCCGTCACCGTCCCGGCCCGCCACTCGACCCCGTACGCGGCGATCTCGCGCCGCCCGGCCTCCAGGTACGCGGCGGGGCTCATCCCGTCCCGGGACAGCACCCCGTGCATGTGGGCCGCGGGCGCGTTGCGGGGCTCGCCCGCGTCGACCACCAGGGTGCGCCGCCGCGACCGGCCCAGGATCAGCGCGGCGCTGAGCCCGGCCGCCCCACCGCCGACCACCACGACGTCGTACCGGTCCTTCGTCACCGTCATGTCCGTGCTCCCTACGTTCGTGCTCATGGCCCGAGAGTCGCTTCCCCTCGCATCGAACGGCAACTGTTCTTGCCGTTTCTGCAACACTGGATCCATGACCGAAGACGACGAACGCATCGACGCCGTACTGAACGAGGTCGGCCCCCGGCTCCGCCGTGTCCGCCGCGACCGCGGTGTGACCCTGGCCGAGCTCTCCGCCGCCACCGGCATCTCCGTCAGCACCCTCTCCCGGCTGGAGTCCGGGCAGCGCAAGCCCAGCCTCGAACTGCTCCTCCCGCTCGCCCGCGCCCACCAGGTCCCCCTCGACGAGCTGGTCGGCGCCCCCGCCGCCGGCGACCCCCGGGTCAAGGCCCGGCCGATCGTGCGCCACGGCCGCACGATGTACCCGCTGACCCGGCAGCCCGGCGGGCTCCAGGCGTACAAGGTGATCCAGGAGAAGCCGCACGAGCCGCCGGAGCCCCGCGTCCACGAGGGGTACGAATGGCTCTACGTGCTCTCCGGGAAGCTGCGGCTCGTCCTCGGCGAGCACGACGTCGTCCTCGCCGCCGGTGAGGCCGCCGAGTTCGACACCCGCGTCCCGCACTGGTTCGGCCCGACGGACGACGGCCCCGTGGAGTTCCTCAGCCTCTTCGGGCCTCAGGGGGAGCGCATGCACGTCAGGGCGCGGCCGAAGAAGTCCGGCTGACCGGCGGACGAAGTTCGGCCGACCGGTTCCGCAGCGGACAAGCGACCGCTTAGTATGCCACCGACCACTCGGTACGGAGGAGGCTCGCGGATGCAGGCATGGCGTGTGTACGAGAACGGCGAACCGGGCGCGGTGATGCGCCGCGAGGAGGTGGAGCCGCCCATGCCCGCCGACGGGCAGGTCCTCCTCAGGGTGCGCGCCGCGAACGTCAACTTCCCGGACGCGCTGCTCTGCCGCGGCCACTACCAGATCCGGCCCCCGCTGCCCTTCACGCCCGGCGTGGAGCTCTGCGGCGAGACCGAGGACGGCCGCCGCGTGATCACCACGGCCGCACTCCCGCACGGCGGATTCGCCGCGTACGCGCTCGCCGACGCCGCCGGACTGCTCCCCGCCCCGGAGAGCCTGGACGACGCCGAGGCCGCCGCGCTGCACATCGGCTACCAGACCGGCTGGTTCGGCCTGCACCGCAGGGCCGCCCTCCAGGAGGGCGAGACCCTCCTCGTCCACGCCGCGGCGGGCGGCGTCGGCAGCGCCGCCGTCCAGCTCGGCAAGGCCGCCGGCGCCACCGTCATCGGCGTCGTCGGCGGCCCGGAGAAGGCGGAGGTCGCCCGCGCGCTCGGCTGCGACCTGGTGATCGACCGCCGCTCCGAGGACGTCGTCGCCGCCGTCAAGGCCGCGACCGGCGGCCGGGGCGCCGACGTGATCTACGACCCCGTCGGCGGCGAGGCCTACCAGCAGTCCGCCAAGTGCGTCGCCTTCGAGGGCCGCATCGTGATCGTCGGCTTCGCGAGCGGCACCGTCCCGACCCCCGCCCTCAACCACGCCCTCGTGAAGAACTACTCCGTCCTCGGCCTCCACTGGGGCCTGTACGCGGCGAAGGACCCGGGCGCCATCGCCCGCTGCCACGAGACCCTCACCGCCTACGCCGCCAAGGGCCTGATCAAGCCCCTCATCGGCGAGCGCGTCCCCTTCGCCGGCGCCGCGGACGCCGTCCAGCGCGTCGCCGACGGCACCACCACCGGCCGCCTGGTCGTCCTCCCGGAAGGAGCCCGCGCGTGACCGACGCCACGGAACTGCGGTCGCTCACACGGCAGTTGCTCGCCGACCACCCGCCCGCCTCCACCGACCGCACCGACTTCCTGCGCGCCCGCTTCGACGCCGGACTCGCCTGGGTGCACTACCCGGTGGGTCTCGGCGGACTCGGCGCGCCCCGCGCCCTCCAGGCCGTCGTCGACGCCGAACTCGCCGCGGCGGGCGCCCCCGACAACGATCCGCGCCGCATCGGCATCGGCCTCGGCATGGCCGCCCCCACCCTCCTCGCGTACGGCTCCGAAGAGGTCAAGCGCCGCTTCCTCCGCCCGCTGTGGGTGGGGGAGGAGGTCTGGTGCCAGCTCTTCAGCGAGCCCGGCGCCGGATCCGACCTCGCCGCGCTCGGCACCCGCGCCGTCCGGGACGACGGGGGAGACTGGGTGGTCGACGGGCAGAAGGTGTGGACCTCCAGCGCCCACGTCGCCCGCTGGGCCATCCTCATCGCCCGCACCGACCCGGACGTGCCCAAGCACCGGGGCATCACCTACTTCGTCTGCGACATGACCGACCCCGGCGTGGAGGTCCGGCCGCTGCGCCAGATCACCGGCGAGGCGGAGTTCAACGAGGTCTTCCTCACCGGTGTCCGGATCCCCGACGCCCACCGCCTCGGCGAGACCGGCGACGGCTGGCGGGTCGCGCAGACCACCCTCATGAACGAGCGGGTCTCCATCGGCGGCGCCCGCATCCCGCGCGAGGGCGGCATGATCGGGAAGGCCGCCACGACCTGGCGCGAGCGCCCCGAGCTGCGCACCCACGACCTGCACCGGCGCCTCCTCGACCTCTGGGTCGACGCCGAGGTGGCCCGGCTCACCGGCGAGCGCCTCCGCCAGCAGCTCGTCGCGGGCCAGCCCGGCCCCGAGGGCAGCGCGATGAAGCTCGGCTTCGCCCGCCTCAACCAGGCCATCAGCGGTCTCGAAGTGGAACTCCTCGGCGAGGAGGGCCTCTTGTACGGCGAGTGGGAGATGCGCCGCCCCGAGCTCGTCGACTTCACCGGCCGCGACGCCGGCTACCGCTACCTGCGCTCCAAGGGCAACTCGATCGAGGGCGGCACGACCGAGGTCCTGCTCAACATCGTCGCCGAACGGGTCCTCGGTCTGCCCTCCGAGCCCCGCAACGACAAGGACGTCGCCTGGAAGGACCTGACCCGATGAGTGACCTCCTCTACTCCGAGACCGAGGACGACCTGCGGGCCGCCGTCCGCTCCCTGCTCGCCGACCGGGCCGGCCACCAGGAGCTGCTCGGCCGGATCGAGACGGACAGCCCGTACGTCCCCGGGCTCTGGAAGGCCCTCGCCGGGGACATGGGCGCCGCCGGACTCCTCGTACCCGAGAAGCTCGGCGGCCAGGGCGCGAGCCACCGCGAGGCCGCCGTCGTCCTGGAGGAACTGGGCCGCGCGGTCACCCCGGCGCCGTACCTCACGAGCGCGGTCGTGGCCACCGAGACGCTCCTCGCCCTCGCGGGGGACAGCGCCCCGGCCGCCGAACTCCTCTCCGCGCTCGCGACCGGCCGCAGCGTCGCCGTGCTCGCCGTACCCCTGACGGCCTCCCCGTCCGCGGAGCCGTCCACCGCGGCCACCGTCACCGGCGTCGCGGACGCCGTCGCCGCCGACGTCCTCCTCGTCTCCCGGACCGACGGCCTGTACGCCGTACCGGCCGGGGAGGCGGCCGTCGAGCCGCAGACCCCGCTCGACCTCACCCGCCCGCTCGCCCGCGTCACCACGGAGACCGGGACCGGCAGCCGGCTCGCCGGACCGGACGAGGCCCGCGCCGCCGTCCGCCGCGGGCTGCTCGCGGGCGCCGGACTGCTCGCCTCCGAGCAGCTGGGCCTCGCCGAGTGGTGTCTGGAGGAGACCGTCCGGCACACCCGCGAGCGCCACCAGTTCAACCGGCCCGTCGGCTCCTTCCAGGCGCTCAAGCACCGCATGGCCCAGCTGTGGCTGGATGCCGTCGGCGCCCGGGCGGTGGCCCGCGCCGCCGCCGACGCCCTCGCCACCGACAGCCCGGACGCCCCGCTCACGGTCGCGGTCGCCCAGGCCTACTGCTCCAAGGTGGCCGTCCGGGCCGCCGAGGAGTGCGTCCAGCTACACGGCGGGATCGGCATGACCTGGGAGCACCCCGCGCACCTGGCGCTCAAGCGGGCCAAGTCCGACCAGCTCGCGCTCGGCTCGGCGGGCCGCCACCAGGACACGATCGCCGCCCTGGTGGACCTCCCGGCCCCCGCGTAGCGGAACGCCGAGGTCCAGGTAAGGGGCCACTGTGTCCGCACCCCTTTACATACTGTTTAATTGCAAGCCGTTCGCAATAACAGTTGATCTCCAAAAGGGGTGTGGACACGATGACCGCCCGATCCATCCGAGGCGCGGCCGCCGCGATACTCGCGGGGGCCTTCGCCCTCACGGCGGCGGCCTGCACGAACCCCGGCTCCACGGCCGGGGCCTCCGGCGGCCCCAAGGATTCCGCGGTCGTCGGCATCGCCTACGAGCCCGAGACGCTCAGCCCGCTCCTCGGCTACGGCAAGGACGGCAACTCCAAGATCTTCGACGGGCTCCTCGCCTTCGACGAGAACATGAAGCTGGAGCCGGCCCTCGCCGCGAAGCTGCCGCACATCAGCGCGGACGGGCTCACGTACACGTACACCCTCCGCGACGGCGTGACCTTCAGCGACGGCGCGCCCTTCACCTCGAAGGACGTCGTCTTCACGTACCGCACGATCCTCGACCCGAAGACGAACAACGCCTCCCGCACCGAGCTCGACGCGGTGAAGAAGGTCGAGGCGATCGGCGACGACACCGTCGTCTTCACCCTGAAGTACCCCTACGCGCCCTTCGCCGAGCGCACCGTCCAGGCCATCGCGCCCGAGCACGTCGCCGCGAAGCAGGACGTCAACACCGGCGCCTTCACCACGAAGCCGATCGGCACCGGACCGTACGTCCTCACCGGCTGGTCCAAGGGCGAGAAGCTCAGCTTCAAGGCCAACCCCGCCTACTGGGACGGCGCGCCCGCGGTGAAGAAGTTCACCATGGCCGTCGTCAAGGACGACGACGTCCGCGCGACCCGGCTGCGCGCCGGCGACCTCGACGGCGCCATCCTGCCGCCCAACCTCGCCGCCGGCTTCCAGGGCGACAAGGCCAGGAAGACGTACGCGGCCAAGACCTACGACTACCGCACGGTCACCCTCCCCACCCACCACGAGGTCACCGGCGACACCGCCGTCCGCCGCGCCCTCGACATCGCCGTCGACCGGCAGGCCATGGTCGACAAGATCCTCGAAGGGGCCGGAAAGCCCGCCTACGGGCCCGTACCCACCGACAGCCCCTGGTTCGCGAAGGGCACCGAGCGCCGCCACGACCTCACCGGCGCGCAGAAGATCCTCGACGAGGCCGGCTGGAAGCCCGGCCCGGACGGCATCCGCGTCAAGGACGGCGTCCGCGCCGCGTTCCCGCTCTGGTACCTCTCCGGCGACAAGCTCCGCCAGGACCACGCCCTCGCCTACGCCTCCGACGCCAAGAAGGCCGGCATCGACATCACCACCCAGGCCGGCACCTGGGAGGTCATCGAGCCCCGGATGAAGACCGACGCCGTCCTCGCCGGCGGCGGCTCGCCCGGCGACCCCGACTTCGACCAGTACCTGCTCCTGAAGTCCTCCCTCGCCGGCGACGGCTTCAACAACATGGCCCGGTACGACAACAAGACCGTCGACCGCGCCCTGGAGGACGGCCGCCGGACGAACGACCCCGCCGAGCGACGCGCCGCCTACGACACCGTCCAGCGCGAGCTCGCCAAGAACCCCGGCTACACCTTCCTCACCCACATCGACCACCTGTACGTCGTCGACGACAGCTGGGACGGGCTCACCACCCAGATCGAGCCGCACGACCACGGCCTCGCCTCCGGCCCCTGGTGGAACGTCGAAGGCTGGAAGCCGAAGAAGACCGGAGCGGCGGAGAAGTGACGCGCCGCCTCCCCTGGGGGGCCATGGCGCGGATGACGGGACGGCGCGCCCTGGCCGCCGTCCCCGTCCTCCTCGCCGTCACCTTCGCGGTGTTCGCCGTCGCCGCGGCCTCCCCCTTCGACCCCGTGAAGGCCTACGCCGGCACCGCCGGCCTGACCGCCTCGCAGGAGAACCTCGACCAGCTCCGCGCCAACCTCGGCGCCGACCAGCCCCTCCTCACCCGCTGGTGGGAGTGGCTCACCGCCGCCGTCACCGGCGACCTCGGCGACTCCTCGGTCATGCGCCGCCCCGTCGCCGAGGTCATCACCGAGCGCCTCGGCTGGTCCGTCCTCCTCGCCGTCTCCGCCTTCCTGATCGCCATCGTCCTCGGCACCCTCCTCGGCCTCCTCGCGGGACGCCGCCGCGGCGGCCTCGTCGACCGGGCCGTCAGCTCCGCCGCGTACACCCTTGAAGCCGCGCCCGCCTTCTGGCTCGGCCTCCTCGCGATCTGGTTCTTCGCCCTGAAGCTCGGCGTCCTGCCGGCCGGCGGGCTCACCGACACCGCCAGCGACACCGTCACCGCCGACCAGGTCGCCCGCCACCTCGTGCTGCCCGCGCTCGTCCTCGGGATCTCCCAGCTGCCCTGGTTCTTCCTGTACGTCCGCCAGGGCGTCGGCGACGCCCTCGAAGAGGACCCGGTGCGCGGCGCCCGCGCCCGCGGTCTGAGCCGGCGCACCGTCCTCACCGGCCACGCGCTGCGCTCCGGGATGCTGCCGATGCTCACCCTCGTCGGCTCCCGCGTCCCCGAGCTCATCACCGGCGCCCTGCTCGTGGAGACCGTGTTCAGCTGGCCCGGGATCGCGGCGGCCACCGTCACGGCCGCCACCTCGGTGGACTTCCCGCTGCTCGCGGCCCTCACGGTCCTCGCCACCGCCGCCGTCCTCCTCGGCAACCTCCTCTCCGACCTGCTGTACGGACTCGCCGACCCGAGGGTGGGTTTCGATGGCTGACCCGCGCACCCACCGCCTGCGGCTGTGGAGCTCCGCCGTGACCGTCGGCGTCATCCTCGCCGCCGTCCTCCTCGTGCCCCCGCTCGTCCAGCTCGACGAACAGGCCGTCGACCTCTCGGCGAAGCTCCTCCCGCCGTCCTGGGACCACCCCTTCGGCACCGACGACCTCGGCCGCGACCTGCTCCTGCGCTGCATCTACGGGCTGCGGATCTCGCTCCTCGTCGGGCTCGTCGCCGCGCTCGTCGCCACCGTCGTCGGCACCGCCGTGGGCGCGGCCGCCGGGGCGCTCGGCGGCTGGACCGACCGCACCCTCATGCGGCTCGTCGACGCCTTCTCCTCCGTACCGCACCTGCTGCTCGGCATCTTCGTCGTGGCGCTCTTCCGGCCCGGCGTCTGGCCGGTCATCGCCTCCGTCGCCGTCACCCACTGGCTCTCCACCGCCCGGATCGTCCGCTCCGAGGTCCTCTCGCTGCGCACCCGGCCCTTCGTCGACGCCGCCGTGTCCGGCGGCGCCTCGCGGTGGCGCGTCGCCGTCCGGCACCTGCTGCCCGCGGTCCTGCCGCAGGCCGGACTCGCCGCCGTCCTCATGGTCCCGCACGCCATGTGGCACGAGTCGGCGCTCTCCTTCCTCGGTCTCGGCCTCCCCAGCCACCAGGCGAGCCTCGGCAACCTCGTGCAGAACGCCCGCTCCTCGCTCCTCGCCGGGGACTGGTGGCCGACCCTCTTCCCCGGCCTCCTCCTCATCCTGCCGACCCTCGCCATCGCGGGGCTCGCGGGTGTGTGGCGGGACCGGCTCAACCCGCGCCGCCGATCGGAGCTCATGCTGTGAACGCCCCACACGCTCCGGAGGGCAGGGTGCTGCGTGCTCTGGAGGCCGTCACCGCCGAGCGCGCCGAGGACGCCCTCCTCAGCGTCCGCGACCTGACCGTCCGCTTCCGGCTGCGCGGCGGCCGGACCGTCGCCGCCGTCAGCGACGCCGACCTCGACCTCGGCGCGGGGGAGTGCCTCGCTCTCGTCGGCGAGAGCGGCTGCGGCAAGTCCGTCCTCGCGTCCGCCCTCCTCGGTCTGCTCCCGGGCAACGCCGAGACCTCGGGTACGGCCCTGCTGGCCGGCGCCGCCGGAGCCGGGCCCACGGACCTCCTGGCCGCCGACGAGAAGACCCTCGCCCGGACGGTACGGGGCCGGCGCGTCGGGCTCGTACCGCAGAGCCCCGCCGCCCACCTCACCCCCGTCCGTACCGTGCGGTCCCAGCTGGAGGAGACCGTACGGGCCCTCACCGGCACCCCGCGCCGGGCGCGGCGCAAGGCCGCGGAGGACGCCGCCGAACGGGCCGCCTTCCCGACCGGCCACCTCGACCGGTACCCGCACGAACTCTCCGGCGGCCTCGCCCAGCGCGCCGCCACCGCCCTCGCCCTCATCGGCGACGCCCGCCTCCTCCTCGCCGACGAACCGACCACCGGCCTCGACCGGGACCTCGTCGACCGCACCGTCGACGAACTGCGCCGCCACGTCGACGAGGGCCGGGGCCTGCTCCTCATCACCCACGACCTGGCCGCCGCCGCGCGGATCGCCGACCGCGTCGCCGTCATGTACGCGGGCCGGATCGTCGAGATCGCCCCCGCCCACCGCTTCTTCGGCGCCACCGGACCCCGTCACCCGTACGCGCGCGGGCTCCTCGACGCCCTCCCCGACCGGGCGTTCACGCCCATCCCCGGGATGCCCCCGGAGCTCTCCGCGCTGCCCGACGGCTGCGCCTTCGCCCCGCGCTGCCCCCTCGCCACCGACCTCTGCGCCACCCGCCCCGAGCCGCGCGCCGGGGTGGCCTGCCACCACCCGGAGCCGTCCCGTGCTTGAACTCGACTCCGTCACCGCCGGCTACGAGCGCCGCACCCCCGTCTTCCGAGGCGCCTCCCTGGTGATCGCCCCCGGCGAGTCCGTCGGCCTCCTCGGCCCCAGCGGCTGCGGCAAATCCACCCTCGCCCGGGTCGCCGCGCTCCTCCACCGCCCCGACGCGGGCCGCCTCGTCCTCGAAGGCACCGAGATCCGCGCCTGGCGCCACCGCGCCCCGCGCGAACTCCGCACCGCCGTCGGCGTCGTCTTCCAGCAGCCCCGGACGGCCGCCGACCCCCGCCTCACCCTCGCCGACCTGATCGCCGAACCGCTCCGCGCCACCGGCCGCCGCGCCGAGGCCGGGACCCGGGTCGCCGAACTCGCCCCGACCGTCGGCCTCACCGCCGACCTCCTCACCCGTCGCGCCCACGAGGTCAGCGACGGCCAACTCCAACGCGCCTGCCTGGCCCGCGCGTTGACGCTGCGCCCCCGCTGGCTGATCTGCGACGAGATGACCGCGATGCTCGACGCCTCCACCACGGCCGCCCTGGTCGCCGCCGTCGAGACCTACCGCGAGGAGACCGGCGCCGGCCTCCTGGCCGTCGGCCACGACCGCGTCCTGCTGAACCGCTGGTGCGACCGTACTGTGGAGTGGAAGGACTGCCTGCCAGCCGAGGGGAACCCGTGACCGCACCGTGGACGCCGACCGCCGAGGACGACCCCCTCGACGGCCTGCGTGCGGTGCTCGTCGAGGCGGAGTGCGGATACGAGCCCAAGGGCGGGTACGAGGACCGCTGCTGGCTCCTCCACGCGATCCACGACGGTCCCGTACGGCTCCGCTGGGACGAGGTCCTCGGCCGCGTCGGCCGGCGGTTCGCGGACTGGTCGGGAACCCCGTCGTACCTGGTCTTCGAGGGCGTCGACGGAGCCGCCGAGCTGGACGGACCCGACCCGGCCGAGATGGACCGGGCCTGCCTGGTCCGACTCGTCGAACTCCTCGCCCGGCACGCCCCGCAGGGACCCGACACGCCCTGCGGCGGCGCGCAGGCACCCGTGGATTCCTTCCCCGGCGAGCGGTTCCTCGCCTGGCGCGGCGGCCTCGGCGCGGCCCTCGCCCACTACGACGCCTGCAACGGCCCCGGAGCCACCCTGGAGCGCCGCTTCCCCGCCACCTGGTGGGCGGCGGACGGGAGCTGGCTCGTCCTCACCGACTGGGACCTGAGCGCCACCGAGGTCTTCGGCGACGTGGCGCTGATCGCGGATCTGCTCGCCGATCCGGAGCTCGACGCGGTGCGCCACCCGAGCATCGCCGAGACCTTCGGCGACTGAACCCACCCGCATCTCACCCGTATGGCCGCCCCGCCATACGCCCGGACGGACCGGGCGTTCCGCCACACTGTCCGCCGAACGCCGCAATTCCGGTGCGGCGACGGAGGGACGTGAAGGCGATGGCCGTTTCCATTTCTGTCGTGGTGCTGCTGCTGGTACTGGCCGTGATCTTCCTGCGCAGCGGCGGGCTCAAGGTCACCCACGCGCTCGTCTGCGCTCTGCTCGGTTTCTTCCTCGCGGGGACCAGCATCGCGCCCACGATCCACAACGGGGTCGCCGCCACCGCCAACGTGGTCTCCAGCCTCCGGCCGTGACTGTTGCTTGATCGTGAACTGCCTGTGAAACAGAGGGCAGTTGCATGTACATCTCCCCGACTCGGGCCTAGCGTCGGCGGCCGGCGCGACAGATTGTCAGCAACCCGAGGAGCCGCAGTGACCACGCACCCGCCCGGAAGACGAGCGCGCGCGCTCGCGCTGATCGTCGCGCTGAGCGCGACCCTCCTCGCGGGCGCCGCCCCCGTCGCGCAGGCCGAGGAGATACCCCTCGCCCTCGGCCACCGGCTCGTCGACCACTACGACGGCGCCCCCGCCACCGCCCGGCCCGTGCCCGGCAAGGCCCCGGCGCAGCATCCGTACCTCGCCCCCAACGGGCGCAGCGGCATGCACGCCGACGGGGCCGGCAGCGGGACCCATCCGTACTCCGGGCCCCTCGGCCGCGACCCGCAGGTCGACAGCGAGAAGATCGCCCCCGTCGGCGGCGAGTGCGCCACCGTCACCTTCGACTCCGGCGGCCGCCTCGTCACCGTCTGCGGCACCTTCAACGGCTTCCTCCTGAAGCTGCTCGACCCGCGCACCCTCGACACCCTCGCCGAGTACAAGCTGCCGCAGCGCTCCTCCACCGTCGAGGCCATCACGCGCCTCGACTTCGAGAAGATCTTCAAGGACACCTCCGGCGGCGCCTACTTCTACCTCGACAACCAGGACCGGGTCGTCCTCGCCGACTCGCGTCAGCACGTCCTGCGCATCGCCCACCGCCAGAAGGCCGACGGCGCCTGGGAGTTCGTCGTCGAGAACGACTGGGACCTCACCTCCCTCGTCCCGCACGACTGCGTCAGCTGGACCAATCTCTTCCCCAGTGGCGTCTGCGACCCCGTCACCTCCGTCATGCCGGACTGGGACGGCCGCATCTGGTGGGTCACCCGGCTCGGCCGCGTCGGCACCGTCGATCCCGCGACGGGCGCGCTCCGGGCGATCAGGCTCGACGGCGAGGAGATCCAGAACTCCTTCTCCGTCGCCGAGGACGGCGTCTCCATCGTCACCGACCACGCCCTGTACGGCTTCCGCGCCGGCGCAGACGGCACCCCGCGCATCGAGTGGCGCGAGGCGTACGACCGGGGGACCGGGACCAAGCCCGGCTCCGTGAACCAGGGTTCGGGCACCACCCCCGACCTGTTCGGCGACCGGGACCAGTACGTCGCCATCACCGACAACGCCGACGACCGGATGAACGTCCTCGTCTACCGGCGCGGCGCCGCCGTCCCCGCCGACGAGCGACTCGTCTGCAAGGTGCCGGTCTTCCGCTCCGGCGCGTCCACCACCGACAACTCCCTGATCAGCTGGGGGAACAGCCTCGTCGTCGAGAACAACTACGGCTACGAGAACCCGAGTACGCTCGCCCTCGGCCGCAGCGTCGTCGGCGGCGCGACCCGGATCGACGTCCGCGCCGACGGCAGCGGCTGCGACACCGTCTGGGAGAGCGACGTCCGCTCGCCCTCCACCGTCCCGAAGCTCTCCACCGCCAACGGACTGCTCTACTTCTACGAGAAGCGGCCCAACGCCTTCGGCATCGACGCCTGGTACCTCACGGCCGTCGACTTCCGCACCGGACAGCGCGCCTTCTCCCGCTTCACCGGCACCGGCCTCGCCTACGACAACAACTGGGCGCCGATCACCATCGGCCCGGACGGCACCGCGTACGTGGGGGTCTTCAACGGCATCGTCGCCGTCCGCGACAGCGCCTGACCGCCGTCCACGGAACCGCGCGGAACCGCACGGAACCGGAACCGCACGGAACCGCCCCGGGGCCATGGGCTCCGGGGCGGTTCCGTGGACGGGTGACCGACCGGTCAGACCATCTCGGGCATCTCGCCGACGGTGGTCTTCAGGTCGATGACGGCGAACGCCGCGCCCTGCGGGTCCAGGATCGCCGCGAAACGGCCGAACGGGCTGTCCATGGGGCCGAAGACCTTCCGCCCGTCGAGCCGCTCGGCCGCCTCCACCGCCTTGTCGCAGTTGTCGACGGCGAAATAGATCTGGACGTAGGGCGGGACCTCCGGCGGGAAGTCCTCCGCCGTCATCTTCATCCGCCCGAGGACCGGCATCTCGCCTCCCAGGTCGAAGACCCGGTAGTCGACGTGGTCGTCCTGCATCTTCTTGGAGTTGTATCCGAAGACGGAGGTGAAGAAGGCGTCGGACTTCGCCGGCTCCCGGGTGAAGACCTCGGCCCATGCGTACGAGCCGGTCTCGCCCTCGAGTTCGAAGCCCTCGTGGACGCCCGCCTGCCAGACGCCGAACGTGACACCCGTCGGGTCCTGCGCGATGCACATCGAGCCGAAGTCGCCGACCTGCATCGGCTCCATGACGACGGTGCCGCCCGCCGCCTTGATCTTCTCCGCCGTGGCGGCGGCGTCCGGCGAGGCGAAGTACAGACACCAGGCCGACTGCGGCGGGGCGTCCTGGCCGGGCATCGGCGGGACGACGGCCGCGACCGCCTTCCCGTTCTTGTACGCCTGCGTGTAGTTGCCGTACTCGGAGGAGGCCTCGCCGAAGGTCCAGCCGAGCACGTCGCCGTAGAACGTCTTGGCGCCCTCGGCGTCGGTGAACATCGCGTCGGTCCAGACCGGCGTGCCTGCGGGTCGTGCGGCCATGACGGTGACTCTCTCTCTTGCGATCGATGTCGTGTTCCTGTGAGCCACGCTAACCACGGCCGCCGCACCTCGCTCGGTGACGCACCGTGGCAGCGCGGGTCCGTCAGCGGGGCAGGCGGCTCATGGCGTAGCGGTGGAACGGGCCGTCGGGCACCGTCAGCTCCGGGCGCCACATCCTCAGCACCTGGCCCGACGGCACGAACAGCGCCGTCGGCAGGTGCTCCGGATCGGTCCACTCCCAGCGGTCGATCTTGTCCGGCTCCGTGACGGCCGGTGTACCGCGGTAGCCCCGTACCACCGTGGCCACGGTCATCCTGGTCAGCTCCGACGAGGTCACCGAGTCCAGGATCAGCCCGAGCACCTCCACGTCGGCGGCGTCCGCGACGAGGGACGTCTCCTCGGCGAGCTCGCGCACCGCCGCGTCCTCCACGGACTCGCCCGGCTCCACCTTCCCGCCCGGCAGCTCCCACACCCCGGAACGGTGCAGCCCGAGGAGGACGCGGCCGGACGCGTCGGTCACGACGACGCCCGCGCCGAGCGAGGCCTGGGCGGAAGGCGGCTGGACGTTGCGGTGTGCGGAGGAGCCGCGATCTGTGGTCGTCATGGCCCCTGTGTACCAGGCGCCACTGACATGGGAAGAAAAGGGGTGAAACTCTTTGAATCGGTCGAAAAAGGGAGGAAAATCTTCCTTACGCCGGACCGTCGGGGACTGTCAGGTCCCGAGGGTGCCCCCGGCGGTTCCCGGCGGGACCACCGCGACCGGACAGTGCGCGTGGTGCAGCACCGCGTGGGCGACCGAACCGATGAGCAGCGAACCGATCCGGTGCCGGTGGTGCCGTCCCACGACCACCAGACCGGCGTCCTTCGACCCCTCCACGAGCCGCCCCGCCGCGTCCCCGGGCACGACCGACGGAACCAGCCGGACATCCGGCCACCGCTTCGCGAACGGCCGCAGCCGCTCCTCCTGCTCCTGCTCCGCCCCCGCGATGAGCTCCGCCGAGTCGTCGGCCGCCGGCAGCGGCGGCGGCACCTGGAGCGCCGGGGACGGGGCCGCGAGCACCGCACCGGGCTGCGGGGGCAGCCGGAAGGCGGTCACGGCCTCCAGCGGCACGCCCCGCCGCTGAGCCGTCTCGAAGGCGAAGGCCAGCACCTCGTCCGGGGTCTCCTCGGGGTGCAGGCCCAGCAGGATCCGGCCCGTGTCCGGGCCGCCCGGCGGCTCGACCGTACGCGCCTCGTGCGGCACGACCACGAGCGGGCAGGGCGCGGTCATGGCCAGGGTGCGGCTGGTCGAGCCGAGCAGCAGCGTCACGAAGCCGCCGTGCCCCCGGGAGCCGGTCACCAGGAGCCGCCCGCCCCGCGCGGCCGTCGGCAGCGCGTCGGCCACGGTCCCGTCGAGGGAGACGTACCGCACGGGAACGGTGTGCCCGCGCTCCTCCACCACGGTCCGGACCGCGGTCAGCACCGTGTCGGGCAGCTCCGGGTCCTTGCCCAGGGAGGCGATCCGGGCGGCCCCGAGCTGGAGCGCGTCGGAGCGGACATGCGCCACCACGACGGGCGCGCCGAGACTCTCCCCGGCACCCAGGGCCCAGTCCAGGGCGCGGAGGCTGTGTGCGGACCCGTCCACGCCGACGACGACCGGCGGCTCGGAGGCAGTGCTCGTGTCACTCATGGGGACATGCCTCCCGCACCCGCCCGGACGCCACACCGGCCCGTACCGAAGCGATTCGGTACGGGCCGGTGAAGGAAGAAGGGGGTGTCAGGCGCTCTGGTCGCGGCGCGCCGCGTCCCGCTCCTTGATGCGGACGGTCTCCGCGCGGACCTCCGACTGGGTGGCGCGCTCCTTCCGCAGCCACGCGGGGAGCTCCTCCTTGATCGCGTCGATCTGCTCGGTGGTGAGCGGCTCGGTGATGCCGCCGCGCGCGAGACCGGCGATGGAGACGCCGAGCTTGTTGGCGACGACCGGGCGGGGGTGCGGGCCGTTGTTGCGCAGCTCCTGGAGCCAGGCCGGCGGGTTGGCCTGGAGCTCGGTCAGCTCGGCGCGCGAGACGACCCCCTCCTGGAACTCGGCGGGGGTGGCTTCGAGGTACACACCCAGCTTCTTCGCCGCGGTCGCGGGCTTCATCGTCTGGGCGTTCTGGTGCGACGTCATGGAGTCAAGGGTATCGAGCATGCGGGCGACCTCCGACCACGTCCGCTACCGGTAGCCTTGCGGGGTGACAGGCTCGGACGTTTCCCCCGCGGATTCCCCTTCGGTTTCCCCCGCCCCTTCCCCCTCCCTCGCCGCCGGTACCTCCGCCTTCCGGCTCGCGTACGTCCCGGGAGTGACGCCCGCGAAGTGGGTGCGGGTCTGGAAAGAGCGCCTGCCCGACGTGCCGCTGACCCTCCTCGCCGTGACGCCCCCCGAGGCCTTCGGCGCGCTCCGGGACGGGGCCGCGGACGCGGGTCTCGTCCGGCTCCCCGTCGACGGGGACGACCTCAGCGCCATCCCGCTCTACACGGAGACCACGGTCGTCGTCGTCCCCAAGGACCACCTGTTCGCCGAGGTCGAGGAGATCTGGGCGTCGGACCTCGCCGACGAGCTCGTCCTGCACCCGCTCGACGACACCCTCGGCTGGGAGCAGCCGCCGGGCCGCGCCGCGAACGAGCGCCCCGAGACGACGGCCGACGCGATCGAGCTCGTCGCGGCGGGCGTCGGTCTGCTGGCCCTCCCGCAGTCCCTCGCCCGGCTCCACCACCGCAAGGACCTCACGTACCGGACGCTCAACGACGTCCCGCAGTCGCGCGTGGCCCTGTCGTGGCCGGCGGCCGACGAGGCCCCCGACCTGGTGGAGGAGTTCATCGGGATCGTGCGCGGCCGGACGGTGAACAGCACCCGGGGCCGTCGCGCCGAGGCGCAGAAGGGGCAGAAGCAGCCGAAGAAGGAGCAGAAGCCGGGCAGGTCCGCGAAGCCGGGCGGCGGCGCGCGTACCGGTGGCAGGCCCGCGGCGGCCGGCAAGGGCGGTGCCAAGAGCGGCGGCAAGGGCGGCGCCAAGGCCGGTGGCAAGGGCGGTGCCAGGAGCGGTGGCGCGGGCGGCGCGGGCCGCGGCAAGGGCGGGAAGCCCCGCGGGCGTTCCTGACCCCTGCCGTCCTGACTCCTGCCGTGCTGTCCCCTGTCGTGCTGTCCCCTGCCGTGCTGTCCGCACGGCGGACGCCCCTCACCGGGCGGGAAGCGCCTCGGCATACTGACCCCTCCTGATCATCGAGATCATGTAGGAGGAGCTTTGGCCGCCAGTTTCAGGACCGTCGTCGAGGTGGGACCGGACCATCTCGAACGGGCCCGGTCCATCGACCGGGTGTTCCAGGAGGCGATCGCGCCCGCGACCGTCAACTTCGACTTCGAGGCGATACGGGCGGCGGCCGCCGCCGTCCCCGACACCACCGTCGTGCGGATGGTCCGGGGCTGGGGCCTCCAGGAGCACGCCCCCGTCCTGGTCATGGTGCTCTCGCTGAAGGAGGCCGTC
This sequence comes from Streptomyces sp. NPDC056169, assembly GCF_042268445.1. Taxonomy (NCBI): domain Bacteria; kingdom Bacillati; phylum Actinomycetota; class Actinomycetes; order Kitasatosporales; family Streptomycetaceae; genus Streptomyces; species Streptomyces sp. NPDC056169. The sequence continues at coordinate 173,955 of NZ_JBHJUO010000004.1, read as the reverse complement.
CGGCAGGCCCTGCCCCCCGAGTACGCGGAGGCCGGCTTCTGGGGGACCGTCGAGCGGGAGCTCGTCGAGGCCTTCACCGGCCTCGCCGGGCAGGAAGGGCAGCCCGGACTCTCCTTCTACGAGGAGTCCGAGCACCGCACCCGCTTCTACCGGGACCTGTTCTTCGCCCTCCAGGACGAGGACACCGGTGAGGACATCTACGCCCTCGCCTTCTGCGTCGACGTGACCGTCGAGCTGCCGAAGGCCGAGGCCACCACCCTGGAACTGACGGACGTCGTCCCCTTCGCCGTCCGGCTCAACGCGATCGTGGTCCGCCAGGCGGCCCTGAGCGTCGCCGTCTGAGCCGTACCGGCCCGCCGTCCCGGGCCGGACACCCTCACGCGTCACACGGGCCGAACCTCCCCACGCGTCACTCCGGGCCGAACACCCCCGCTGTCACATCGGCCGGCGCCACCGTCCGCCGCGTGCCGCCGCGACCAGCTCCGGCACCGTCGCCAGCTTGACCCTGGGACGCCCCGCGTCCCGGCCCCGTGCCCGCTCGGCACGGTCGATGGCCGCCAGACCGCGCGCGTCGACGAGACCGGCGCTGCGGCTGCGCACCAGCTTGCGGAAGGCCTGCGGCGTGCCCGTCGGCGAGGGCAGCGCGCCCGCGACCGCGTCCGCGAGCAGGGCCCCGACCGTCTCCTCCGCGCACGCCCGGTTGGCCCCGATGCCCCCGGAGGGGCCCCGCTTGATCCAGCCGACGACATAGCCGCCGGGCAGACCGGTCACCCGTCCCGCCTCGTGGGGCACGGTGCCGGTGGTCTCGTCGAAGGGCAGCCCCGGGAGCCGTACGCCCCGGTAGCCGACGGCCCGGACCAGCAGCCCCGCCCCGAGCTCCGTACCGGACGCCGCGCCCTCCTCCGTCACCCGGACCGCCCGCACCCGCTCCGTACCGACCGCCTCGACCGGCGCCGAGTGGAAGCGCAGGACGATCCGGCGCCGGTCCCGCGCGGGCTCCCGCGTCCAGTCCACCGCCTCGCGGGGCACGTCCCGCAGGAGCCCGGCCTTGTCCCCGGGCGCGGCCGTGTCGATCGCCTCCCCGGTGCGCGGGTCCCGGTCGTCGACGAGCAGCTCGACCCCCGGGAGGTGCTTCAGGGCGAGGAGTTCCGACGCCGTGTACGCCGCGTGCTCGGGGCCCCGGCGGCCGAGCAGCACCACCTCGCGCACCCGGGTGCCGCGCAGGGCGGCGAGGGCGTGGTCGGCGATGTCGGTGGCGGCGAGGGCGTCGGGGTCCATGACGAGGACGCGGGCGACGTCGAGGGCGACGTTGCCGTTGCCCACGACCACGACCCGCTCGGCGGACAGGTCGACCGCGTCCGCGCCGGTCTCCGGATGGGCGTTGTACCAGGAGACGACGGAGCTCGCGGAGACGCTGCCCGGCAGGTCCTCGCCGGGGATGCCGAGCCGCCGGTCGGCGGGTGCGCCCACCGCGTAGATCACCGCGTCGTGGTGCGCGGCGAGCTCCTCGACGGTGACGTCCCGGCCGATCTCCACGCCGAGCCGCAGTCGGACGCGGGGGTGGGAGTGGAAACGGGCGAAGGTCTCCCCGGCGCCCTTGGTCGCCGGGTGGTCCGGCGCCACGCCGTACCGCACGAGTCCGCCGGCGACCGGGAGCCGGTCGATCAGCGTGACCTCGGCGTTGGTGTGCAGGAGCAGGTCCTCGGCGGCGTACATGCCCGCCGGTCCCGTGCCGACGACGGCGATCCGCAGCGGGGCGAAGTCGGCGGGCAGCGAGCGGGAGAAGGCCGGCGCGCCCCAGGAGTGGAACATGGGCGAGGCGACGGCCGGCGCGGGCGCGCGGTCCGCGTAGTACGCGGCGTTGATGCCCTCGTACTCCTTGAGGCGGTCGGTGAGGCGGTCCGCAGGGACGACGGCGTCGACGGGGCAGGCGTCGGCACAGGCCCCGCAGTCGATGCAGGCCCGGGGATCGATGTACAGCATCTCCGTGGTGCCGAAATCCGGTTCCTCGGGCGTCGGATGGATGCAGTTGACCGGACAGACGGCGACACAGGTCGCGTCGGAGCAGCAGGTCTGGGTGATGGCGTAGGTCATGGCGTCGGCTCGACTCTGGTGCGGGAGACGGGGCGGGGTCAGATGAGGTGGGCGCGCCGGTAGAAGCGGAGCGCCGGCCGGGTCAGCATCCCGACGTCGGCCAGGAACTCCATGAGCCCGGAGCAACTGGCCCGCAGCCGCGCCTTGTAGTGCTCGTTGGCGGCCGCCTCGCGGCGGGCCCGCTCGGGGTCGAGCCCGGCCCGGACGTACACCTCCGGGTTCACCAGGCTGGTGATGATGTAGTACGCGGCGACGGCGACGACGAAGGCCTGGAAGTGACGGCGGGCCCTGCTCGCGCGGGCGAGGTGGCGGCGCGTCTCGTCCCGGGCGAACTTCATGTGCCGGGATTCCTCGACGACATGGATGTTGTTGATGGTGCGGACGAAGGGGACGACCCGCTCGTCGCGCATCCAGTCGCGCTGCATGACGTCGAGGACCTCCTCGGCGACGAGGATGCCGGCGTACGCGGCTTCGCCGAAGCCGACGGTCTTCATGAAGCGCCCGAGTTCCAGCACGGCCCGCTTCGGCCGGTACGCGGGCGCGCCGAGCTTCTGGGAGCCCCGGGCGAACATGATGGAGTGCCGGCACTCGTCGGCGATCTCGGTGAGGGCCCACTGGAACCGGGGATCGGTGTGGTCCATGAGATAGATGTCGCGGAGCACCATCTGCTGGAGGATCATCTCGAACCAGATGCCGGTGCTGGCGACCGAGGCGGACTCCTGCCGGGTGAGCTCCTTGCGCTGCTCCTCGGTCATCTCGTTCCAGTACGCGGTGCCGTAGAGGGAGTTCCACTCGGGGCTCTGGCCGTGGAAGTCCTTGTCGAGGGGCGTGTCCCAGTCCACCTCGACGGCGGGGTCGTACGACAGCTTCGCGGCCGACCGGAGCAGCCGCTCGGCGACGTCCGAGTCGGCGACGTCCGAGTCGGCGAGGTCCGATGCGGCGAGGTCCGATGCGGCGACGTCCTTCCCCTGCTTCTCCGGGCGAACGGTGCTGCTGGCCATGGTGCGGCTCCTGGGGTCGCGATCGGCTCGGGCACGCTTGTTAGACACCGTGTCTAGCAAGCTTGTTAGACGGAACGTATAGCAAGGGGGTCGGGCGGGCCTACCCCCCGGTACGCACTTTCTTGCCCGGCGCATGCGAACGGGGCCGGAGCCATGGCGGCTCCGGCCCCGTCAGCGGGGTCGCGTGGTCCTGGGGTCCTGGGATCCCTGGATCCGACCGGACAGGCCCTAGAAGGTCAGGGTCCAGGCGTCGATCTTGCCCGTGTCCTGGTTCGCGTTGTCGTTCACGCGGAGCTTCCAGACGCCGTTGGCGACCTCAGCCGAAGCGTTGACCGTGAACGACTGGACGATGTTGTCCGTCCCGCTGCCGGTCCGGTTGTGGACCGTGTAGACGGTGCCGTCCGGAGCCACCAGGTCGACCTTCAGGTCACCGATGTACGTGTGCTTGATGTCCACGCCCACCTTCAGGGTCGCCGGGGCGTTGCCCGTCACCCCGCTGACCGTGATCGGGCTCTCGACCGTCGCGTTGTCGGCGATCGCGACATCGGTCAGGTTCTCGAAGTACGGGCCGGTCGGCGGGGTGGTGCCCCCGACGGCCTTCAGGGCGTCGACCGCGCCTTCGCCGAAGAAGCCGTTCTTGGCCGTGGTGCCCGTGCAGCGGGCGTCCGAGGGGCACGCCCGGTCCGTCGCCTGGACGCCGAGCTGGTCCCGGATCTGCGCCGGGGTGAACGTCGGGTTGGCGCTCGCGATCAGCGCCGCGACACCGGTCACGTGCGGGGAGGCCATCGACGTGCCGTTCATGTTGCCGTACTTGCCGCCCGGGAGCGTCGAGTAGACACCGGAGGCGCCGTCGCCGCCGGGGGCCGCGACGTCGATGACGCCGTTGCCGAGGTTCGAGTACGAGGCCTTGGCGCCGCCGTTGCCCTGCGCGGCGACGGTGACGACGCCCGGGAGCTCCGTCGGGATGTCGATGCAGGCGTTGGTGATCGTGCGGGTGACCGGCGTCGAGTCGTTGGGGGACTCGGAGTCGGTCGTCTTGTTCGCCAGGTCGTAGTTGGAGTTGCCGGCGGCGGCCACCTGGAGCGAGCCCTTGCCCTCGGCGTACGCCTGGGCGCGGCGGACGCCCTCGATGATGGCGGCCTGGTCCACGTTGTCCGGGCAGTTGAACGCCCACGGGTCCGTGTAGTAGCTGTTGTTGGTGACCTTGAAGCCGTGGTCACCGGCCCACACGAAGCCGCAGATCGTGTTCTCCGCGAAGAACAGGCTGCTGGTCGGCTCCGCGATGCGGACCGAGGAGATCTTCACGCCCGGCGCGACGCCGATGACGCCCTTGCCGTTCTTCGCCGCCGCGATCGTGCCCGCGACGTGCGTGCCGTGCGTGCCGACGTCGCGCCAGGCGCCGGCGCGGGTGTCCGCCTTGCCGTAGGCGCAGGACGCCGAGTCGGCGGCGTTGAAGTTGGGCGCGATGTCCTGGTGCTGGTCGTCCACGCCGGTGTCGAGGACGCCGACCTTCACCGACGCCGAGCCGGTGCTGACGGCCCAGGCCTGGTCGGCCTTGATCTGCGTCATGTCCCAGCGGTTGGACTCCGTCAGCGTCGTCGCGGACTGCGCCGGGTTCGCCGGGAGGGCCGGGTTGTAGGCGTCGGCCGGGACGTCGGAGGTACGGGTCGCCCCGACCTGCTGGACGCCGCTGACGGTGCGCATCGACGTGGGGAACGACGCGGACGTCGAGTGCGCCACGATCACGCCGATGGCGTCGTAGGTGGCGAAGACGGAACCGCCGTTGCTCGTCACGGCGCCGGTGACGGACGACGTTCCGCCCGGGGCCGTGATCACCAGGTAGGCGCGGGTGCCCGCGGCCCAGGCCGCCGGTGCCGCCGCGGCCTTCGTGGTGGTGGTCGTGGTGGCCTGCGTCGCCCCCGCCGAACTCGCCGCGACGGGCGCGGTGTCCGACGGTGCTGCTTGGGCGAATCCGGCGGGAGCGGCGAGCGCCACGGTCGTGCCGAGGGCCGCGACGGCGATGGCCGAGATTCTCAACCGGCTGGATATCTGGGAAAACAATGCGTCCTCCGATGACCCGGTGGCGCGGGTGGCGCCCGCCGGGCCCTGTGATGTGTGGGGTGGACGCAAGATCCCAGACTCGTCGGACGGAAGGAAGTGTTCTGTCCGAGAAGCCTGTTCGTGTTACGCACTGTTGATCTGTGGGCGCCGGGAAGGCGCACGAATCAGCCCTCCTGTCCCCTTCGCGGGGCCGTCCTCGATTACTGGACAGGTGTCCATGTATGCTGGACACCTGTCCAGGAAATAGGCACCACGGTGGGAGAGCACGATGGAGACGACGGCGAACGTTCTGGTGGGCCTGGTGGCCGCCCTGCACGCGTACATCCTGGTTCTGGAGATGTTCCTGTGGGAGCGGAAGCCCGGCCGCGGCCTGTCCGGCTTCGACGCCGACATGGCCCGCGCGACCGCGCCGCTCGCCGCGAACCAGGGCCTCTACAACGGCTTCCTGGCGGCCGGGCTCGTCTGGGGCCTCGTCGCCGAGGACCCGACGGGCTTCCGGGTCACGGTGTTCTTCCTGGGCTTCGTGGTCGTCGCCGGTCTGTACGGCGGAGCCACCGCCAACCGCCGCATCCTCGTCGCCCAGGCGCTGCCCGGCGCCCTCGCCCTCGCCGCCGTCCTCCTGAGCCGGTGACCGCGATGACGGGAGACGTGGCGGCGGGTGACCCCCGGGCCGCCCGCACACGGGCCAAGCTGCGGCAGGCCCTCCTCGACGAGTGCGCCGAACGCCCGCTGGCGGACGTCACCACCGCGGCGCTGGTCCGCAGGGCCGGGGTCGGCCGTGCCACCTTCTACGTCCACTACGCCGATCTGGAGGCGCTGGCCGTCGACGCCTGCGCCGACGTGGTCCGTGACGCGGTCGACGCCCTGCATGCCTGGCGCGGTGTCCCCGACCCGGCGTCGCCGCCGCCCGCGCTCGTCGCCTTCTTCGAGGGCCTCGCCCCGCACGCCCCTCTCTACCGGGCCCTGCTGAGCCCGGGGGGCGGCGGCCCGCTCGGTCACGTCCTCCATCAGGACCTGCGCGCCCGCAGCCTCTCCGAACGCACCCTGGTCGGCGCCCCCGAACCCGAGCTGATCGCCTCCGCCGTGGCCGCCGCCTTCGCGGGGGTGCTCGCCGACTGGCTCCACGGCCTCGTCGAGGGCACCCCCGCCCGCGTCGCCGGACAGGTCTGGCTCCTCCTCGTCACCCTGCACCGCACGCCCCTGGGTGAGGCGTGAGGTGTGAGGTGGGAGGAGGGTGCGACCGTACGGGGAGGGGCTACTTCAGGTACGGGCCCGGTGCGCCGATCCTGCCGGGGCCATTGAGCACGTACACCCGCAGGTTGCCCTTGCCGGGCGCGGCGACCGACAGGGTCCCGTTGGTGACGGTCTTCACGTCGCCCGTGACGGCGTCGGTGTACGTCCCGTTCGGGATGCCCGAGTACGTGGCACCGCCCGAGACCGTCACGAGGGCGAAGCTGTCCGTCGTGCCGCTGGTGTAGCGGCGCTTGAAGGCCATGCCGCCCGAGATGCCCTCGGTGGAGTACTGGCCCGACTGGAGCGCGGGGATCGCCCTGCGGATCTGGTTGAGCCGCTGCACGTGCCGCACCAGGGGCTGCTGGAGGGTCGTGGCGACCGCTCCGGAGGCCGAGGAGACCTGGGAGAAGTCGGAGGCCGTGACGGAGCCGGCGACGTGGTCGCCGAAGTACGCGCGGCCGGTCGTGGCGAGCGGGCAGGACGGCCCGCAGTCGATCTTCTTCCCCTTCTGGAACTCGATCTCCGAGCCGTAGTACAGCGTCGGGATGCCGCGGAAGGTCCACATCAGCGACATGTTCTCGGCCCAGGCGTCGGTGCCGCCCGCGTAGCGCTCGCTCGACTTGTTGGGGCCGTAGTCGTGGCTGTCGACGTAGACGACGTTGTAGGTGGCGTCGTGGTAACTGTCGTCCGAGTCCTTGCCGTTGAAGAAGGCGTTGGACGCGTCACCGAAGTTCATGTGCATGCGCATGTCGATGACGTTCATGCCGGAGAAACGGCTGGTGTCGGGGGCGTGGTAGGTGTTCCCGTTCAGGAAGGCGTTGGTGGAGGTGGGCTGGTTGCCCGTGCCCTGCTGCTGCTCGTAGTCGTACATCTCCAGGGCGGCCTTGGCGTCGTCGGCGTCGTACTCCTTGCGCTCCTTCCAGGTGTAGAACTGCGCGGAGTGGTTCACCGAGCCACGGTTCCACTTGTCGTTGACGAAGGCGGCGACCTCGCCGAAGACGAAGAAGTTCTTCGCGGCCTCCGCGCCGTGCCGCTGCGTCACCCGCTCCTGGATCGCGGGCAGGAAACGGCGGTTCCACGTGGTGCGGGGGATGTGCACGGCCGTGTCGACGCGGAATCCGTCGACGCCCATGTCGATGTACTTGTTGTAGGCGCCGATCAAGTAGTTCTGCACGGCGGGTGATTCGGTGTTGAAGTCGGCCAGGTCCTCGTGGAGCCAGCAGGAACGGGAGTCCTCACCCTCCCAGTTGCCGATCCAGCACTGGTGGAAGAGGTCCTTCGGGAACATGCCGGACGTGGGGCTCGGCCACTGGCAGTTGTAGACGGTGTAGCCCTCGGCGCTCTTGCCGCCGGTGGGCTTGCCCCAGTTGAGGCAGGTGTTGCCGGTCGGTTCGGCCGTCGACCACAGGTCGCCGTTGTAGTACGACTTCCCGGACTTGGCGTCGACCGTCAGGCCGTCGTACACGAAGCCGGGCTGCTTCTCGTCGTAGTACCAGCTCCACTGGCTGTCCCGGACGCCGTACACGGTGGGCGTGAACAGGCCCTTGGCGCCCCAGCGGGAGGAGTGGTTGTAGACGACGTCCTGGTAGATCTTCATGCCCTTGGCGTGGGCGGCGTCGATCAGGTCCTGGTAGGAGGCTCCGGCGGACTCCAGGCGGGGGTCGACCTTGTAGAAGTCGTAGCCGTGGTAGCCGTGGTAGTCGTAGTCCGAGCGGTTGAGGACCACCGGCGTGACCCATATCGCCGAGAAGCCGAGGCCCTTGACGTAGTCCAGCTTCTGGATGAGGCCCTTGAAGTCGCCCCGGAACATGGGGTCGTCGTTGGCCGCGTTGCCGGACTTGGCGTGCTGGCTGCCGCCGCGGTTGTTCGACGGGTCGCCGTCGTTGAAGCGGGCGGTGAGGACGAAGTAGATCGGGTCCTTGCGCGGGTCCGTGCCGAGGGGCTTGCCGGTGGCGGGGTCGGCCGGCTTGTCCTCGGTGGTGGCCGTCGCGGGCGCCGAGGCGGCGGAGACGTTGCCCGCCGCGTCCACGGCCTTCACTGTGTAGCCGTACGCGGTCCGCTCGGCGAGTCCCGTGTCGGAGAAGACGGTGGAACCGACGTCGGTGACGACCGTGCCGCCGCTGCCGCCGACCCGGGTGACCTGGTACTTCGTCACCCCGCGGTCGTCCGAGGCGGGATCCCAGGTGAGCAGCACGGAGACGCCGTCGGCGGCCGCGGTGACGCGGGTGGGGACCGTCGGGGCCTGGGTGTCGGGCACGGCGGCCGCGCACGGATCCGCCGCGTTCGCCGTCACCACGTTGTTCCGTACGGTGCTGACGCCCGTGCCGATCGTGTAGTCGGAGCCCCCGTTGTTGTCCCAGGTGCCGTTGCCGTTGTTGAAGGCGGCCTTGAGGGAGGCGGCCGTCCCGAGATCGACCTCGCGCTTCCACCAGCCCGTGCACGCGGCCGTCATGCCGACGCCGGGGACGGTGGTCCAGGTGCCGCCGGAGGGCTGGTAGTGGAGGTTGACGGTGGTCCAGCCGAGCGTCTGTGTCGCGTAGTAGACCGTGGCCTTGGCCGAAGCCGTCGGGGTCGGGGTCGGGGTCGGCGTCGGGGTCGGTTCGGTGCCGGCGCAGGGGTCGGAGTGGGCGACGACCCCGTCCTTGACGGTGATGGTGCCGGTACCGAGGGCGTAGTTCTTGCCGCCGTTGTTGTCCCAGGTGCCCGTGCCGTTGTTGAACGTGGCCTGGAGTCCGGTGGCCGTACCGAGGGTGACGGTCTTCTTCACCCAGTCCGTGCAGGCGGCCTCCATGGCGACGCCGGGGACGGTCGTCCAGGATCCGCCGTCGGGGGCGTAATGCAGCTTGTACGCCGACCAGTTCTTCGTCTTCGTCCAGTAGAAGACCGTCGCCGTGTTGTCGGCGGCGGCCGCGACCGGCGCGGTGCGGGGCGAGGTCTCGCCGGGCGGCGCGGCGACCACCAGGCCGAGGATGCCGGCGGCGGCGGCCAGGGCGGCGACCGCGCGGGCCGGCAGCCCTCTGCGGGTGCGTGTCATCTGAATCTCCAGGGAGGGACCGCGTCACCGGTCGGGCTTCACTCCCGGGCTCGGGGAACGACGTCCGTTGGAAACGCTGTCGGAAACTTTCAGAAACTTCTTGCGTCGGCGGGAAGTTACCGCCGCACGACCCGCGCGTAAAGGGATTCGACGGAAGCGGGGCCCGTGGCCGGATCGGCCACGGGCCCCGCAGGGGTGTGCGTGAGGAGCGGATTCGCCGTCAGGGGCGGGGCCAGGGGCGGCCTTCCAGGCGCTCGATGTCCCGGTTGAAGCGTTCGAGGAAGCCGGCGAACCGGGCCACGTCCTCGGGCGACCAGTGCTCCATGACCCGCTCAAGACCTTCGATGTTCGAGGCCCGGTCGGCGTCGAGGCGGTGCTCGCCCTCCTCCGTGATGCGGAACTTGCGGGCGATGCCGCCGTCGGGATCGGGGATGCGCTCGACGACCCCGGCGCGGAGCATGGCTGCGGTCTGGCGGTTGAGGGTGGAGGCGTCGAGGCCGAAGGCGTCGCTGAGCTGCCCGATGGACATCGGCCCGTGCATGCGGATGCGGCTCAGCAGGACGTACGCGCTGCGGTCGAGCTGACCGCCGGCGGCCCGGGAGCGGGGTGCGTACAGGTGGGCGTGCCGGCCGAGCAGCATGGTCTCGAACTCGACCAGGTGAGTGGGCTTGTCCACGGGCTTGTCCATGGGGGCATTCTCCCTCGCGGCGAGGTGCTGTGCATCATGCATGACTTGTGTATCACGCAGGGAATGTGCATGATGCACATCATTCATTCATTGTGGAAGAACCGAGGGAGAACCCGTGGACGGCTCCAAGCCCGAAGCCCGCACCGGAGGCGTCGTCGGCGTCCTCGCCCTTGCGGGCATCGTGGCCGCGCTCATGCAGACCCTGGTGGTGCCGCTCATCGGCGACCTGCCGAAGCTCCTCGACACCGCCCCGTCCAACGCCTCCTGGGTGATCACCGCCACCCTGCTCGCCGCCGCCGTCGCCACCCCCGTCGCCGGCCGTCTCGGCGACACCCTGGGCAAGCGCCGGGTCCTCCTCGCCTCGATCGTCCCGCTCATCGCCGGCTCCGTCGTCTGCGCGCTCGCCTCCTCCGTCGTCCCGATGATCGTCGGACGCGGCCTCCAGGGCCTCGGCATGGGCGTCGTCCCCGTCGGCATCAGCCTCCTCCGGGACCTCCTGCCGCCCGAGAAGCTCGGCGGCTCCATCGCCCTGATGAGCGCCTCCATGGGCGTCGGCGGCGCCCTCGGCCTGCCCTTCTCCGCCGCCGTCGCCGAGAACGCCAGCTGGCGCGTGCTCTTCTGGGTCGCCGCCGCCTTCAGCGCCCTCGTCGGCCTCCTGATCTGGCGCGTCGTGCCCGCCGGACCGCGCAACCCCGCCCCCGGCCGCTTCGACGTGCCGGGCGCCCTCGGCCTCGGCGCCGGTCTGATCGCCCTGCTGCTCGCCGTCTCCAAGGGCGCGACCTGGGGCTGGGGCAGCGCCACCACCCTCGGTCTCTTCGCGGGCTCGGCCGTCGTCCTGCTCGCCTGGGGCGCCTGGGAGCTGCGGACGCGTGACCCGCTCGTCGACCTGCGGGTCACAGCCCGCCCGGTCGTCCTCCTCACCAACGCGGCCTCGGTCCTCGTCGGCTTCGCCATGTACGCGCAGTCCCTGGTCGTCCCGCAGCTGCTCCAGCTGCCGGAGGCCACCGGCTACGGCCTCGGCCAGTCGATGATGGCGATGGGCCTCTGGATGGCCCCGGCGGGCCTGATGATGATGGCCCTGGCCCCGCTCGGCGCCAAGCTGTCGGCCGCCCGCGGCCCCAAGATCACCCTCTCGGTCGGCGCCCTGGTCATCTCCGTCGGATACGCCTCCTCGCTCGCGCTGATGGGCTCCACCTGGGGTCTGCTCGTCGTGACGCTCATCTGCAACACCGGAGTGGGGCTCGCCTACGGAGCCATGCCGGCGCTCATCATGGGCGCGGTGCCGCAGGCGGAGACCGCGTCGGCCAACAGCTTCAACACCCTGATGCGGTCCATCGGCACCTCCGTCTCGGCCGCCGTCATCGGAGTCGTCCTCGCCCAGATGACCACCTCGTTCGGCGGGCACGCCCTGCCCTCCGAGGACGGCTTCCGCGCCGCGATGCTCATCGGCGCCGGGGTCGGCCTCGCGGCCGCGGTGGTCGCCGCGCTCATCCCGGCGGGCCGTCCCGCGACCGGCGCGGACGGCGCACCCGGCACCGGGACCGGGACCGGTACCGAGGGCGCCCCGCGCGCCGCCCTGCGGTAGCCCGTACCGCTCACAGGGTCCAACGGCCTCATCGGTCTCATCGGCCCCGGCGTTCGCTCAGTCGCGATCGTCGGGGTCTTCGGACACGTCCTCCTCCGTCGGCGCGTCCAGGGTGAACAGTGCGCCGTCGGGGTCCCGGACCACCACGCGATGCAGGTCCGCGCCCTCCGGAGCGCGCACCCCGCCCCACTCGCCGCCCGGCACGACCGACCCGCCGTGCTTGACGACGGCGGCCGTCGCCGCCTCCAGGTCGGGCACCCGGAACCGTACGAGCCAGCGCGGACGCAGCTGCGGACGTGGCGAGGCGGACTCGACGGGCCCGCTGTTCAACCGGGCGACGGCCTCGCCGTGCCAGCGCAGCACCACCTGCTCCCGCTCGTACGAGACCTCGACGCCCGCCGGGTTCCCGTCCGCCCAGCCGAGCACCCCGCCGTAGAACACGGCCGCGTCGAAAGCGTCCCGCGTGTGCAGCTCCAGCCAGGCCGGCGCCGTCCGCTCGCCCACGCGCCAGCGCGAGATCAGCCGCCCCTCCCACACGGCGAACGCGGCGCCCTCCTGATCCGTCGCGAGCGCCGCGCGCCCCCGGGGCGGGAAGGCCACCGGCCCGACGCCGACCGTGCCGCCGCGCTCCCGGATCCGCGCCACCGCCGCGTCGGCGTCGTCCACGGCGAAGAACGCCGTCCAGGCCACCGGCACCGCCATCTCGGCGGCCACCGCCGCGATCCCGGCCACCGGCACCCCGTCCCGCTCGCCCACCGCGTACGCGTCACCGAGCGCGCCCCGGCGGAACGTCCAGCCCAGCACCGCCCCGTAGAAGCGCTCCGCCGCGTCGAGGTCGCGCGCGGCCAGATTCAGCCAGCACGGCGCGCCCACAGCCTCCGCGCTCACCGTCACCCTCACCATCTCCTCGGTCCACCGTCCACAGCGGGTCTCCCGACGCCGCCCCGCGCCCCTTCCCCGCCCGGCCGCCCCGCATGCGCGCGTTCACCCATGTGCCACTGATCACCACGCCGCCGAGTGCGCCGACCGGCCGGATATCGTCCGATCATGAGCACGCGGCACGTCACCGAGCAGATCACCCTCCGGGAGGCCCCCGCCCGAGCCCCCGCCCACGGCGCTGCGGCCCTGCTCCTGCGTCCGTGGACGGACGAGGACGCCGACGTGCTCGTACGCCACCACGCCGACGCGCTGCTCCGCTCCTGGCTCGTCACCCACCTGGACACCGCGGGCGAGGCCCGCCGCTGGGTGGCCGACCAGCGCCGGGGCTGGGCGGCGGGGACCCGGGCCGCGTTCGCCGTCGTCGAGACCGGACCGGCCGGGCCGTCCGCACCCCTCGGCCACATCGCCCTCACCACCACGGACGCCGGCGCGGCACCCGTACGGGCCGGCTACTGGACCGCCGCCGAGGCGCGCGGTCGCCGGATCGCCTCCCGGGCCCTGACCCTCGTCTCGCGATGGGCGGTCTCCGAGGACAGCCCGTTCGCCGGACGGGCCCTCGAACTCGTGCACGCCGTCGGCAACGAGGGCTCCTGCCGGACGGCCCTCGGCTGCGGCTTCCCCCTCACCGGCACCCTCCCCGCCGACCCGCCCACCCGGTCCCGCGCCCAGCACCTCCACACCGCGGTGGCTCAGGGCGTCTCGCGCGGTACGCGGGAGGCGTAGGCGCGGACGTCGGCGTCGGGGTCGTCGGCGGCCCCGGCGAGCGCGGCGCGGGCCGCGGGCTCGGCGCCGTGCCGGAGCAGGGAGAGGACGGCGGCCTTGCGGACGTCCGCGTTCGGGTCGGCGAGGGCCCGGGCGAGCGCGGGAACGGCCAGGGCGGGCGGCGCGGCCCGCAGGGCGGTCGCCGCGCCGGCCCGGACCTGCCAGGCGGCATCGGAGAGCGCCGCCACCGCGGACGCCGCGTACTCCGGCGGGCAGCCCGTACCCGCGAGCGCGGCCAGCGCGGCCCCCCTGACCAGCGGATCGGCATCGTCGAGCAGCGGGTCGAGCGGCTTCGGGGCGGGGGCGCGCACGGCGGCGAGACCCCGGGCCACCGCGACCCGCACCTCGCGCGCCTGATCGGCGGCGGCCCCCGCGAGCTCCTCGACCGCGTCCACCGAGACCAGGGCCCGGACGGCCTGGATGCGGACCTCGACGTCGGCGTCGGCGAGCGAGGCCGCGTACAGCGGGGCGGCACCGAGCCGCAGGGCCCGCAGGACGTCGAGCGCCGCGACGCGCACGGCCGGGTCGGGCACGCCGAGCGCCTCCCGCAGGCCCGCCGCGAGCGGCGGCTCGGCGGGCAGGACCTCGACCAGCTCGCGCAGGGCGGCCGCGGCGGCGGCCCGCACCTGCGGTGCCGTGTCCCGCAGGTGCGCCGCGAGCGCCGGTCCCGCCCCGGCCGGGGCGGTCTCCCCGAGCGCGGTGACGGCGGCGGCCCGGACCCCCGGATCGGCGTCGTCGAGGTAGGGCCGGAGCGCCGCCAGGTCGGGGGACTCCTCGACGAGCGCCAGGAGGCGCAGCAGGGTGAGGTGGGGCGCCGGGGCGGTGGCGGCCCCCGCCCGGTCCCGCGGCGCGGTCGCGTCCGCGGCCGGCCGGGCGGCGGGCACCCCGTCCCGAGGGCCGGCCGTCGCGACCGGCACGAGCGCGACCTCGCCGAGCGGCCGCTCGGGGCCGGCCGGCGGCGCGAACTCCGCCACCGGCACCACGTACGGCTCGACCGGCCGCGCCGTGAACTCCATCGCCCCGGAAGGGGACTTGCGCAGGTCGAGGTGGTGCAGCCAGCCCTGGTCGTCCCGCTCCGGATGGTCGAGACGCTCGTGGTACAGCCCCCACCGCGACTCGGTCCTCGCGAGCGACGCCCGCGCCGCCATCTCGGCGCAGTCCCGGATGAAGCTCACCTCGGCGCACCGCATCAGCTCGTGCGCGGTGCGCGCCCCCATGCCGGCGATCTCGTCCGACATCCGGGTGAACGCCTCCACCGCCAGGGACAGTTTCGCCCCGGTCTTCGGCGGCGCCACGTAGTCGTTGACGAACCTCCGCAGCTTGTACTCGACTTGGGGCTGCGGCGGACCGTCGGGGTGGCGGAGCGGCCGGTAGACGAGCTCGTGCGCGGCGGCCAACTGGTCCGCCGGAAGCTCCCCTTCGTACGCCCGGTACCGCGCCGCGTCCTCGCCCGCCAGGTCGCCGAAGACGAAGGCGCCGATCATGTAGTTGTGCGGGACGGAGGCCAGGTCGCCGGCCGCGTACAGCCGGGGCACCGTCGTGCGGGCGTGGGCGTCCACCCGTACCCCCGAGGCGGAATGGCCGCCGCACAGGCCGATCTCCGAGATGTGCATCTCGATGTCGTGGGTCCGGTAGTCGTGCCCGCGCCCCTCGTGGAAGGTGCCCCGGGTCGGCCGCTCCGTGGTGTGGAGGATCGACTCGACGGCGCCGATGGTCTCTTCGGGCAGATGGCTCAGCTTGAGGTACACCGGGCCCCGGTCGGAGGCGAGTTCGGTCGCGAACTCGGACATCATCTGCCCCGACCAGTAGTCCGACTCCACGAACCGCTCGCCGTGCCGGTTCACCTGGTACCCGCCGAAGGGGTTGGCGACGTAGGCGCAGGCGGGACCGTTGTAGTCCTTGATCAGCGGGTTGATCTGGAAGCACTCGATCCCGGTGAGCGCGGCTCCCGCGTGGTACGCCATGGCGTAGCCGTCGCCCGCGTTCGTCGGGTTCTCGTACGTCCCGTACAGGTAACCGGACGCGGGCAGGCCGAGCCGGCCGCAGGGCCCGGTGGCCAGGATCACCGCACCGGCCCGGACCGTGACGAACTCCCCGGTACGGGTGTGGAATCCGGCGACGCCGACGGCCCGGCCGTCGTCCGGGTGGGTGAGCACGCGGACCGGCATGACCCGGTTCTCGATCCGGATCCGCTCCCGCATCTCCCGGCGCCGCAGCTGCCGGTAGAGGACCTTCTTGACGTCCTTGCCCTCCGGCATCGGCAGCACGTAGGAGCCGGACCGGTGCACCTGGCGGACCGCGTACTCGCCGTGCTCGTCCTTCTCGAACTTCACCCCGTACGACTCCAGCCGCTGGACCATCGCGAAGCCGCGGGTCGCCGTCTGCCGGACGGTGGACTGGTCGACGAGGCCGTCGTTGGCGCGGGTGATCTCGGCGACGTAGTCGTCGGGTTCGGCCCGGCCGGGGACGACCGCGTTGTTGACCCCGTCCATGCCCATGGCCAGGGCACCCGAGTGCCGGACGTGTGCCTTCTCCAGGAGGATGACGTTCGCGCCGCGTTCGGCTGCGGTCAGCGCGGCCATGGTGCCGGCGGTGCCGCCGCCGACGACGAGCACGTCGCAGGAGAGCTCGGTCGCGTCGGCGAGGGCGGGCACGGAGAGGGCGGGTGCCGAGAGGGCGGGGTCGGCGAGGGGAGTGCTCACGGGATGCCTTTCACAGGGCTTTCGAAGGGCTTCAGAGGGAGTCGAGGACGCGGCGGCGCAGCGCGGCCGTGGCCGGTGCGTGGCGGGCGTCCCGCGACCGCGGGTGCGGTACGTCCAGGACCTCCCCGGACGCGAACAGGACGACCCGGTCGCCGAGATGGAGGGCCTCGTCCACGTCATGGGTGACGAAGACGACGGTCGCGCCCGTACCGCGCAGGATCTCCACGAGAAGGTCCTGCATCCCGGCGCGCGTGTGCGCGTCGAGCGCGCCGAACGGCTCGTCCATCAGGACCGCGCGGGGCCGGCCCGCCAGCGCCCGGGCCAGCTGCACGCGCTGCCGCTGCCCGCCGGACAGCTGGTGCGGCAGCTTCTGCGCGTGCCCGGCGAGCCCGACCCGCTCCAGCCACTCCTCCGCCGCGCGCCGCCGCTCGGCCCGGGGGACCCGGCGGATCGCCAGCGGCAGCTCGACGTTGGCGCGGACCGAACGCCAGGGCAGCAGGGCGTCGTGCTGGAAGACCAGCGCCCGGTCGGCGCCCGGCCCGACGATCGGCTCCCCGTCCTGGGTGACCTCCCCGGCGAGCGGGGGCAGCAGCCCGGCGAGGGTGCGCAGCAGCGTCGTCTTCCCGCAGCCGGAGGGACCGACCACGGTCAGCAGCTCGCCCGGCGGGATCCGCAGCCCGGCGGGGGCGGCCACGGCCGCGCCGCCCGGATGGCCGAGCCGTACGCCGTGCAGGGCCAGTTCCGCGCCGGCGCCGGGATGCGCGCCGGTGCGCGGGTGCGCCTCGGTGGACGGGCTCACGACACTCATGACACCGGCTCCTTCTCCGCCACGGGGACGGCGGCGGGGGTACGTCGGAAGGCCGCGGTGGCGACGCCGCCCGTCGCGCGGACGGGACCGGCGGTCCCGCGCGCGGCCGGGCGCGGAAGCCAGGCGGTGACACGGCGCCCGAGCACCTCGACCGCGGTGGAGGTGAGCCAGCCGAGGACGCCGATGGTGGCCATGCCGACGAACACCCCCGGGTAGTCGACGACCGTGTAGTCCTGCCAGGTGCGGTAGCCCACCCCGTACTCGCCGGAGATCATCTCCGCCGAGATCACACAGATCCACGAGACGCCGATGCCGACCGACAGACCGCCGAAGATGCCCGGCAGGGAGCCCGGCAGCACCACGGAGAACAGCACCCGGAGCCGGCCGCCGCCCATGGTGAGCACGGCCTCCTCCCACACCGGGCCGAGCGCGGCCACCGCGTGCCGGGTCGACACGAGCACGGGGAAGAACGCCGCGGTGAAGGTGATGAAGACGATGCCCTGCTCGGTGGTGGGCAGCAGCAGGATCGCCACCGGTACGAGGGCGATGGCCGGGATCGGCCGGGCCACCTCCACCAGCGGGCCGAGGAGGTCGGCGGCCCACCGGGACCGGGCGACGGCCGTCCCGGCCGCCACCCCCAGCACCGCGGCGAGGAGGAAGCCGACCACGATCCGGCGCAGGCTGTGGCCGAGATCCTGCCAGTACGCCTCGGTGCCGAGCCGGTCGGCGAGCGCGGCGGCGACCTCCCCGACCGTGGGGAACTGCTCGAACCGCAGCCACAGCGTGACGTCCAGGGCGGTCAGCAGCTGCCACAGCCCGAGCGCGGCGCCGAGCGAGGCGACCCGCAGCAGCCGGCGGCCCCCGCTCACGACGCCGCCCTCAGCGCGTCCGCGTACCCGACGATCCGGGCGCCGGCGTGGGTGGCGACGTACCGCTCGGCCCCCGACCGGGTGACGAACGCCCGCGGTCCGGAACCGCCCGTGACCCACACCGCCCGGTCGGCGAACCAGAGCGTCCCGGTCACGGCGTCCGGCACGTACGCGGCCCGCACCTTGTCCTTGCCCGCCGCCGCGACGGCCTTCAGGAGCTCCCCGGGAGTCGCGAACGTACGGGTCGTGCCCTGCCCCTTCAGCCACAGCTCGGACCTGGCCGCGCCCGCCTTCGGGTAGGCGGCGTCACGGACCGCCCGGCGCAGGGGCGCCGCATCGACGAAGGCGTCCACGTCGACGTCCTTCACGAGACCGGCGGCCTTCAGGACCGACACGTCGTCCTTCAGCGCGGCGATCAGCTCCGGACGGAGCGCCGGGTCGAACGTGGCGATGCCCTGGGAGCCGTTGTAGAGGTAGACCACCTCGGCGGGGAGGCCGGTCTCCTTCGCCACCGACTCGGCGGCGGCGACGGGCCGGGACCGGAGCTCGCCCGTCGCCCGCCGCTGGGCCCGCAGGAAGTCGTCGAGGACCCCCGGCCGCCGGGCGGCGAAGCCCTCCCGGACGGTGACGCCGTGGAAGGTCGGCAGATCGAGCTCGGCTCCGTCGTACAGGGCCGTGGCCCGGCCCTGGAAGGCCAGGAGACCGGGCCAGGCGACGAACTGCGACAGCGCGTCGACGCTGCCCGACGTCAGGGCCGAAGCCCCCACGCTGGGCTGCTGGTTGAGCTTCTCCACGTCCTTCTCCGGGTCGATCCCGGCCCGTTGGAGCGCGCGGACGAGCGTGCCGTCGGCCGCCGATCCGACACTCGTGGACACCTTCTTGCCGCGCAGGTCGGCGAGCGAACGCAGCGGCGAACCGGGCGCCGTCACCACGGTGTTGAGCCCGCCGCGCGGGTTGTACCCGGTGACCGAGACCAGCCGGGTCCGCTCCTTGAGCTGGACGCCGCGCGCCGCGTTGATCAGCAGCGGGAAGTCGCCCATCGAACCGATGTCGATCTTCCCGGCCGTCATCTGGGCGGTGATCGGGGCCCCGGTCGCGTAGTCCTGCCACACCACCCGGTAGGTGACGCCGTCCCGCTTCCCGCGAGCGGTGAGCTCCTCCTCGAAGTAGCCGAGGGAGCGCAGCAGCGTGCCGGCGGTGACGGTGTTGATGGTCTTCGACTGGTAGCCGACGGTCACCGTGACCGTCTTCGCGCCGTCCTCGGCGTCGGCGCCGGTCGCGCCGCCGCAGGCGGTGGCCAGCGGCAGCAGCAGGGCCAGGGGGAGCAGGGGACGGAGTCCCTTGAGGTTCATGGGGGTTCGGCCTTTCACCGGAGCAGGTAGGGCATGTTGACGGTGACCGCGCCGGTGGGGCAGCGGGCGGCGCACGGGCCGCAGTACCAGCACTCGTCCACGTGCATGTACGCCTTGCCGTTGTCCTCGCGGATCGCGAGCGAGTCGAGCGGACACATGTCGACGCAGAGCGTGCAGCCGTCGATGCACTTCGACTCGTCGATGGTCACGGGCACGTCGGCGCGCTGGGGGACGAGAGGCACGGCTGTCTCCAGGAAAGGGGTACGAGAAGGGGGAAGTGGGGGTGCGTGAAGGGGGCGTGGGGGTACGAGGACGGGGACGTGGGGGTACGAGATGAGGGGTGTGGGGTCAGAGGGAGCGGCGCAGGACGCCGCTCATGGTGATGCGGTCGCCGCGGAACCGGATGAACTCCAGGTCCACCGGCCGTCCGTCGGGCAGATGCGTGAGCCGCTCCAGCATGAGGACGGCCGCCCCGCGCGGGGCCTGGAGCACCGCCGCCGAATGGGCGTCGGCGTTGACGGCCTCCAGAGTGATCTCGGCGTGCCCCAACGGGCCGCCCGTGAGCTGCTCCAGGAGCCGGAACACATCCGTGTTCTCCAGGTCGCAGCCCAGCAGTTCACCGCCGATGTCCATCGGCAGGTACGACAGGTCCAGCGAGAGCGGCAGCCCGTTCAGGCGGCGCAGCCGCTCGATGCAGAGCACGTCCGCGTGCTCGGGCAGGCCGAGCCGGTGGGCCACCGGCCCCGGCGCTCCGACCGGCCCGACCGTACGGACCTCGTTCGTGACCCTGCCGTGCTCGTGCAGGGTCTCGGCAAGCCCCTGGAGGCGCTCCAGACCGTGCGGGAACTTCTCGCACACCACCACCGTGCCGACCCCCGGCTGCCGGGCGACGATCTGCTCGCCGCGCAACAGGTCGAGTGCCTGCCGGACGGTGTTCCGGCTGGCCCGGAAGTCGGCGGCGAGCGCGTCCTCCAGCGGCAGCACCCCGTCGGGGAAGCCGCCCGCCAGGATCTGGTGACGCAGCAGGTCGGCGAGCTGCCGCGCCCGGTCCGCCCGCAGGCGCCGACGGCGGGCGGCGGCGAGCGGGAGGGCGGCGGAAGCGGGTTCGGCTGGCATGCCACGGAACGTAGCGGCGGACGGGACCGGGTGGTGTTGCCGCAGTATTGCGCCACCTGACGGCCTCTCCGCACGCCTCTGACCTGCGGCGACGTCGGGAGCATGGCGAGATCCGCCACCTGGCCGCCCAGCGTGTGGACGCCGGGTGCCCACGATGCGGATGGTCCCGTCAGACGGCCCGGGCCTCGACCTGGGCGTGCAGGGCGACGGAGAGGTGGTGATGGAGGGCGCCGAGGACCGGTTCGCCCGGGGCGAAGAGACCGGTGGCGAGCTTCCAGTAGCGCTGGATCACGGGACCGTCGTTCCGGGCGAGCAGACCGAGGAGACGGCGGCGGAATGCGGGGGTGTCGGGGGCGCCGAGCGCCAGCGCGTACGCGGCGACGAAACAGTCGAGAGCCTCACCGCGTACGGCCGTCGAGGACGCGGCCAGCGCGTACGCCTCGGCCAGCCCCTCGTACAGCACCTCCGGCCGGTACTCCCCGTCCGGCAGCGGCGGCGCCGGCCGGAACTCCGGCCGGTCGACGCGCGGATCCGTGACCAGCTCGTGCAGCCGGGCGAAGGCCAGCACCTGCGCGGGGCTCGGCTCCCGAGGGGGCAGCGGCACCACGGAATCGAGGACCGCCGACACGGTCCTGGCCGGCAGCCGCACCGGCAGCGTCCGCCGCCAGAACCGGACCAGGGCGGTCGTGTCGGGCGGCATGCCCACGGCGCCGACCAGCCGCAACCGCTCGGCGCGCTCCCCGGCCGCGCAGTCCCGGACCAGCCGCAGCGACGCCTCGCGCCAGCGCAGCGCGGCCAGTTGGGAGGTCACGTCGCGCAACTGCCCCGCGACGACCTCCTCCAGGGCCTCGTCCCGGTCGAGGACCCGCTCCACCTCCGGCACCGGCAGATCGAGGGCGCGCAGCGAACGGATGAGCCGCAGCCGCCCGAGCGCCTCGGGCCCGTACCGCCGATGCCCACCGGAACTGCGCCCCGCCTCCGGGAGCAGACCCCGGTCGGAGTAGAAACGCACGGTCTTCACGGTGACCCCCGCCCGCTCGGCGAGGTCCCCGATGCTCCACAGCCCGTCGGACTCCACGGGTCGAACCCTACGTCGGCGCCCCCGAAGTTCCCCCCGAAGCTCCCTCTTGGACCTCGCTCTTGAATCTCCCCCAAGGGGAGTTCCTAGCGTGGCCGCGACGCATCGACCAGGAGTCACGAGGAGACGATCATGACGACGTTCGTGCTGGTGCCGGGGGCCTTCACCGGGGGCTGGGTGTGGGAGGAGACGGCCGTACGGCTGCGGGAGGCGGGCGCGGAGGCGTACCCGGTGACGCTCAGCGGCTCGGGCGACCGGCGCGGCGAGGCCGGGCCCGGCACCGATCTGGAGACTCACGTCGAGGAGCTGGTGCGGCTCGTGGACGGGATCGGGGCGACCGACGTCGTCCTCGTGGGGCACGGTTACGGGCTCCATCCGGTCCTCGGCGCCGCCGACCGGCTGCCGGAGCGCGTCTCCCGGGTCGTCGCCCTCGACACCGCCCTCCCGCAGGACGGCGAGGCGCCCGTACGCTCCGTGCCCGACCCGGAGGTCCGGGCCCGGCTCGCGGACCCGACCCGGGCGGCCGAGAACCACGGACCGGTCCCGCCGCCGACGCGCGACACCTGGCCGCGCTGGGGCAGCACCGAGGGCGTCCCGGCCGCGGCGCTGGACCGCCTGGAGCGGCTCGCCGCCCCGCAGCCGCCCGGCACGCTCACGCGCCCACTGCGCCTGACCGGTGCCGGCTCCGCCCTTCCGGTCACCGGCGTCCTGTGCACCGCCAACGGATCGAGCATCGACCTGGTCGAGATGCTGGTGGAAGTGGGCCCGCCGCAGATCCGGGCGCTCGCCGACGACCGGGTGCGCTTCCTCGAACTGGCCACCGGCCACTGGCCGATGCTCTCCGTCCCCGAGGAGCTCGCCGAGACGCTGCTGCGCGCGGCGGCCGGAGAGGGCCACCGGGTGAGCGCCCCCGAGCGCGTCCACGCCCCCGAACGGCCCACGCACCTCCTGCCGTTCCTCCTGGACGTCCCCGAGGCGCCGCGCGAGCGGCGGGGACGGGTCGACCTCCACCTGCCGGAAGCCGACGGGCACGCCGGCGACTCCGCAGGTGCGCCCCGGCCGGCCGTGGTCTTCGTCCACGGCGGGCCGATCGCCCCCGACCAGCGGCCCACCCCGCGCGACACGCCGTTCTTCCTCGGATACGGCCGCTACGCGGCGAGCCTCGGTGCCGTCGGCGTGACCCTCGA
This sequence comes from Streptomyces sp. NPDC056169, assembly GCF_042268445.1. NCBI lineage: Bacteria > Bacillati > Actinomycetota > Actinomycetes > Kitasatosporales > Streptomycetaceae > Streptomyces > Streptomyces sp. NPDC056169. Next base: position 151,446 of record NZ_JBHJUO010000004.1, on the reverse strand, counting down.
CCACCGGCTGCACGGCCTCGCCGACTATCCGCGGGCCGCCGACGACCTCGCCGAGGCGGTCGAACTGGTCCGCGCCGACCCGCGCGTGGACGGCGACCGCATCGCCCTCTGGTTCTTCTCCACCGGCGGACTCCTCGCGGCGGACTGGCTCGCCGCGCCCCCGCCGTGGCTGCGGTGCGTGGCGGCGAACTACCCCGCCCTCGCGCCGCTGCCCGGCTGGGGCGCGGTGGAGTCCCGCTTCCGGCCGGTCGACGCGCTCGGTCCGGGACCGGGCGCGCCGCCGGTCGTCCTCACCCGGGCCGGACTCGAACACCCCGCCTTCGCGGCGACGGTCCAGGAGTTCCTGGACGCCGCCGCGAAGAGCGGGGTGGAGGTCGAACTCGTCGACGTGCCGCTGGGCCACCACGGCTTCGAACTGACCGACCCCAACGACGCGTCCCGCGCCGCCGTGGAACGCGCGATGCGCGCCGTCCTCCGGCGGCTGCGGGCCTGACCCCCGGGCGGCGCGCCCGGTCACCGAACCGCGCGCCCGGTCACCGAACCGCGCGCCCGGTCACCGAACCGCGCGCCCGCGCACGAGGCGCCCGAGGCGTGCGACCGGTCACCGGCCCCCCGACCGGTGACCGGCGACAGGTGACCGGTGGCCGCGACGCTCGTCGGCCCACCGGTGGTCCGTCAGCTCGCCGCCGCGAACCCGCCGCGCCGGGGCACGGAGTCGAGCAGGAGCCGGGTGTACGGGTGCTCCGGGGACTCCAGTACGCGCGAGGTCGGGCCGGCCTCCACGACCTGACCGGACTTGAGGACCATCACCTCGTCCGCGATGTGCCGGACCACGGCCAGGTCGTGGGTGACGAACAGGTAGCCGATGCCCGAGTCGCGGCGGATCGTGGCGAGGAGTTCGAGGATCTGCGCCTGGATCGACACGTCGAGCGCGGCGACGGCCTCGTCGAGGACGAGGACGCGGGGCTCCACGGCGAGGGCGCGGGCGATCGCCACGCGCTGCCGCTGCCCGCCGGACAGCCCGCGGGGGAGGGCCGAGGCCTCGCGCGTGCCGAGCCCGACCTGGTCGAGGAGCTCGGAGACCCGGGCGGCGCGGGCGGTCGCGTCGAGGGCGGTGTGGAGGCGGAGCACCTCGTCGAGGCAGCCGGAGACGGTGATCCGGGGGTCGAGCGAGAGGTACGGGTCCTGGAAGACCATCTGGATCTCCCGGGCCCTGGCCAGCCGTTCGGCCCGGCCCCGGGGCAGCGTGGAGCGGTCCCGGCCGTCCAGGCGGACGGTGCCGCCGTCCGGGCGCTCCAGACCGACGAGCATCCGGACCGTGGTGGTCTTGCCGCTGCCGGACTCGCCGACGATCGCGAGGGAGGAGCCGGGCGCCAGGGTGAAGGACACGCCGTCGACGGCCGTGTGGTCGCCGTACACCTTCCGCAGGCCGTCGACGACCAGGCCGGTCTCGACGACCGGGGCGTCCTTTGTCGACACGGTCACAGCATGATCCCTTCGTCGGCGCGGTGGCAGGCGGCGAGTCCGTCGCCGTGCCGGGCGAGGACCGGCTTCTCCTGGGAGCAGCGCGGTACGGCGTGGGCGCAGCGCGCGGCGAAGGCGCAGCCCGGCGGCGTCTCGGCCAGGGAGACGGGCCGTCCCGGGATGGGCCGGGGCGCGGGGGAGCCGGGTTCGATGCCCGGCGTGCAGGCGAGCAGGCCCGCCGTGTACGGGTGGCGGGGCCGGTCGAACAGCTCGTCGGTGCCCCGCGTCTCCACGATCCGGCCCGCGTACATCACGTACACGCGGTCGCAGACGGCGGAGGCGAGTTCGAGGTCGTGGGTGACGAAGAGCATGCCCGTGCCGCGCTCGGCCCGCAGGCGGGTCAGGATCCGGATGATCTCCGCCTGGGTCGTGACGTCCAGGGCGGTCGTCGGCTCGTCGGCGACGAGCAGCGCGGGTTCGGAGGCGAGCGCCGCAGCGATGACCACCCGCTGGAGCATGCCGCCGGAGAACTCGTGCGGCCGACGGCGCAGCGCGCCCTTCGGGTCGCGGATGCCGACCGCTTCGAGCAGCTCCAGGGCCCGCGCGGTCGCCGCGGCCGGCGGGGTGCCGGCCGCGCGCAGTCCCTCGGTGAGGAAGTCGCCGACGCGGCGGAGCGGATTGACGGAGGCCCGCGGGTCCTGGAAGACCATGGAGACCTGCCGGGCCCGCAGCGCGGCCAGCTCCGTGCGGTTCATGGCGAGCACGTCACGGCCCGCGACCCGGACCTCGCCGGTGGTGCGGGCGCCCCCGGGCAGCAGTCCGAGGACGCTGCGGCAGGCCACCGACTTGCCCGAGCCGGACTCGCCGACCAGACCGACGCTCTCCCCGGCGCCGACCCGCAGGCTGACGCCGTCCAGGATCGGCCGTCCGGCGCGGCCCTCGGGGAGCCGGACGTCGAGCCCGTCGATCTCCAGGACCGGCGTCGTGCCGCTGTGTTCCTTCATGCCGTTCACCGCTCACGCTTCGCGATCCGGTCGGCGAGTCCCTCGCCGACGATGCCGAACGCCACCACGGCGAGCACGATGCACGCGGAGGGCGCGAGGGCGGGCAGCATCGCCCCCTGCTGGACGGCCGACTGGCCTTCGTTGATCATGGCGCCCCAGTCGGCGGTCGGCGGCTGCACGCCGAAGCCGAGGTAGGAGAGCGCCGCGAGGTCCATCAGCGCGTACCCGAAGTTCATCGCGGACTGGGCGAAGACCGTCGGGGCGATGTTCGGCAGCAGGTGGCGCAGGCAGACCGTCCACCCGGACCAGCCCTGCACCCGGTACGCCTCGATGTACGGGCGGGCCTTCTCCTGGCGCGCGATGCCGCGCACGAGCCGGCCCACGTACGGGGTGTACGCCACGGCCATGGCGATCACCGGCGCGGTCATCCCGGAGCCGACGACGGTCACGAGCAGGATGGCGAGCAGCAGCCCGGGGATCGCGAAGACCATGTCCATCGAGCGGGACAGGAGCGTGTCCGCCCAGCCGCCGCGCCAGGCCGCCACGACGCCGATGAGGGTGCCGAGGAGGGTGGAGACGGCGACGACGAGCAGCGGCCCGAGGAGTCCGGTGCGGGCGCCGTAGAGCAGCCGGGACAGGATGTCCCGCCCGGACTGGTCGGTGCCGAGGAGGTGGTCGCCGCTGGTCCCGACGAGGCTCGACGTGAGGTCGACGGCCTCGGGGTCGTACGGGGCGAGGAGGGGCGCGAGGACGGCGACCAGGACGAGGGCGACGAGCACCGCGACCGAGACCGTGAAGAGGGGACCCTGGCCGAGGGCGCGCAGCCGGCGGAGGCCGGGCCTGCGGTACGGCACCGTGGAGGTGGTGGTGGTCATGAGGAGCCTTCCCCGTGGAGCGACAGCCGGGGGTCGATGAGGGGCGCGAGCAGGTCGACGGCGAGGTTCACGAGGACGAAGGCGGCGACGCTGAGCAGGGTGATCGCCTGCACCACCGAGAAGTCCTGGGCGGTCACCGACGACACGAGCAGCGAGCCGAGCCCGGGCACGTCGAAGGCGGTCTCGACGATCGAGGTGCTGATGAGGAGGCCGGCGAGCATCGTGCCGCCGACCGTGACGACCGGACCGAGGGCGTTGCGCAGGACGTGCCGGCGGACCACGGTCCGGCCCGCGACGCCGCGGGCGCGGGCCACCTCGACGTGCTCACGGCCGAGCTCGTCGAGCATCGCGGAGCGGGTGACCCGGGCCAGCAGCCCGGCGAAGGTCATCGCCAGGGCGAAGGCCGGCAGGGTCAGGTGGTAGATCTGCTGGGAGAAGCCCACCGGGGTGCCGCCGGGGCCGGGGAACCAGCCCAGCTGCACCGAGAAGACCGACACGAGCACGATGGCGCTCACGAAGGACGGGGTCGCCGTGGCGACACCGGTGCCGATGAGGACCGTCCGGTCCAGCGGGCCGGGGCGCAGCGCGGCGAGGATCCCGGACCCGACGCCGATCAGCGTGACGAGCAGCGCCGCGTACGCGACGAGCAGCGCCGTGCTGGGCAGCCGGGAGCCGATGAGGTCGGCCACGTCCTGGTGGAACTGGGCGGAGGTGCCGAAGTCGCCGGTGAGGACACCGCCGAGCCACTTCGCGTACTGGACGGCCAGCGGGTCGTCCAGGTGGTACTCGGTGCGCAGGGCCGCCACGGCCTCGGGCGTCGCGGGGCGGCCGTGGAGCAGGAAGGTCACCGGGTCGCCGGGGGCCAGGTGGATGGCGCCGAAGACCACGAGGGAGGTCACGAACAGCACCGCCACCAGCCCGAGGAGCCGGCCGACGAGGTATCGGGTCATTACTTCGCGGCCCCGATCGTCGCGGCCCACGGGTAGTACAGCTGGGCGATGCCGGTGGGGGCACCGGTGATGCGCTTGCCGAGGAAGACGTTGTAGGGCGCCTCGTACACGGGGATGCTCGGCAGTTCGCGCAGCGCGATCTTCTGGAGCTCGGCGGTCTTCTCGGCGCGCTTGCCCGGGTCGGGCTCCGAGTTGGCGCGGTCGAAGGCGACGTCGTACTCGGCGTTCGACCAGTTGCCGTAGTTGCCGAAGTCCCCGGTGCGGAAGTACTGGTAGAACTCCAGCGGGTCGGGCGTGTTGTCGTACCCGTTGGTGATCACCAGGTCGAGGCCGGCGCGGGCGTCGGGGTCGACGAAGATGCTGCTGTACGCCTCGGGGGCGACGGACTTCAGCTTGATGTCGAGGCCGATCTGCCGGCCGGCGGCCTGCACGGCGGTGGCGACGATGCTGATCTCGGGGGCGAGGGTGCTGGTGACCAGGGTGATGGTGCGGCCGGAGGCGCCGGACTCCTGGACGAGCTTCTTCGCGGCCTCGACGTCGTAGACGGGCTCGGGCAGCGTGTCGTACAGCTCGGCGGTCTTCTCCGGGGCGAGCGACCAGGCGCCGCGCGCGGCGGGGGCCTTCGCGGGGACGCCGACACCGCCGGCCGCGGCCTTGACGATGTTCTTCCGGTCGAGGGCCATGGAGAGGGCCTGGCGGACCTTGAGGTTGCCGAGCGGGCCGTGCAGGTCGAGGACGGCGAGGTCAGCGGCGGCGGTGTTCGGGCCGAAGAGCAGCGTGCCCTTGCCGCTGGTCCGCAGCTGCTGGATCGAGGACGTGGGCACCATGTACCCGCCGTCGGCGGTGCCGGAGAGCATGGCGCTGGTGCGCGCCGCCGGGTCCTCGATGAAGGTGAACTTGACGGACTCCGACTTGGGCGCGAGCTTCGGGTCCCAGTAGGCGGCGTTCTTCTTCAGGGTGATGCCGGAGCCCGCGTCCCAGGATTCGAGGGAGAAGGGGCCGGTGCAGTTCACGCCGCCCTTGGGGGTGCCGTAGTCCTTGCCGGCCTTCTTCAGGTACGCGGCGCTCTCGATGGTGCCGGGGGAGGCGGCCATCAGTTCGTGCAGCAGGACGTCGGCCTTGCCGAGGCGGAGGGTCACCTCCAGGGGACCGGTCTTCTCGATCGAGTCGACGTTCTTGAAGGCCGAGCCCCACGGCGAGCCGGTCGCGGGGTCCATCTGGCGCTTGAGGGAGGCCACGACGTCGTCGGCGGTCATCGTCGTGCCGTCGTGGAACTTCACCCCGGAGCGGAGGGTGTAGACCAGCGTGCGCGGATCGGGCTGCGCGTACTTGACCGCGAGACCGGGCTCGATCTTCATGTCGGGCGTGACCCGGAACAGCTGCTCGCACACGTTGGCGAGCACGGTGTTCGGCGGGTAGTCGTACGCGAGGGCGTAGTCGAGCGTGTACGGCTCGGCGTAGAGGGACCACGTGAAGGAGTCCAGGGTGCCCTTCGCGGGCGGCGAGGTCGGGGTGACCTCGTAGCCGGGCCCGCCGCCGGGGGCGGCCGTGGGCTTCGTGGCGCCGGAACAGGCGGCGGTCGTGGCGGCGAGGGCGGCGGTACAGGTGAGGAGCGCGATGGTTCTCGACATGCGCATGCAGACCCACCCCTTTACGGGTGTAGTGACGGGCGCTGGGGGGATGGAGCGAGTATTAATGCGGGAACGTTCCCGCACAAGGTCCTGCGGGAACGGTTTTGCAAAGGTCAGGAGGGTGGCACCATCGGTTCATGACCTCTGGATCACGGCACGGCGGGCAGCACTCTTCACCCACCCCGCGCGTCCGTCTCGTCGACGTCGCCCGCGAGGCGGGCCTGTCCAAGACGACCGTCTCGGCGGCTCTCAACGACACCGGAAGGCTCTCTCCCGAAGTGCGGGAGAAGGCCCGTGAGACCGCGCGCAGAATGGGCTACCGGCCCAATGCCACCGCGCGCCAACTACGCGCGGGTCGAGCCAAGTTGATCGGATACGTGGTGGGGGAGATGGCCGACGCCCCCGCGGTCTTCCTGGAGTCGCCGTACTTCGCCCGGCTGACCGGGGCCACGGCGGCGACCGCGCTGCGACGCGGCTACGCCATGGTCCTGCTGCCCGCCGGATCCCTGCAGAACGAGTGGTCCGAGCTGCCGCTCGACGCCGTGGTCGTCACCGACCCCGGTGCCGACGACCGGATCGTCGACGACGTGCTCGCCGCCGGCATCCCGGTCTTCAGCGACCGCTCCGTGGAGGGACGGCCCGGGGCGTACTGGGTGGACGTCGACACGAGCGCCGCCGTCCGTACCGCCCTGGACCACTTCCGCGAGCAGGGCGCCCGGAGACCCGTCCTCGTCGTACCCGACAGCACCACCCGCTTCCATGCCGAGGTCTTCGCCGCCCACCGGGAGTGGTGCGCGGAGCACGGCCTGCCGGAGCGGGTCGTGCGGGTCGCGGAACACGGCAACGGACCCGTGGTCCGCGCCGTCGAGACCGCCCTGACGGGAGGACCGGCGGGCGCGGAGGACGGCGGTCCGGCCGGCGGTGACCGGCCCGACGCCCTCCTCGTCGTCGCCGAGGCGAGCCCGCCCCTCGTCCTGGAGGCGGCGCGCCGCCACGGTTACGACGTACCCGGCGATCTGCTCCTCGCCTGTGTGAGCGAGGACGTCACGGCCGAGCACACCGAGCCGCCCGTGACCACCCTGAGCCTGCGGCCCGAGGCGATCGCGGAGGCCGGCATCGACCACCTGGTGCGGGTCCTGGAGCACGGCGACCGGGAACCGGCCGGGACGCTCGTCCCGACCCGCCTCGACGTCCGGGCGTCCTCGGTGCGGAAGCACGGCTAGATCCGGACCCGTCAGCTCGCGTGGACGAGCTTGCCGCCGACGTAGGTCCGCTCCACCCGGGCCTGACCGATCTCCTCCGGCGGCGCCGTGAGGATGTCGCGGTCCAGGACCACGAGGTCGGCGAGGTTCCCGGCGCGCAGGCTGCCCGCGTCGTCGTGCCCGTTCACATGGGCGGTGCCGGCGGTGTAGGCGGCCAGCGCGGTCGGGAGGTCGAGCCGCTGCTCGGGGTAGAAGACCGGCGCGTCGGCGGACTCCGGGTCGCGGCGGTTCACGGCCACGTGGATGCCCGCGATCGGGTCGGGGCTGCTGACGGGCCAGTCGCTGCCGGCGGCGAGCGTGGCCCCGGCGCGGACGAGGTCGCCGAAGGGGTACTGCCAGGAGGCGCGCTCCGCGCCGAGGAACGGAATCGTCAGCTCGTCCATCTGCGGCTCGTGGGCCGCCCACAGCGGCTGGATGTTGGCGATGGCGCCGAGCGCGGCGAAGCGGGTGAGGTCGTCGGGGTGGACGACCTGGAGGTGCGCGAGGTGGTGGCGGTTGCCGCGCCGCCCGTTGACCGCCATGGCGGCCTCGATCGCGTCGAGGGCCTCCCGGACGGCCCGGTCGCCCAGGGCGTGGAAGTGGACCTGGAAGCCGAGGGCGTCGAGCTCGGTCACGTAGCCGCGCAGCGCGTCGGGGTCGACGAAGCTCAGACCCGAGTTGGCGGTGGCGCAGCCGCAGCCGTCCAGGTACGGGGTCGTCATGGCGGCGGTGAAGTTCTCCGCGACGCCGTCCTGCATGATCTTGATCGAGGTCGCGCGGAACCGGCCGGCGTTCAGCTTCGCGCGCCGGGCGACCAGCTCGGGGATCTGCTCGGCGCCGCGCTCGCGGTCCCACCAGAGCGCGCCGGTGACCCGGGCGGTGAGCGTGCCGTCGAGGGCGGCCGTCAGGTAGGCGTCGGAGGGGTCGGGCTGCCCGTGGAACTCACCGAGCATGGCGTCCTGCCAGCCGGTGACACCGAGGGAGTGCAGCAGCGACTGGGCGCGGTAGAGCCCGGCGAGGCGGTCGGCGTCCGACATCGGCGGCACCAGGTGGCCGACGAGGCCGGCGGCGCCCTCCTGGAGCATGCCGCTGGGGGTGCCGTCCGCCTCCCGCTCGATGCGGCCGTCCGCCGGGTCGGGGGTGTCGGCGGTGATCCCCGCCAGCTCCAGCGCCCGCGTGTTGGCCCAGGCGCCGTGGTGGTCGCGGTTCGACAGCAGGACCGGCCGGTCCGGGACGACCGAGTCGAGCAGCTGCCGGGTCGGCAGACCGCCCTCGAAGCTCTCCATCGACCAGCCGCCGCCGGAGATCCACTCGCGGTCCGGGTTCGCGTCCGCGTAGGCGCGGACCAGGCGCAGGTACTCGTCGACGCTGACGGTCTCCGACAGGTCGCACTGGGCCAGCTCGGCCCCGGCGAACACCGCGTGGACGTGGGCGTCCTGGAAACCCGGGACCAGCAGCTTCCCCGTCAGGTCGACGACCTCGGTGTCCGGGCCGATGAGCTCGCGCACCTCGTCGTGGCCGACGGCGGCGATCCGCTCGCCGATGACGGCGAGCGAGGTCGCCCGGGTGCGGGCCGGGTCCACCGTGAAGACGGGACCGCGGGTGAAGACCAGATCGGCCTTGGCCATGCGAATGCTCCAGAACAAGAGGCGGCAGGTGGTTGGGCGCTATGGAAGCGGCAAGGCCGTTTACACGTCAATGGTGTTGACGTAAGGTCCCGGACATGTCCGAACGCGTGGTCCCCGAAAGCAGCCGACAGCGCCGCCGCCCCACCAAGCAGGGCGCCGTCCTCTCCGAGCAGCTGATCGTCGACACGGCGCTCCGCCTCGTCTCCCAGCACGGCGCCGAAGCCCTGTCGGTACGGAGGCTGGGCGCGGCGCTCGGCTCCGACCCCAGCGCGCTCTACCGCTACTTCCGCAACACCGACGCCCTCCTCCTCGCGATCGCGGACGAACTCATCGGCCGGGCGCAGGAGAGCTGGACGGCGACGGGCGACTGGCGGGAGGACCTCCGCTCGATGGGGCTGCGGATCCACGCCTGCTACCTCGATCATCCGCAGGCCGCGGTCCTCGGCGCGTACCGCACGACCGGTCGCCCCCACGAGACCCGGGCCGTCGAGCGGATCCTCGGCATCCTGCGCTCCGGAGGCTTCCCGGACCCCCTCGCGGTGCGCATCTACCACGCCTTCGTCGACCAGGCCCTCGCCTTCGCCGCCCAGGACGCCGCCGCGGCGGCCCTGCCGCCCGCCGCGAGGGAGGGGGACCAGGAGGTCTGGCAGTCGGTGTACGGCAGACTGTCGCCGGACACCCACCCGAACATCGCCGCGACCTACCCGCTGCTCGCCGCCGACATGCAGGACAGCGGCTACCCCTTCGCCCTGGAGCTGATGCTCAGCGCGGTGGCGGCACTGCGCCCCCAGGAGGCCACCCCGCACGCGTAGCGCCGCCGCGCTCCCCGGCGCCGCTCCCGTCATGGTGACGCCCGAGCTCGACCTCGGCACGACGGGGAAGCTCGGCATCGGCCCCTGGAAGAAGGACGGCACGCGCTGAGAGCTCCGGGCGCCCGTCAGGGATGCGAGAACACGCCGACCATGCGCGTGCCCGGATTGCTGCTCAGACCCACGATCGCGCCCCCGTCCGCCCGGTTCGCCCGCGCGTGCGTCCCGGCGTACCCGTCGTCGGTGAGGAAGACCCCCAGGACCGCGATCCAGTCGTCGACCGTCCCCGTCGCCGGGTCGTACACGGGCTCGGCGCGCGGGACGACCCGCTCCTGGGCCACGTAGCCGCCGTGCTCGACGGCGACGGACAGCGCCGCCCGCCACTCGGACTCGGTGCTCTCCCAGCCGACGAACGTGTCCAGACCGCCGTACCCGGCCCCGGGCTTGAGGATGAGCCGCTCCCGCCGCTCCCGGCACAGGTCCACGATCTCCGCGACCCCGGCAGGTCCGGACCCGCTCACCGTGCGGCTCCACGGCAGCAGCCGCTCGACCAGAGCCCGCTCGGCGTCGTCGAACGCACCGCTCCACCGGGGGTCGGTGAGCAGCGAGAGCGCGCTCTTGTTCCCGTAGAAGCCGCTCTCCAGGGTCGTGAACAGCACGGTCCTGCCCGCCTCGTGGGCGCGGAAGAACGGCTCCGCCACCTCCGGCCCCGCCGGATCCTCCCACAGCTGACCGGCCGCGAAGTTCCGCACGACCAGGTCGAGCGGCGTCCCGTCCAGCGTCAACTTGCCGTCGGGGCGCGTGCGGACGTCCCCGACCTCGCCGATCCGCACGTCGAGACCGTGCGCGGCCATCGCCTCCTGTGTGGCGATCATCATCCGGCCGTACGCGGCGACCCCGCCGCGCCCCTCGATCAGCCCGACGACCGGCTCCGCCCCGCCCGACACGGCCGGCTTCGCCCGCTCCCGCAGCACCGCCGCCATCCGGGCGCCGATGTCGACGTGGCCGAGCCCGTGCTTCCGCGCGAAGGCGCCGAACTCCGGTACGCCGAGGAGCCCTTCGTTGAACACGGCCAGTTCGAGACCGCCCACCTCGCTGCCGAGGTTGAACTCCAGGAGCTTGTACGAGGTGCCGTCGTGGTACGCGTCGGCGCGGCCCAGCCGGTCGGGAATCCCGGATCCGCCCCGGCGGAGCAGCGACACGAGCCGGGGGTCGATCCCGATGGCCGCCCCGTACCGCTCCATGTCACCGTCGAACAGCCGCCGCGGCAGCGACACCAGGAGGTCGAAGAGGCCCCCCAGGTCCCGCGCGAAGGCCTCCGTCTCCGCGGCGTCCACGAACCAGGGCCGGTGCAGCAGGTACGACCGCCAGGCCTTCTCGAAGCCCGGGGGGAAGGCGGCCCGGGCGACGGCCCCGCCGAGGTCGCCGTCCCCGTGCAGGCACTCGTCCACGAATATCCGGCTCAGTTCGGTCATGTGTATCGCTCGCCTCACGGAAGAGATCGGGTACGTGCTCCGAAAGGCGAGAAGACTACCGCGCACGTCCGGCATGCGGACAGGTGTCGGGGCGGTGCGCCGCTCACCGGTACGGGCGGCGCCCCGGCACCCCCGCTCAGTAGCCGACACGGACCCCCGACACCGCATGACGATCCGTCAGGCCGCCTGTCGCGCCGCTGAATCCGATCAGGACGTTCTTCGGCAGCGTCACCGCCACGTCGATGACCTGCACCCCGTCGACGAGGACGAGGAGCCGCCCGGCGGCGGTCACGTTCACGTCGACCGTGTGACTGCCCGTACGCAGCGCGGGGACGGCGGTCGAGGTCGCCGCGTACCGCAGCGTGGACGCCGAGCCGCTCGTGGCCACGCCGACGAAGTTCGACGACGGTTCGCCGGGGTTGCGGTACGTGTCCAGGGCGACGGCCACCCCGGGCAGCCCGCTGTAGCCGAGCCCGCCGCCCCCGTACCCCAGCGCCTTCGGCGTGTTCCGGGTCGCGTCGAGGAGCAGCAGGGCGAGCCCGTCGCCGCCGGTGCCGCCCGAGAGCGTCGCGGTGAAGCGGGCCCGCAGCCGGGCCGACGGCACGGCCGTGGCCTGGACCGCCGAGCCCTTGACGTACGCCTGCGCGGGGTTGACGACGAGGCTCGTGCCGGACTGCACGGCGCTGCCGTTGTACGACCAGCCGTTCGGGCCCGGCGGCGGCAGCGCGTACGACGGGGAGGTGATCGCCGCGCCGCGCACGGCGTGGATGTCGGTGTGGCCCCCCGACCCGCCCGTGAAGGCGAGCAGGGCCGCCGGCGGCAGCGAGGCCACCGTCGTGCGCAGCCGCTGGGTGCCGTCGACGGAGACCGTGACCGTCTTGCCGGTGACCGCGACGGTGACCGTGTGGGTGCCCGCCCGCAGGTTCGGGACGCTGGACGTCGTCGCCGCGTACGTGAGGGCCGAGCCGCTGCCGCCGGTCGCGATGCCGACGAAGTTGGCCGACGGGTCCCCGGGGTTGCGGTACGTGTCGAAGGTGACGGCCACACCGGGGAGCCCGGAGTAGCCGAGGCCGCCCCCGACGCCGCCGAGCGCGTTCGGCGTCGTCCCGGCCGGGTCGAGCAGGGCGAAGGTGAGCCCGTCGGCGCCGGTGCCGCCGCCGATCACCGTGGTGAACGAGGCCTTGAGACCGTCGGTGAGCACGGGGACGGGCCAGACCGCCGCACCCCGCTGGGACGCGCTCGCCTGCGTGAGCTGGAGGTCGTTGCCGGAGATCGCGGCGGCGCCGTTGAGCCGCCAGCCGCCCGCGCCCGGCGAGGGCACGGTGACCCCGGTGCCGGCCACGCCGGTACCGGTCAGCGCCTCGTTGCGCGGGCCCCGCCCGTCGTCCGAGGTCAGCTCGTACGCGGCGCTCACCGCCCCGATCGACGTGGGCGAGAAGGTCACGGCCTGGTGGACCACGTCCTCGGGACCCAGGACCTGGCCCTCGCTGATCGGATTGCTCACGTAGAAGGGAGCCGCGGGCGCCTTCGCCTTGGTGACGGTGAGCGGGATGTTGCCGGTGTTGCTGATGTCGAAGGTCCTGGTGACCGACTGACCGACCTTCACCTCGCCGAAGGCCGTCGAGGTGGGCGTGATCGTGAGCTCCGCCCGCCCGGTCACCGCCGTGCCGGTGATCGCGACCGACGCCGTGCCGTTCGCGCCGCCGACGGCGAGCGTTCCCGTGTGCTCCCCGGCGGCCGTCGGGGCGTACGTCACCTGCACGGTGACGGACTGCCGGGGCTTCACGACCGTCCCGACGGCCGGCGGGTCCGCCGAGCCGAAGGGGGCGCCAGGGACGGAGACCGAGGAGATCGTCTCGTCGGCCGTCCCCGTGTTCGTGAACGTGACGCCGAGCGACTTGCTCGTCGTGGTCGGCACCGTGCCGAAGTCGAGCGCGCCCGGCGACGCGAGGAGCCCGGGCCGGGTGCCGTACCCCGTGAGCCCGAGCGCGCTGTCGCCGAGGTTCGTGGAGAAGGTCAGCGCCGAGGTGTCGGGGCCGGGCGCCGTGGGGGAGAAGGTCACCTGCGCGGTGTGGGTCTCGCCCGCCCGCAGCGTGCGCGGCAGCCCGGCGGAGGTCGCCGAGAACGGGCCGCCCGCCGTCGTGCTCACCCCGGTGATCGTCACGTCCCGGGTCGCCGTGACCGTGGCCGTGACGCTCCCCGCCGCCCCGACCGCCACCTCGCCGGCGTCCACCGGCGCGCCCGTCAGGGCGCTGTTGGCCGGCCGCCCGAAGGCCAGCACGTGCCCGTCCCGCGTCCCCACGTAGATCCGCCCGCCGTCGGTGGCGGGCACGGAGAACTTCGACGCCACCCCGATCGGCGCCGACCACCGCAGTCGCAGCGCCCCGTTCACGGGCACCGCGTCGTACGCCCGCAGCTGCCCGTTGGCGCCGCTCGCCCCATCGGACGCGACCGCCCACACGAGCGCCGACCCCGGATTCGTCCCCGTCGAGGTCACCACCGGAGAGCCCGAGGTGTAGCCGAACCGCTGCGCGCTGCTGCCCGTGTTGGTCAGCCCCGGGAGCCCGGAGCCGGTGAGCCCGTACGCGAACGCCCGCAGCGGGCCGCCGCTGCCGATCGTGTAGACGTAACCGCCCTGCCCGCCGTACACGGCGGGATGCCCCCAGACGCCCTCGTACGGACCGAAGGCGCCCAGCACCTTGTCCGTACCGCCCGGACCCTGGCTCCGGCCGCCGAGGTCGTCCCGGTCGAGCAGGAACAGCCGCCCGTCCTTGCCGATCTGGACGAGCAGCCGCGGATACCGGCTGGTGCCGAAGACCGGACCCGGGAGGGCCACCGGACCGCCCGAGCCCAGATCGGTGTCGTTCAGGTCGAGCTGGGAGGCGTTGGCGGGACTGAAGAAGTCCTGTGCCGACATCGTCCCGTCGCTGTTCACCCCGAGCCGGACCACCGACTCCGCGAGCTGCCCCGGCGGCAGGCTGCCGGGGCCCGGCGCGGGCGAGACCCCGTTGCCCGTCGAGAAGAGGATCCGGCCCGGGCCGTCGGAGACCAGACCGCCACCGCTCATCCAGATACCGGCCATGCCGTTGGCGGACGAGTCCTCGGTGGCCCACAGCGTCGTCCGGCGCGTCGTGGTGCTGACACCCATGACGTACCCGACGTACGGGCCGCGGTCGCAGTGCGAGGCGAAGGCCGCGTAGACGGAACCGCCCATGAGCAACAGCCCGGGCCGCTGCCCCGCCGTGTACGGATTGAACGCCCGCCCCGGATCGTTCACCGGCGCGCCCGCCACCTTCACCGGCCAGCCCGCGCGCTCGGCTCCCGTCACCGGGTCGAGCGCGTGCACGTACCAGTTGGGATGCTGGACGTCGATACCGTCGTTGACCTTGGAGGTCAGGTAGACGGCGTTGGTCGCCGGGTCGTAGACGGGGGTGGAGGTCACCCCGATGTTCGGCACCAGGTCCCCGCAGCTGATCGCCGAGGCCGGCCAGGGGGCGCCGAGGTCCTTGGTCCAGCCGATGGCCCCGGTGGCGGCGTCGATCCCGTACACCTTGTTGTTCTCGGTCGCCGCGACGAGCGTGCGCCCCACGACGAGCGGCTGCGCGTACACCTGGCCGTCGACGGTGGTGGAGAACTGGAGGCCGAAGTCCGAGCTGGACACCTGGTCGGGGGCGAGACCGGGCTCGTCCCGGTCCCAGCCGGTCCGCAGGTCGTCCTGGGAGATCGTCGTCTGGTCGGCGGGGAGCGCACCGCGCACCTCCGGAGCCCAGCCACCTGCCGCGCCCGCGACCAGGCACATCGTCAACAGTCGGGCGATCGCCCTGCGTCGGCCGGCCATCTCTCCCCCTTCACGTGGTCGAGCGGGCGCGGAGACCGGGGCGCTCCGCCGGGCCATCGTGAACCGGCCCCGGAAGGGAAGATGCCACTGCCCGCCCCCACCCGTCGAGGGTCCACCCGATCGGCCGCCGTTAGCGGCGCGTAAGCGGAACGTCAGCGACCGGCCTCAAGCTGGGGGAGTTGCCGTACCGTCCGGACGCCAACGGGGACGACATCAGGAGCCGACATGCGGCGTCGCACGTTTCTCAAGGGCAGCACGCTGGGAGCGGCCGCCGCCGTCCTGCCGCTCGAAACCCTCCTCGCGACCGGCGCCTCGGCGGCCACGGAGACCCGGGTCACCAATCTGAACGACCTCCAGAGCGCGATCGACCGGGCCGTCGCCGGGGACCGCATCGTCGTCGCCGCCGGCACGTACACCGTCCCGTCCGGTGGCGCGATCACCGTCTCGGGCCGGAACGGCACGAGCAGCGCACCCATCACCATCGTCTCCGCGTCGCGCGGCGGCGCCGTGCTCCAGGGCGAGCGCAGCTTCGTCTTCGACAACTCCAGCAACATCGTCGTCAGCGGCTTCGCCCTGCGGCAGAGCACCACCCTGGAGATCCCGGCGAACAGCCCGCGCATCCGGCTGACCCGCAACGACTTCCGGTTCGCCGACATCGCCGGACTCGACTGGGTCGTCGTGCGCGGCGACGACGCCAAGATCGACCGGAACCACTTCCACGACAAGTCCACCGAGGGCATCTTCGTCGTGGTCGACGGCCCCGGCACGACGGCCATGGCCCAGCGCCTCCAGATCCTCAGGAACCACTTCTCCGACCACAGCTACACCGGAGCCAACGGCGGCGAACCGATCCGCCTCGGCGTCAGCGGCCGCGCCCTGTCCGGCGCCCACGCGACCGTCGAGTACAACCTCTTCGAGCGGTGCGACGGCGACCCCGAGGCCGTCTCCGTGAAGTCCTCCGACAACACGATCCGGTACAACACGATCCGCGACAGCGTCGGCGGCATCGTGCTGCGCCACGGCAACCGCTCCACGGTGGACGGCAACCACGTCCTCGACGGCAAGGACGGCGTCCGCGTCTACGGAAACGACCACCTCGTCGTCAACAACTACCTCGCCGGCCTCTCGGGCCGAGCCCTCGTCATCGGCAGCGGCTCCACCCGCGACCACCACGAGGGCGAGACCACCGAGGAGCGGCGCGGCAACGACGCCTGCGACCGCGCGGTGATCGCGCACAACACCCTGCGCGGCAACAGGAGCACCCTCTCGGGCGAGACCCGGGACTACGCACCCCAGGACGTGGTCGTCGCCGACAACCTGCTGGTCGGGGACGTCGGCAGCCTCGTCGCGATGGGTGCGACCAGCGGCTTCACCTGGCACAGCAACATCCTGTGGGGCGCCGCGGCCGACGGGAACCTGCCCGCGGCGGGTTACGTCCGCGTCGACCCGCGCCTCCAGCAGGAGTCCGACGGCGTGTTCCGCCTCGCGGCGGACAGCCCGGCGATCGGGGCGGCCTCGCTGACGGGCGTGGCCGTGGTCGAGGACCTCGACGGCCACGCCCGTGGCTCCGTGCGGGACATCGGTGCGGACGAGTACTCGACCCTGGCCCCGGTCCGCCGCCCCCTGACGACGGCGGACGTGGGTCCGAACGCCTCCTGACGGAGGGGCGGAGGGACGGGGCCAGGGGGGCGGGGGACGAGGGGGACGGGCGAGGGGGTGATGCCGGGGGGCTTCACCCCCTCGTGCCGGACTCCTTCGTGTCGGAGTCCTTCGCGCCGGACTCCCTCGACAGCTCGCCGAGCAGCTTCCACGTTCGCACGCGGTCGGCCTCGCCGCCCAGGTGCGTCGACGTGAACACCACCTCCGTCGCCCCCGCCTCGCGGTAGCGCCGCACCTCGGCGGCGACGGTCTCCTCGTCGCCGACCACCGCAAGGTCGCCGGCCCGGGTGCCGCCGGAGCGGGCGATGACCCGCTGGTAGGAGGGGATCCCGTCGAAGAGCGACAGGGATTCGAACGCCTCCTGCCGTACGGACTCGGTGTCGGCGGTGACCACACCGGGAACGATGGCCACGATCCGGGGCGCAGGCCGGCCCGCCGCGGCCGCCGCGGCGGTGACGGCGGGGACGATGTCCTCGGCGAGCGCGCGCGGCCCGGCCAGGAACGGCAGGATCCCGTCGGCCAGTTCACCGCTGACCCGCAGGGCCTGCGGCCCCATGGCGGCGACGAGCAGCGGCACCGGCGGCTCGGCCCCGGGCACGGCCGCGGGCCACGGCGTCGTGGCCGTGAGCAGCTCGCCGTGGAAGTCCGCGCCGCCCGTCTCCACCAGCTGGCGCAGAGCGGTGAGGAACTCCCGGAGCAGCCGGACGGGCCGCTCGTACCGCAGTCCGAAACCTTCCTCGGTCAAGTGCTTGGTGCCGAGGGCGAGCCCGAGGTGGTAGCGCCCGCCGGTGGCGGCCTGCGCGGTCTGGGCCTGGCTGGAGACGATCAGCGGGTGGCGGCCGAAGACGGGGATCGCCGCGGTGCCGACATGGAGTCCGGGCACCTCGCGCCCGACGATCGCGGCGAGCGAGGGCGAGTCGTACGCGAAGGACTGACCGAACCACGCCGAGTGCAGCCCGGCGTCGTGGGCCTCCCGCGCGAGGCGCACGGTGTCGTCGATCGGGAGCTGGCGCTTGGTGGTGCTGAGGACTACTCCGAGAGTCATGTCTGGGCCAACTCGCCTGTGAGACAAGGGCATTCCCGCTCCCGTACGACAGTCCCGTGTCGGCTCCGTGAACGGGGTGTGTCGTACGGGAGCGGGTCGGTCACAGGGTGACCGGCCTGCCGCCGAGGGTCACGGCGAGGCGGCCGTCCGTGGCGTACGACCAGCCGAGGGCGCCGGAGTACGCGGCGCACCGGGAGCCGTTCGTGCCGGACCAGAACTGGTTGGAGCCGTCGGCGTCACCGAGGGTCCGGTCGTTCGTGCCGCTGCCGCTCCGGCACGACGTGTTGTTCCGGAAGACCGAAGTGCCCGCGTCGAAGGAGTAGTTGCGCTGCGCGTTGTCGACGCTGAGGTTGTTCGACACGGCCATCGTGCCCGGGTTGCTGTTGTACGTGAAGCCGTGCTTGCCGTTGCGGTAGGCGATGCTGCGCCGGACGACGTGATCGACCGCGATGTCCTCGCCGCCCAGCTTGTAGCCGTTGCGGTCGCCGCTGGCGTTCTGTGTGCCGTCGGAGAGGGTGCCGTTCTCGTAGGCGAGGGAGTCCTCGATGGTGACGGTTCCGATGGGGCCGGTGTCGGTCTTGGTGTACAGGTCCCAGCCGTCGTCGATGTTGTGGTGGGAGACGGCGTAGCGGAAGACGTTCCCGGGGCCGACCGTGAGCTTGGCCGCGAAGCCGTCGGCGTCCTCGCCGTCCGCGTCGGCGTTGTCGTGCGACTCGGCGCTCAGGACGAGGTTGCGGGACGGCCACTGGCTCTGGGGCGTGGTGGAGGCGATCCGGGAGAGCTGGAGTCCGGAGTCGCGGTTGAAGCGCGTCACGGTGCGCTCGATGACGTTGTCGCTGCCGCCGACGAAGATGCCGTTGTCACCGGCGCGTTCGACGACGATGCCGCTGATGTGCCAGTAGGAGCCGTTCACGGCGAGTCCGCGGTTCGCCGGGTCCTCGGTCATGGCCGAGAAGTTCAGTACCGGCTGCTCGCCGGGGTAGGCGGAGAGTTTCGTGCGGGCGGCGGCGGTGCCGTTGCTGCCGGCGGGGATGGTGATCGTCCGGGAGTGGTGGTACGTGCCGCCGCGGAGGTAGATCGTCCCGCCGGACGTGACGCGCGCGATGGCCGAGCTCAGTGTGGTGGGGGCCGCGAGGGTTCCGGCGGCGCCGTCCGTGCCGTTCGGTGCGACGTAGAGCGCGGCGCCCGACGGCGGGGTGGTGGTGCCGGCCGTCTCGACGTCGAGACGGTCGATGTTGGGCAGGCCCGTGGCGCCGGTCGGGTCGAGGCGGACGGTGTTCGCGCCCGCGTTGACCGGCACCGTGAAGGTCTTCGTGGCCCATGCCGTCCACGCGCCCGTCGCCTCGTACGAGGACGACGAGACCGCCGATCCGTTCACCGTGAGGGCCGCGGGCCGCGCGGCCGTGGTCCCGTTGGCGAAGCGGACCGCGAGCGTGGCGGTGCCCGCTGCCGGGGCGTTCACGGTGAACTGCGCGTAGGCGCCCACCGCGTTGGTGCCGTTGCAGAATCCGGTGCCGGAGAAGCCGGCCCAGTCGGAGTCGACGGTGCCGGTGCAGACCGCGGGCGAGGCCTCGGCCTCGTAGGTGGTGGACGCGGCCTGTGCCGTCGTACCGGACAGGGCGACGAGCGTGCCGGCCAGCAGGCTGACGCACGCGATGACGGGTCCCGTTCGCATCGTTGGTCTCCAGGGTGAGGGGTTCACGGGCGGGTAGAAAGCGCTTGCCGTGGGACGCTAGAGGCCTCGCCGTGAACGCGTCAATAGATGTGTATGTGATTCACGGTCACGGATGTGAACATTCTTCAAGGTCCTGGTGGAGCGGCCTCCCCCGGCGCGTACGGTGAACGGATGATCAGGACACCAGAGGCGTTCGCGCGGACCACCGTCGAGCGCGAGGGGGAGTCCGGGGCGGCATGGCTCGCGGAACTGCCCGGAATCGTCGAGCAGTTGATGCAGCTCTGGGAGTGCGTCCCCGACGGGGACGTCATGCACGGCGGCGTCGGCGTCATCGTCCCGGTGCGGCGGAAGGGCGGTGGGGCGGCCGCGCTGAAGGTGTCCTTTCCGCACCCCGGCAACATCCACGAACCGGACGCCTTCGAGGCGTGGGGCGGACGCGGGGCCGTCCTGCTCCACGAGCGGGACGACGCGCGCTTCGCGATGCTCCTCGAACGCGCCCGGACGTCGACCCTGGCCGAGGTGCGGGACGGCGACGAGGTCCTGACCGTCGCGGCGCGGCTCGGCCGGCGGCTCGCCGTCCCGGCGCCGCCCGGCCTGCCTCGGCTGCGGGACCAGGCCGACGCCTGGGAGGAGCAACTCCGCGAGGACGCGGCCGAGTTCCCCGGCGCCCTGGCGTCCACCGTCGTCGACGCCGCCGTGGCGACCGTCCGTGAACTCGGCGCCACGCAGCCGGACACCCTCATCCACGGCGACCTCCACCCCGGCAACATCCTGAGCGCCGACCGCGAGCCATGGCTCGCCGTCGACCCCAAGGGGTACGTCGGCGACCCCGCCTACGACGGCGGCACGCTCCTCAAGTCCCGGGCCCTCGCCTTCCTCGAAGCCGACGACCTGCGCACGGCCGCCCGGCACGCGCTGGACGTCTTCGTCGACGCGTCCGAACTCGACCGCGAGCGGGTCCGGCGATGGGCACAACTCCACGCCGTGCAGGCCGCGTTCTGGGGGCGCCGGCACGGATTCCGGCACGCCCGCGGCGGATCCGCGCTCGACTGGCTCGTCGCGTTCGCCGACGACCTGGCGACGCTCCTCACGGAGCGGCACTGAGGCGGACGGGGATCATCGAGGCGCGTGGACGCGCGCTCCCGGCCGTCCCTGGTCTGGACCTATTGGGGGCGGGGCGTCAAGCTCTCGGTATGGACTTGGAGTTGAGGCACCTCAAGGCGATCCGGGCCATCGCGGACGCGGGCAGTCTCACGCGCGCCGCCACCGCGCTCGGCCTCGCGCAGCCCGCGCTCAGCGCCCAGCTCAAGCGCATCGAACGGGCCCTCGGCGGGGCGCTGTTCGAGCGCGGACGGGAGGGGGTGCGGACCACGGCGCTCGGCGACCTCGTCCTCGACCGCGCCCGGGTCGTCCTCCCCGCCGTGTGCGAGTTGCAGGAGGAGGCGGTGCGGTTCGCCCGGGAGGGCGCGGGCGGCTACCGGCTCGGCGGCACCCACGGCCCGCTGCTCGGCGGCCTCGTCGACCGGCTCGCCCGCACCGAGCCGGGCTCGCCGGTGACCACGTACACCTCCTGGTCGGAGCGGGAGATCGCCCGCGGGGTCGCCGCCGGCCGGCTGGACTTCGCCCTGGTCGGGGTCTGCGGCGAGAGCGCGCCGCCCGAGGCGGGACGGCTCGCCTGGACGGAGGTCGCCCGCGACCCGGTGTACGTGATGCTGGCCGCCGACCACCCGCTGGCCTCCCGTACCGAACTCGGCCTGGCCGAACTGGCGGCGGAGGCCTGGACCGACGTCCCGGGCGACGGCTGCTTCGGCGACTGCTTCGCCGCCGCGTGCGTGCGCGCGGGCTTCACCCCGGCCTGCGTGTACGAGACGGACACCGCCTCCTGCGTGCACCTGGTCCAGGTGGGGCGGGCCGTCGGCCTCTGCCGGGCCACCTTCCCCGCGACGCCGGGCATCGTGACCCGGCCCCTGACCGGCGCCCCGCTGGTCTGGCGCCATCTCATCGGCTGGCACCCCGAGGGGCGGACTGCCGGGCGGGCCGCCACCGTCCTCCACCACACCCGCGCCGCCCACGCGGAGGCGCTGGCCCACAGCGCGGGCCGGATCAGCGTCCCGGGGCATAACGCCGTGGCAGGGGCCGACTGACAACTCCCGTAGCCCCCAGGCGGATCCCTACGGTTCCGGCAGAACCCCCACCGAGAACCGAGGAGACACCCCATGCTCCGACGACACGCCCGCGCGGCGTGTACCGCGCTGGTCGCCGCCGGGATGGCGCTGGCCGGCCTCCAGGCCGGAACCGCCACCGCGGCCCCGGACGGGAACCCGGCCGCGAAGACCGCAGCCCGGACCCTCGCCGCCTCCGCCGCCCAGCCCGAACTCCTCTCCGCCATGCAGCGCGACCTGGGACTCACCCGCCCCCAGGCCCTGACCCGGCTCGCCAACGAGGCCGAGGCCGGTGCCACCGCCGCCCGGCTCCGCCAGGGCCTCGGCGGCGCCTTCGCCGGAGCCTGGGTCGACGGGCCGGACTCCGGCACCCTGACCGTGGCCACCACCCGCGCCGCCGACGCGGCCGCGATACGCGCCACCGGAGCCGACGCCCGGCTCGTCCCGCACAGCCTGACCGCCCTGGAGCGGGCCAAGCGGACCCTCGACGGGGCCGCCACGGCCGAGGCGCCCGTCCGCTACGTCGACGTCCGCGCCAACGTCCTCGTCGTCGAGGAGACACGGCCCGGCGCCGGGGCGCGGCTCGTCCGGGCCACCGGAGTCCCGCGCGACCTGGTGCGGGTGGTCAGGACGGCCGAGGCACCGCGCCCGCTGTACGACATCCGGGGCGGCGACGCCTACTACATGGGCGGCGGCCGCTGCTCAGTCGGCTTCGCGGTGACCCGCGGTACGACGCAGGGCTTCGCCACGGCGGGCCACTGCGGCCGCGCGGGCACCACGACCACCGGCTTCAACCAGGTCGCCCAGGGCAGCTTCCAGGGCTCGATCTTCCCCGGCAACGACATGGCCTGGGTCGCCGCCAACACCAACTGGACCTCCACCCCGTACGTCAAGGGCTCCGGCGGCGCGAACGTCCAGGTGACCGGTTCGGTCCTCCAGCCCGTCGGCGCGTCCGTCTGCCGCTCCGGCTCGACCACCGGCTGGCACTGCGGCACGATCCAGCAGCACAACACCAGCGTCACCTACCCGGAGGGCACCATCTCCGGCGTGACCCGCACGACCGTCTGCGCCGAACCCGGCGACTCCGGAGGCTCGTACATCTCCGGCAGCCAGGCCCAGGGCGTGACCTCGGGCGGCTCGGGCAACTGCTCCAGCGGCGGCACGACCTTCTTCCAGCCGCTGAACCCGCTGCTGCAGAACTACGGCCTGACCCTGAAGACCACCGGGACCGACCCGGGCCCCGGCCCCGGCGAACCGCAGCCGGGCGGCACCTGGTCGGCGGGCAAGGTCTACGCGGCCGGTGACACCGTCACGTACGGCGGCTCGACCTACCGCTGCCTCCAGGGCCACCAGGCCCAGACCGGCTGGGAGCCGCCGAACGTCCCGGCCCTGTGGCAGGCCCTGTGACCCCCACGGGTCGCTGACCGGGGGGTGCCGCGGACCCGAGGGGGGTGTCGCGGCACCCCCCCTCGCGTCTCCGCGACCGCGGCTGCCCGGAACCTGTTCATGTGACGACTCCCCCGCGAAGTGCCGCTGACCCTCGGATGATGATCAAGATCGCGGCGATCATACGGGGACTACGGGGCCGCCGGGTTCCTGGACTTCTTCCCGGCGGACGACCAGCACATCCCCGTCGAGTCGGCCGTGCCGTGGACCCGGTCCTTCGTCGCCGGCGCACTGCGCGCGTAGGACCGGGCACGCGTACGGTCGCTCAGGCCTCCGCAAGCCCCCCTCGGGCGATGACCTCCGCGTACCACCGGGCGCTGTCCTTGAGCGTCCGGCGCTGCGTGGCGAAGTCCACGTGCACGATGCCGAACCGCTTGCTGTAGCCGTACGCCCACTCGAAGTTGTCGAGGAGCGACCACAGGAAGTAGCCCCGCACGTCCGCCCCGTCCGCGAGGGCGCGGTGCACCGCCGCCAGGTGCGCGTGCAGATAGGCCACCCGCTCGGGATCCTTCACGTTCCCCGACGGGTCGGCGTAGTCGTCGTACGCCGCTCCGTTCTCGGTCACCACCAGGGGAACGTCCGGCAGTTCGTCCCGCAGCCGGACGAGGAGCTCGTACAGCCCGTCCGCGTCCACGGGCCAGTCCATCGCGGTACGCGGCCCGGGGGCCGGTTCGAACCGCACGTGCCGCTCGGCGCCCGCCCACGGCGAGGGCGACTCGGAGGCGCCCGCCGCGACGACCGCCGGGGAGTAGTAGTTGATGCCCAGCGAGTCGATCGGCGCCGCCGCCGTCGCCAGGTCGCCGTCCTCGACGAACGACCAGTCCGTGATCCCGGCCGTGTCACGGACCAGGTCCTCGGGGAGCCGGCCGTGGAAGACCGGGTCGAGGAAGATCCGGTTGCCGACGGCGTCGATCCTGCGGGCCGCGTCCCGGTCCTCGGGCGACTCCGAAAGGGCTCGTACCGCATGCAGGTTGAGCGTCAGGGACACCTCGGCCGAGGAGGGCAGCGCCCCGCGCAGCACGCGCGCGGCCAGCCCGTGGGCCAGGTTGAGGTGATGGGCGGCGCGCAGCGAGGCGAGGGCGTCGGTGCGCCCCGGGGCGTGCACGCCGTTGCCGTAGCCGAGGAAGGCGGCGCACCAGGGCTCGTTGAGCGTCGTCCAGGTCGCCACCCGGTCGCCGAGCGCGTCCGCCATGACGCCCGCGTACTCGGCGAAGCGGTACGCGGTCTCCCGCTGCGGCCAGCCCCCGGCGTCTTCGAGCTCCTGGGGGAGGTCCCAGTGGTAGAGCGTCGCCACGGGCCGGATGCCGGCCCCCAACAGGCCGTCGACGAGCCGCCGGTAGAAGTCGACGCCCCGGGAGTCGACCGGTCCGCGACCGGTGGGCACGATCCGCGGCCACGCGATCGAGAAGCGGTAGTCGGTGACGCCGAGCCGCCGCAGCAGGGCGATGTCCTCGTCGAGCCGGTGGTAGTGGTCGGCGGCGATGTCGCCGGTGTCGCCGTTGCGCACCTTGCCCGGAGTGCGGCTGAAGGTGTCCCAGACGGACGGCGTACGGCCGTCCTCGGCTGCGGCACCCTCGATCTGGTACGCCGCCGTGGCGGTGCCCCAGCGGAATCCCTGCGGGAACCGCAGGACGGTCGAGGTGTCGGGACGTGCGTCGAGCGCGGTCATGAGGTAGGAACTCCCGGGAGTGAGACGTCTGTTGGGGAGGGACGGGGCGCCGGAGGGGGTCAGCCCTTGACCGCGCCCTGCATGATTCCGCCGACGATCTGCCGGCCGAGCAGGCCGAAGACCAGCAGCACCGGAAGGGTGCCGAGCAGGGTGCCCGCCATGATCACGGACTGGTCGTGGACGTAGCCGCCGCCGAGCTGCCGCAGGGCCACCTGGACGGTCGGCTCGGAGGAGGTGAGGGCGACGACCGGCCAGAAGAAGTCGTTCCACGCGGCCATGAAGGTCAGCAGCCCGAGGACCGCCATGCCGGGCCGGGCGATCGGCACCACGATCGACCAGAAGATCCGGGCGGTGGACGCGCCGTCGACCCGGGCCGCCTCGATCAGCTCGTCCGGCAGCGTCTGCACCAGGTACTGCCGCATGAAGAACACGCCGAACGCGGAGACCAATCCCGGCAGGATCACCGACTGGAGCTGGTTCACCCAGCCCAGCTCGGCGATCAGCATGAACAGCGGGATCACACCGAGCTGCGGCGGGATCATCATCGTGCCGACGGTCACCGCGAGCAGTGCGCCCCGGCCGCGGAACCGCAGCTTGGCGAAGGCGAAACCGGCGAGCGTGCAGCACAGGACGGTGCCGAGGGTGATCGACCCGGAGACGATGAGCGAGTTGAGCAACGCCTTCCCGATGTCGGCCTCTTCGAGCACGGCCTCGAAGTTGCGTATCAGGTGTGGGCCGGGCACCAGGGACGGCGGGACCTGCGCCAGGTCGGCGTTGGAGCGGCTCGCCGCGACGAGCGTCCAGTAGAAGGGGAAGGCCGAGACGAGGACGGCGACGATCAGGATCGCGTAGGCGACGGGACCCGCGTGCAGGGTGCGGCCCGCCCGGGAGGAGGGGCGTCCGCCGCGCCGGGGCGGGGCCGCCGGGACGGAGCGGGCGGGCCGCGCCGGGCGGGGCGGGACCTCGGTGGTGCTCGGCGCGGTCATCGGCCGGCCTCCTTGCGGGAACGGCGGCGCGCGATCAGGGCGTTGACCCCGACGAGCACCACGATGAGCAGGAACATCACCCAGGCGATGGCGGCGGCCCGGCCCAGGTGGAAGAAGCCCCAGCCCTGCTCGTACATGTAGAGGCCGAGCGTCTGGTACTGGTGCGAGATGCCGCCCGAGATCGAGCCTTCGAGGAGCAGCGGCTCCCCGAAGAGCTGGGTCGCGCCGATCGTCGAGACGATGACGGTGAAGACGATGGTGGGCCGCAGCCCGGGCAGCGTGACGTGGAGGAACTGGCGCCAGCGCGAGGCGCCGTCCATCGCGGCGGCCTCGTACAGCTCGTCCGGGATCGACTGCATGCCGGCCAGGTAGATCAGCGCGTTGTAACCGGTCCAGCGCCAGACGACGACGGTCGAGACGGCGATCTGCGAGGCGACCGTGCCGGTCTGCCAGTCGACGGGGCCGAAGCCGACGAGACCGAGCACGTAGTTGATCAGTCCGAAGTCGCGCCCGAAGAGCTGGGCGAAGACGAGGGTGGCGGCGGCGACCGAGGTCGCGTACGGCAGCAGGATCGCGGTCCGCAGGAAAGTGCGGCCGCGCATCCGGTAGTTGAGAAGATGCGCGAGCCCGAGGGCCATGACCAGCTGCGGCACGGTGGAGAGGACGCCGATGGTGAAGGTGTTGCGCAGCGCGGTCCAGAAGAACGTGTCGCCGAGCAGCGCGGTGTAGTTGCCGAGCCCCCGCCACTCCATGTCGCCGGGCGTCTGGAGCTCGACCCGGTACAGCGAGACGTAGGCCGTGTAGATCAGCGGGAAGACGCCGAAGGCGGCGAAGAGGGTGAAGAAGGGGGCGATGTAGGCGTACGGCGAGGCCTTCCGCCAGGCCCGCCGGACGGACGGCTCCCGCCGGGGCGCGGGGAGCTGCTCGGACGGTGAAGGTGACGGAGACGGTGGCGGTGTCGCGGGTGCGGTGAGGGTCATGGTGCGGCCCTTCGGGGAGGAGTCGAGGCGGAGGAACGGCGGTGCCGGACGGGCGTACGCGGGGGAGCGGGCCGCCCGTCCGGCACCGGGATCAGCCGAGGGTGTTCGCGACACCCTTCCGCGCGTTCTCCCAGGCCTTCTCGGGCGCGGTGCCCTTGCGCTCGACCTCGCTCAGCGCGTTGGTGATCTGCTGGGCGATGTTCTGGTCGTGCACGCCCAGGACCTGGACCGGCGCCGCCTTCGCCGCGTCACCGAAGATCTTGCCGATCGGCGCGTTCGAGAAGTACGGGTCCGTGGCGGCGCCGACCTTCTCGATCGCGCCGGTGGAGGAGGGGAAGTTGCCCTGCTTCTCGAAGAGCGTGGCCTGCTGTTCGGGCGCGGTGAGCCACGTGATCAGCTCGTACGCCTCCTTCTTGTGCTGCGCGGCCTTCGGCACGGCGAGGTAGGAGCCGCCCCAGTTGCCGGCCCCGCCGGGGAGCGCGGCGACGTCCCACGTGCCCTTGCCGGTCTCGCCGGCCTGGCCCTTGATGTAGCCGAGCATCCAGGCGGGGCAGGGGATCGTGGCGAAGGAACCGGCGGCGAAGGCCTGGTTCCACTGCGGTGACCACTGGTCGAGTTCGGCGCTGAGGCCGTCCTCGGCGGCCTGGACGGAGTGGTCCCAGGCGGCGCGCAGGGCGGGGTTGTCCTCCCAGATCAGCTTCCCGGAGGCGTCGTAGTAGCGCTCCTTCTCCTGCCCGATCATGATCGAGTAGAGGCTGCCGACGCTGTCGAGCCAGGCGCTCTTGCCGGGGGCCTTCGCCTTGTACTGCTTTCCGAGCCCCAGGTAGCCGTCCCAGGTGGACCAGCGCTTGGCGAGCTCCTCGCGGTCGGTCGGCAGCCCGGCCTTCGCGAAGAGGTCCTTGCGGTAGCACATCGCCTCGGGGCCGACGTCGGTGCCGAGTCCGAGCACCTCGCCGTTCTTCCCGGTGGCCGCCGCCCACTTGGCCTCGGCGAACTGTCCCTTGAGACCGTCCGCTCCGTACTTCTTCAGGTCCTCGAACTTGTCGGCCTGCTGCTGCGTGACGGAGGCGATCCGCCCCACCTCGATGCCCTGGACGTCGGCCAGACCGCCGCCGCCGGCGAGCCGGGTCTGGAGGGACTTCCAGTAGTCGGCCTCGTCCTCGGTGTCCGTCTGCTTGATCGTGACGCCGGGGTGGAGCTTCTCGTACGCGGCGTAGAGCCCGGCCTCCTTGTAGCCGAAGGAGCCGAACAGGTCGACGGTGATCGTGACCTTCCCGCCCGCGCCGTCCGTGGCCGCCCCGTCCGGTGAACTTCCGCAGGCGGCGAGCAGTGCCGCGCTCAGGACGACCGCCCCGAGGCGGACGGCGGTGGTGGTTCTGGCGGCTCGGGCGATGGGCATGGGGGGCCTCCCTTGGCTACGGGGCGAGCGAGAGAACTGCTTGAGAGCGCTCTCAAGAATGCGGTTGGAGCGTGCCTGCGCTCCGGGTGTCCCGTCAAGACTTGAAGGCGTAACGGGTTGGACTCGGGCCCAACTCCCTCCTGTACCCCCTCTCTTGACACCCAGGTTTCGAGAGTTTTACGTTTTCGGCCATCCGAAGCGCTTGAGAGCGCTCTCGGAGGCCTTTGAAGGCCCTCGGAGCCCCTCCAGGGCCCCGTACGCATGCCGCACCACCCCCATCCCCCGTCCGTGTTCGATCCGTCGTGACGACATGAGGTGCCGTTCATGCCAGCCCCCCGCACGCGTCCAGCCCCCCGAAGCCGCCCGGAGCGCCACGCCCGCCCGGCGCACCGCACCCGACCGGTCGCCGTCCTGGCCCTGGTCTCCGCCCTCGCCGCCCTGGGACTCGGCCCCGCCGCCACCCCCGCGGCAGCCGCCACCGTCCCGGTGGGCGCCGGAAGCTACTCCGACACCCGCCCCGCCGGCACCTCCGGCCCCACCACCAACACCGGCGCACCGGTCACCCCCAAGGTCACCGCCGCCGCCCAGGGCAAGCCGGTGCCCACCAACGACTGGTGGTCCTCCCTCGCCTTCCAGCGCTACGGCGACAACCCGTACTCCACCCCCATGTACGGCCATCCGCTCACCTACCAGGCCACCGCCGGCGGCCTGGACATCGGCTACCCGACCAGCCCCGCCGTCGTCGGCGACGGCCGCCAGTACGAGTACGCCCACAAGCGCGACCTCACCCTCGGCCTCACCGGGCTCAACTCGCCCGACACCAAGGTCGACGCCTGGTCCGACTGGACCGTCACCCCGTACTGGTCCGACGGCGCGCGCACCCTGCGCACCACCATCGGCCACGGCATGCCCTTCGTGTACGCCAAGGGCACGGGCGGCGACGCCCGGATCACCACCGCCACCGCGCCCACCGTCTTCGCCGACCAGGGCAACGTCCTCGGCATCACCGTCGAGGGCCACCACTACGCCCTCTTCGCGCCCGGCGGCACCGACTGGAACGTCGCGGGCTCCACCATCACGGCGGGCCTCGGCGGCAAGGACTACTTCTCCGTCGCCGTACTGCCGTCCACCGACGCGCTGGCGACCTTCCGGAAGTACGCGTACAGCTTCGTCACCGGATCCACGGTGAACTGGAGCTACGACGCGGGGACCGTCCGGGCCACCTACGGCCTCACCACCGAGGCGAAGGAGGGCACCGAGCGCGGCACCCTCCAGGCGCTCTACCGGCACCAGTGGCTGCACAGCACCGACCCGCTCACCCCGTACACGTACGTCTCGCCCCGCGGCACCATGAAGGTCCGCGAGTCGGCCTCCTTCACCACCACCCAGAAGGCGGCCGCCACACTGCCCGGACTCCCGGGCGGCGCGGGCGTGGACACGGCCCGGCTGCGCGGCTACCTCAACGAGGTCGCGAACTCCTCCGACCCCTTCTCCGGCGCCGTCGACACGTACTGGACGGGCAAGGCCCTCGGCAAGCTCGCCCAGCTGGTGCCGCTCGCCGACCAGATCGGCGAGGGCGCGATCCGCGACAAACTCCTCGGGCTCATCAAGGGCCGCCTCCAGGACTGGTTCACGGCCGGCGGAGCGAGTGAGTTCTCGTACGACCAGGCATGGAAGATCCTCACGGGCTACCCCGCCTCCTACGGCAGCGACACCGAGCTCAACGACCACCACTTCCACTACGGCTACTACGTCTACGCGGCCGCGATCGTCGCCCAGTACGACCCGGCCTGGGCCGCCGACTCCGCCTGGGGCTCCATGGTGAAGACCCTGGTCCGCGACACCGCCAACCCCAGCCGCACCGACGGCGCCTTCCCCTTCCTGCGCGGCTTCGACGTCTACGCCGGGCACAGCTGGGCCAGCGGCCACCAGGGCTTCGCCGCCGGCAACAACCAGGAGTCGTCCTCCGAGTCGACCAACCTCAGCGCCGCGCTCGTGCTGTGGGGCTCGGCCACCGGCGACACCGCCCTGCGCGACCTCGGCACGTACCTCCTCACCACCGAGGGCGAGGCCATCGCCCAGTACTGGTTCGACGCCGACCAGCAGGTCTTCCCGGCGGGCTTCCAACACGACACGGCCGGCATGGTGTGGGGCAGCGGCGCCGCCTACTCGACCTGGTGGACCGCCAACCCCGAGGAGATCCACGGCATCAACGTCCTCCCCGTGACCGGCGGTTCACTCCACCTCGGCGGCCACAAGGACGCCGTCCGGCGCAACATCGCCGAGCTGGAACGCGAGAACGGCGGACCCGCCGTCGAATGGCGGGACATCCTCTGGGAGTTCCAGTCCTTCGCCGACCCGGCCGCCGCGAAGGCCAAGTGGGACGCGGGCAACGCCGGTTACACCCCGGAGGCGGGGGAGTCCAAGGCCCACACCTACCACTGGCTCACCACCCTCGACGCACTCGGCGCCCCCGACGCCTCCGTCACCGGGTCCCTCCCCACCTCGGCTGTCTTCACCAAGGGCACCACACGGACGTACGTGGCCCACAACCACGGCTCCACCGCCCGCACGGTCACCTTCTCCGACGGCAAGTCCCTGACCGTCCCCGCGCGTTCCACCGCGACGGGCAACGGCACCGGCGGCGGCACGGACCCCGACCCCGAGCCGCAGCCCGGCACCGGGAACACCTTCCAGCTCCGCACCGGCGGCACGCTCACCACGGCCACCGGCGCCACGGCGGGCAGCGACACCGTCCTCTCGGCACAGGGCGGCAACCACGACGGGACCCCGAACCGGCCGGTCGTCTACGAGGTCAAGGGCGTCAACGGCACGCTCAGGGCCGGCGGGGCCACCGCCTTCCGCCTCCAGATCGACGCCGGGACGGCCGTCGGCCTGGGCCAGCAGGCCCGGATCAGCTACGACCTCACCGGTGACGGCACCTTCGAACGGACCGAGACGTACCAGTACTTCGCGACCGACCCGGTGACGGGCTGGGAGGAGTACGCCCAGTCCCGCGGCCTCAAGTCCGCCACCGGGACGCTCGGCAACCTGAGCGGCGGGACGGTCCGCCTCGAAGTCTGGAGCGCCATCGGGAACGGGGACGCGCGCGTCCAGACCGGCACGGACCGCTCCGTGGTCGTCATCCCGTTCGACTGACCCGACACCCCCCACAGGAGCGGCGGGACCGGAGACACCTCCGGCCCCGCCGCTCCGCGTTCCCCGTCCCGCCCTCAGGCCGAGTCGCGGCGTACCAGCGACGTCGGGGTGATCACGGAGTCGGGGGCCGCGCCGCCCGGCCCGTCGAGCAGCCGCATCAGGAGTTTCACCATCAACCGGCCCATGCCCTCGATGTCCTGGCGCACCGTGGTCAGCGCCGGCGAGGTCCGGCCGATCACCGAGTCCATGTCGTCGAAGCCGACGACCGCCACGTCCTCGGGGACCCGCACCCCGCGCTCCCGCAGGGTGCGCAGCGCACCCGTCGCCATCAGGTCGTTCGCGACGAAGACGCCGTCGAGGTCCGGCCTGCGGTCGAGGAGCTCGGCCATGGCGCGGGCGCCGCTCTCCTCGGTGAACGAGCCCTGGCACAGGAGATCCGGGTCGGCGTCGGGCAGCACGTCGTGGTAGCCGTGGAGCCGGTCGATCGCGGACGTCTGGTCACGGGGCCCGGCGATGTGGGCGACGGTCCGGCGGCCCAGACCGACGAGGTGCCCCACGGCCTCCCGGGCGCCGCCGCGGTTGTCGCAGTCGACGTACGGGACGGCCGGGTCGGTGCCCGGGGCGGGACGCCCGCCGAACACCACGGGAATCCGGGCCCGGTCGATCAGGGCGGGCAGCGCGTCGTCGCTGTGCAGCGAGAAGGCGAGCGCCCCGTCGACGTGCCCGCCGCCCAGATAGCGCGCGATCCGCTCGTGGTCGCCCGGACCCTCCACCCACAGCAGCACCAGCTGGGAGTCGTGCGCCGTCAACTCGCGGCTGATGCCGCGCACCTGCTGCTCGAAGAACGGGTCGGAGAAGATCCGGAACTCCGGCTCCTCGATGATCACCGCCACCGCGCCGTTGCGCCGGGTCACCAGGGTGCGTGCCGCGTGGTTCGGGACGTAGCCGAGCTCCTCGACCGCCCTGGTCACCTTCTCGACCAGCGGAGCGCGCACGCCCGCACCCCCGTTGACGACGCGCGAGGCCGTGGCGCGGGACACACCGGCGCGTGCGGCGACGGCTTCCAGCGTGGGGCGGGACCCCGTGGTCTGATCGGGCAAGGCGGTCGCTCCTCGTCTGCGTCTGCTGAGCTGCGGTCCGACGCGGACCAGGATATCTGTACCGCTCAGGTGTTGAGAGCGCTCCCAAGGCGAATGTCCCGGGCTTTCCCCGAGGAGCCGGCCGACCCGTCGGCGCAAGGGGGCGGCCATCGAGGGTTCATGGGGCGGTTGTTCGGTGTAGGGAGCATGCGAGGCGTGCCGGCATCCGGTCGGCCGATACCGAAGGGCCGTACCTGACGTGCACCGTCGCCAATTCGCCGCCGCGCTGACCGCCGCGATCGCCGTACCGCCCGTGCTCGCCGCCACGCCCGCCCAGGCGGCCGGAGCCGGCGGGGGCGGGCCCGCCGGGGTCGCCGGAGCGGCGGGAGCCCGGGGGCTCGCCCACCACATGCTTCCCGTGCTGGCCCGTGAGCTGGGCGACAGGACGGCGGCGAAGGAGCTCGTCCCGCACCTCCTCGACGTGGGCTTCGACTGGGAGCCGGAGACGGCGCCGTTGGCCGCCGTGGACTTCGTCGTCGCGTACGGATTCGGCAACCGGCCGGCGGTCGGGGGCGGGGACCCCGCGACGACGCTGCCCGAGCCCGGGCCCGTGAACGCGGAGCTGGCCGCGACGGTCGCCCGGATACGCGCCGCGCGGAACGTCCCCGTCTACGCCCAGTGGGAGATCGCCCGCTTCCTGGAAGCCGAACACGGCATGACCGACGTCGTCGCGATCGAGCCGGTGATCGCACCGGACGGCACCATCACCTACCTGAGCACGGACGGCGTGGCCGCCCAGGTCGCCGAGGCCCGCCGCCACTTGCCCGGCGGCATCGGTACCGCCTGCGTCGTGGGCTTCCGCGACCACCACAAACGATGCGTCCAGACCACCCGGGACCGGGGCATGAGGGCGTACGCTCCCCGGGGCGTCGCCATGCCCCACGCCTACGACGCCGAGTCCGGCCAGCCGTGGACCCGCAGCCGGGACCTGTACCTGGTGCACGACATGGCGGCCCAGTGGCAGGTGATCCGAGCGAAGCTGATCGCCGAGGCCTGGCCCCACGGCTGATCCGGAGCGGATCCGAGCGGGGCGGACCGAGGCCGTGAGCGGCGGTGACGGCGCGTCGCGCCCGGCGGAGCAGGGGGGGCGCTGCCGCTGCCGGCAGGCACGCCCCGCCGCCGTGCGTCAGGCGAGGAACTCGCCGTTGCGGGCCACCACGGCCCCGCCGTGCACCACCATGTCCCGCTGGGGCATGTCCACGACGACCTGCGGCAGGCATTCGCCCCGGACGAGGACGAAGTCGGCCGGGGCACCGGGCGTGAGATCGGCGTGCGCGAGGCCCATGACGTCCGCGCCGCCGTGCGCCGCGACGCGGTAGCAGTCTGTCAGCTCCTCGTCGAGGCGTACGTCGGTGACCCACCCGAGGAGCTGCGCGCGGTGCAGCATGTCCGCGTTGCCGAACGGGCTCCACGAGTCGCGCACGCCGTCGGAGCCGAGCCCGACCCGCACCCCGTGCTCGCGCAGCCGTGCGATCGGCAGCACCAGCGAGTCGGAGGGCGCGACCGTGGTGAGGGCGATGTCCTGGGCGCCCAGGTCGGTGGCGAGGGAGCCGAGTTCGCGGTCGGAGAGGCCCGGCAGGCAGAAGACGTGGCTGACGGTGACCTTGCCGGCCAGCGACAGGGCGCGCGTGCGGTCGATGATGCCGCGCATCGCCTTGATGCCCTTCTCGCCGCGGTCGTGGAGGTGGATGTCCACGCCGACGCCGTGGCGGTCCGCTATGCCGAAGACGAGGTCGAGCTGCTCGTCGAGGGCCTGGTCGAACCCGATGGGGTCGATGCCGCCGATCATGTCGATGGTGCCCTCGCGCGCCGCCTGCTCAAGGAGCGCCGCCGTGCCCGGCGTGCGGATGACGCCGTGCTGCGGGAAGGCCACGATCTGGACGTCGAGCGCGTGGCGCAGCCGCCGGCGGGCCTCCGCGACGCCCTCCACTCCGGCAAGGCCGTAGGCCGGGGCGACATCGGCGTGGGCGCGCATCGCCCGCGTACCCCGGGTGACGGCGTGGGTCATCAGCCCGTACGCGCGTTCCGCGACGGGGCGGCGCTGCGCCTTGAACAGTTCGACGTCCTGGGCGACGTAGTCGGCGATGCCGCTCGCCGGCCGCCGCGACACCCAGGAGCCGCCCCAGGTCGTCTTGTCGGGGTGGATGTGGGCGTCCACGAGTGAGGGCAGGGCGATCCGGCCGCCGCCCTCGACGACCTTCGCGCCGCGCGGCGCCGGGCCGTTCGCGACGCGCCCGTCGACGACGACGAGGTCGGTCTTCGCCCCGCCGAACGGGCGGACGTTCCGGAAGACGACGGCCCTGGCGTGGCGGCCCGCGGCACCGGACACGGCGGCTGCGTCGGACGACGCGGCCGAGGCGTGGGCGGAGGGCGCGGTGGCGGCCGTCGTGGCCGTCGCCCCGGCCATGGCGGCGGCACCGGCCAGCATCGTGCGGCGGGAGAGGGCGCCGGGGGAGGACGAGGACGCGTGCATGGGAGCTCCTTGAGGAGTAGGCGCCGGTGACTCCTCGTTTTGTATACCAAGCCGAAGGCGCCGGACAAGGGGGTGCCGGCGAGACCGCGAAATCCGCACTTCACGACGTTGGTGTGCGTCGAGGGGAGGGTGTTGAACTCGTCTTGGTATACAAATACTCTCAGGCGTCGCCGAAGAGGGAGCGCAGTGCGACGGCCCTGCTGTCCCGTACGTGCAGCAGCGTGCTGGCCGCCGCGGCCTCCGCGTCCCCGGCGGCGATGTGCCGGAACATCTCGGCGTGCTGGGCCCGCATGTGCGCGGGCTCCTCGCGCAGGCCGAACAGCAGCCGGAGCTGCCAGCTCAGCTGCTCCATGGTGCGGGCGAGCAGCGGGTTGCCCGCCAGCTCCACGACGCCCTCGTGGAACGCGGTGTGGGCGGCCACCTCACGCGTCCCCTCGCCCGCCGCGGCCGCCGACTCGGCCTGCCGGAGGGTCGCCTCCAGCGCGGCGAGCCCCTCCGTTCCGGCCGCCCCGCTTGCGGCCCCGCGTGCCGCCAGGGCCCGCGCCGCGAGCCGCGACGCCTGGACCGCCAGCGGCTCCCACACCTCGTACAGATGCTCCACGTCGGCGCGTTCGAGCCGGCGGACGCGCACCCCGCTGTGCGGGAGCAGTTCGAGGAGTCCCTCGGCGACGAGTGCGCGCAGGGCCTCGCGGACGGGGACGCGGGACATGCCGAGCTCCTCGGCGACCTCCCGCTCGACGAGCCGGGCGCCCTGGGCGTACCGCCGGTCGACGATGCGCTGGAGGACGGCCTCGCGCGCCTGCGCGCTGAGCGAGGCCGCTCCGCTCCTGCCGGTCTCCGTCACTGGCGTGTGTCCCTTTCCGTTCGCCGCCCGGCGACCCTACGGGGCCGCGGGACCCGTCGAGGCGCGGATGACGAGCTCCGGGTCGAAGAGGAGCTCGCCCGTGGGGACCTCGCGGTTGCTGACCAGGGCCAGCACGCTGCGGCCCACCTCCAGGGCCAGCCGGTCCGCGGGCTGGCGGACCGTGGTCAGGGCCGGGTCGGTGAACTCGGTGACCGTCGACCCGTCGTAGCCCACCACCGAGACGTCGCCCGGTACGGACAGGCCCTGGCGGCGGATCCCGCGCACCGCGCCCAGGGCCATGAAGTCGCTGGCCGCGACGATCCCGGTGGCGCCGAGGCCGACCAGGGACGAGGCCGCCGCCTGCCCGCCCTCCACGCTGTAGGACTGGCGGACCACCCAGCGCTCCGCGTCGGTCAGGCCGCGCCGGCCCATGGCCTGGACGAAGCCCCGCACCCGCCGGTCGGCGGGCCGGTTCCCCGCCGGGCCCGACGCCATGCCGATGCGCCGGTGGCCGAGGCGGTGGAGGTGGTCCACGGCCAGTTCGGCCGCGAGCGCGTCGTCGGTGGAGAAGACCGGGGCCGGCACCCCGTCCGCGAACTCGCCGTTGATCCCGACGTACGGCACGCGGCGCTGCCGCAGCAGTTCGTAGCCGTCGGTGTCCGCGCCCTCCACCGTGTTGGACGCGGAGAGGAAGACGACGGCCGCGACGCCCTTGTCGACGAGGGAGGTCAGGAAGTCCAACTCCTGCACACCGCCCGGGAAGACGGGGCAGAGCACCGTCTTCAGACCGTGCGGCGCGAGGGCCGACTCGATCCGCTCGGCGACGTCGGCGAAGAACGGGTTGGAGACGAACTCCGTGACCACCGCGACCAGTTGGCCCTGGGTGACCCGCTCGTAGCCGAGCTCGGCCATCGCCTGCTCGACCGCCTCGCGGGTCTTCTTCGACACGCCCTGCCGCCGGTTGATCACCCGGCTGACGGTGGCCTCGCTGACCTGTGCGTGGGCTGCGACGTCGGTGATGCCGACCTTCATCGCGGTCCTTCCGTGAGTACGAGCGAAACCAGACCGCCACGCGGGACGGCC
This sequence comes from Streptomyces sp. NPDC056169, assembly GCF_042268445.1. NCBI lineage: Bacteria > Bacillati > Actinomycetota > Actinomycetes > Kitasatosporales > Streptomycetaceae > Streptomyces > Streptomyces sp. NPDC056169. Next base: position 114,812 of record NZ_JBHJUO010000004.1, on the reverse strand, counting down.
AGGGGACGGGGCCCCTCCGGCAGGAGCGTCAGCGGATCATCCATCATACGGCCGTCCGGCCCGTGGACCCGGGCGGCCACCCGGCCGCCGCCCCCGGTGACGTCCACCACGACCCGGTCCCGGTCCGAGCCGTTGACCAGGTGGAAGCGGCGGTACGCGGCGAAGTCGAGCTCCACCACCCGGTCGCCGTGCACGCTCACGAGACACTCGTCGCCGCGCGCCGCCACCACCACCGGGTACAGCTCGTCCGGCCGCCCCGGCTCCACCCGCCCGTCGAGCAGCAACTCCCGGTGCAGCCGCCAGCGCCCGAGCCAGAACCGCACGGCCGCCAGATGCTCCGGCGGCGCCTCGTCCAGGCGTACGGAGATCTGCGGGACCGCGTGCAGAGCCCCGATCAGCTGGCGGGCCACCGTCTCGACCGGCGCCGAGCGGGACCACATCACCATGTCGGAGTGGACGGCCCCGCCCACCGCGAGCAGCGAGGTGTCGAGGGTCCGCACCCGGTTCGCGGTCGCGTCCGCCGGGCAGTCGAAGGAGCGCAGCATGTTCCCGAACGGTGCCATGCCCGGACCGACGTACGGCTGCCGCAGTTCGAGCAGCAGCCCGGGCCGCACGGCCTCCAGGGCCCGGCGCACCTCCGTGAGCAGCACGGTCATCGCCCGGCCGACGTCCCCGGCGCCGTCGCCCGCGTAGACCCCGGCCTCGTCGAGGAAGTCCAGTTTGAGGCCGTCGACGCCGTGGTCGCGCACGAGCGAGACGCACAGCTCGACGACGTGCCGGCGGACGTCGGGGAGGCGCGGGTCGAGCACGACGGCGCCGGGCACGGTGGCCCGGGCGGGCGCCGAGGCCGCCCAGCGGTCGTGGCAGTCGGCCTCGGGGCCGAGCAGCAGCGGCGCCACCCAGAGCACATAGCGCAACCCCTGGTCGCGCACCCGGGCGACATGGCCGGCGAGGTCCGGGAACTTGGCGGGGTCCGGCTGCCAGTCCCCGCAGCCGGCGTAGCCCCGGCCGTTGCCGTACCGCTGCCAGCCGTCGTCCAGGATGAGGACCCCGCAGCCCAGCTCGGCGGCCGGGCCCGCCTGGGCCTCGACGGCGGTCGCGGTGACGTCCTGGTTGAAGGCGTACCAGGTGGAGTACACCGGGACGCGGGCCGTGTCCGGCACCGGCATCGGCGGGTGGGCGGCGGCGAACCACGTCCGCAGCGGCCGCAGGGCGGCGGCGACGGACGGCGCGCGCGGCACGAGCAGCAGCCGGTGCGGCTCGGTGGCGGCCGGAAGGCTCAGATGGACGACGTGGGTGTCGTTCTCCTCGGAGACCCCGAAGCGGACCGTGGCCTCGGGGACCGGGTCGGCGGCGGCGAAGGCGAGGAGGGTGGCGCCGGAGTGCTCGTACAGACAGCCGACGGCGGGTCCGCTGACCAGGGAGGTCCGGCTGAGGCCCTCCCAGTCGGCCACCAGGGTGCGCCGCCAGCCGCCCTCGGGGTGCCAGTAGCCCGCCGCGTCGCCGAGCGGCACCGAGAGACGGATCTCCACGGGCACGCCGTCGGCGCGTACGGACAGCATCCGCAGCCCGTCGGGGAGGGAGGCCAGCTCCCAGCGGGGGCGTACGCCGGGGTGGCCGGGGGCGAGGACGGCGATCGACACGTCGTCGAGCAGCGGCTCGGCGGGGGCGTGCGCGGCGTGCGCGGTGGTCACCACCGCGAGGGCGTGGTCAGTCTGCATCGGAGAGTTCATTCCTTCACCGCGCCCGCGAGGAGCCCGGACACGAAGTGACGCTGGAGGGCGAGGAAGACGATCGCCATGGGTACGGCGGCGATGGCGGTGCCGGCCAGGATGGCGCCGTAGTCGGTCTCGTCCAGGCCCTGGAGGGAGGCGAGCGCCACCGGGATGGTGAACGTACTGTCGTCGCGCAGCACGATGAGCGGCCAGATGAAGTCGTTCCACTGGTACAGGAAGAGGAACAGCGCGAGGGCCGCGAGCGACGGGCGCATCGGGGGCAGGGCCACCCGCCAGAACAGCCGGAACTCCCCGCAGCCGTCCATCCGGCCGGAGTCGAGCAGCTCCTTCGGCAGTGCGGCCATCGACTGGCGCATCAGGAAGATGCCGAAGGGCAGGGCCAGGTTGGGGGCGATGACGGCCTGGTAGGTGTTGAGCCAGTGCAGCTCGGCCATCATCTTGAACAGGGGGACGAGCGTGATCTGCGCGGGCACGACCAGGCCGAGCATGAGGAGCCCGAACAGCGCCTCGCGGCCGCGGAACCGGTAGGTGGCGAAGCCGTATCCGGCGAGCGTGCACACGGCGCCCGCGAGGAGCGTGTAGACCGTCGAGATGCCGAGGGAGTTGAGCACGACCCGGCCGAAGTCCGCGGTCTCCTGGAGGGTGGTGAGGTTCTCCGCGAGGTGTCCGCCGGGCAGCAGCGGCGGCGGGCTGTCGAAGATCTCCTGCGAGCTGTGGGTGGCGCCGACGGCCAGCCAGTAGAAGGGGACCGCGACGGCGGCCAGGGCGATGGCGAGCCCGGAGGTGAGCAGGATGCTCCGGCCGGGATGGCGGATGCGGGTGGTCACGACTTCTCCCCGAGGAGGCGGAACTGGATCAGGCCGAGGACTCCGACGAGGACGGTGAGGGCGTAGGCGACGGCGGAGGCGTAGCCGAAGTCGAAGTACTTGAAGGCGTTCTGGTAGAGGTACACGCCGATGGTCAGGGTCGCGTTGTCGGGCCCGCCGCCGGTGAGGACGTACGGCTCGTCGAAGAGCTGGAGCGTGCCGATCGTGGACAGGACGGTCGTGAGCAGCAGCGCGGGCCGCAGCCCGGGGAGCGTGACGTGGCGGAAGGAGCCCAGCGCCCCGGCGCCGTCGACGGCGGCGGCGTCGTACAGCTCGGCCGGGATCGTCTGGAGGCGGGCGAGCAGGATCACGGCGTTGTACCCGGTGTAGTGCCAGGTCAGGGCCAGACCCAGGGAGATCCGCGCCCACATGCCCTCGGTCAGCCAGGGCACCGGGTCGACGCCGACGAGGCCGAAGAGCCAGTTGACGAGCCCGTACTCCTCGTTGAGGAGGACGGAGAAGACGATGCCGTACGCGACGAGGCCGGTGACCATCGGCAGGAAGAAGCCGAGCCGGAAGACGGGCCGGCCGCGCAGCAGCGTGGAGTCGAGGGCGACCGCGAGCCCGGTGGCGAGCGCCAGCATCAGCGGCACCTGGACGACGAGGATGATCCCGGTGTTGCGCAGCGCGGTCCAGAAGATCGGGTCGTCGGCGAGGCGCAGGTAGTTGTCGGCGCCGACGAAGGTCTCGGTGCCGCCCACGGTGCGGTGCAGGCTGAGGAGGAACGACCAGCCGATGGGGTAGAGCTTGAACGCGGCGAAGAGCAGCAGTGCGGGGAGCACGAAGAGGTACGGGGCGGCCGGGCCCCTCCGCCTGCGGCGCTGTGCGGAGGGGTGGGGCGCGGTCGTGGTGCTGGTCGCGATCGCGGCGGGCGCGGTCGGTGTCATCGCACGTTCTTCCTGCCGGTCTGGCGGGCCAGCTCGCTCGCGGCCTCGGCGAGGACCTTCGCCGGGTCGGCACCCTTGAGCAGCACCTTCGACTGGGCGTCGGTGACGAGCTTCAGGGCGCGCGCGTAGTCGGCGGTGTAGTTCACGGCGGGGCTGGGCGCCTTGAGGGCGGAGAGGAAGATCTCGCCCTTGCGCTGCCCGCCGAAGAAGGCGGAGGGCTCGTGGAAGACCGAGTCGTCGTACGCCTTGAGGAGCGCGGGCGCGATGCCCTTGCCCCGGTAGATCCGCACCTGGGAGGCGGGGCGGGTCAGCGCGAACTCGACGAAGGACCAGGCCGCCGCCTGCTGCTTGCTGCTGCCGGCGATCGCGAGGTGGGTCGAGTTCACCGTGGCCGCCGTGGTGCCGCCGCGACGGACGGCCGGGGGAAGCCGGACCTTCCACTTGCCGGCCTCGCCGGGCACCTGCTCCTCGATGATCCCGCCGAACCAGGTGGGCCAGGGCAGCACGGCTGCGGTGCCCTTCTTGAGGGAGCTCATCAGGGCGTTCCAGCCGCCGGCCAGATTGCTGACCAGACCGGCGTCGTTCATGGTCTTGATGAGCGTCATCGCCCGGACGGCCTCCGGCGAGTCCAGGGTGATGCGGCCCTCCAGGTCGAAGTAGAAGGCGCCCTGGAGCTGGAGCAGCATCTGGAAGAAGTTGGCGGCGTCGGGCTGCGAGGCCGGCTTGTCGATGCCGAGGAGGTGCGCGCCGGTGCGCGCCTTGAGCTGCTTGCCGGACTCGATGGTCTCGTCCCAGGTCTGGAGCCCCTCGACGTCGACCCCGGCCTTCTCGAAGAGGTCGGACCGGTAGTAGAACCCCGCCGAGTTCGCCTCCCAGGGCAGGGCGTCGACCCGCTTGCCGTCGGGGGAGACGGTCTGCCACAGACCGGCGGCGAAGGCGTCCTTGTGGGCGGTGGCGCCCAGCGGGGCGAGGTCGGCGAGGCCGCCGGGGAAGCGCTCGACGTACCCCGGGAGGTAGTCCACGCCGATGTGCAGGACGTCGGCGAGGCCCTGGCCGCCGGCGGCGAGACCGGCCGTGATCTTGTCCCAGATCGCGGGGTTGCCGATGTCCTCGACGGTCACCTGGATGTCCGGGTACTTCTTGTTGAACTCCGGTATCAGCGCCTTCAGTTCGGCGGCCGGGCCCTGCCAGGACCAGACGGTGATCCGGCCCTTGCGCGGATCGCCGGCGGCGCCCCCGCCGCCCGCGCCGGTGTCGCCGCTGCCCGAACAGCCGGTGAGCGTCGTCAGGCCGGTGAGGCCGAGCCCGCCGATTCCGGCCGCCGCCAGGGCGCCGCCCTCGCGCAGTACCTGCCGGCGTCCCGGCCGTCTCCCGCTCTGCTGGTCCGTCATGTCGGATCTCCTCGCTCGCACCGTTGCGGAACTTGACGGGGCCGGACATTACAAGGGTGCCGAGCAGACTTGCAATCCCTCAATGAAAACTTTCAGTTCGATCCCTCAGTCATTTCTGACGAGATCATTGCCATCCTTTCGAAGTGGTTGCTAGCGTGCCGCGCGCCCCGACTGCCCCTCTCCGACTGCCCCGCCCTGACCGCAACGCCCCGACCGCCACGCCATGCCACGCCCCGACCCGGGAGAGACCCTCATGACGCGTTCCCGCCTGTCGCTGCTGTCCGCCGTCGCCCTGCTCGCCTCACTCGCCGCGAGCGGCGCGGTCACCGCCCCGGCGGCGGCCTCCCCGTCCGCCCCGGCCTCCCCGTCCGCCCCCGCGGTGCTGGCCGTCGCCGATCCCGGCTTCGAACAGGGCGGGACCGGATGGGAGTTCACCTCCGGGACCGGCGTCGCGAGCAACAACCCGCACGCCGGGAACCGGCTGGCCTACCTCGACGCCGGCAGCGGCATGAAGGTCTCCCAGACCGTGACCGCCACCGGCCACGGCGGCTACCTCGTCTCCGCGTGGATCGCCACCGGCGGCCCCGGTGGCCGCTACGTCCTGCGGATCAACGGCGCCACCGTCGCCGAGCGGTCCCTGCCCGCCGCCGCCAACTACCGCCGCCACACCCTCGGCCGGATCGCGCTCGCCCCCGGGGACCGGCTGGAGATCGGCTTCGAGTCGGGGGAGGGCTGGGTCAACGTCGACGACGTGATGGTCTCCCCGGCCGCCCCCGCCGACCCCCGCATCTCGTCCAGCGACCCCGAGATCGTCGAGATGTTCGACTGGGCCAAGGGCAAGGCCAACAGCTGGGTCCACCTGCCCGGCACCCAGGGCCCGCTCGACGCGGACGAACGCCAGACCGGCGGCACCGGCACCGGCGTCTACGCCCCCTCCTACTGGGCGGGTTACGCCAACCGCAGCGGCTACTACTCCCGGGACATGGCCCACCAGCTCTCCGGCGCCGGGGTGCTGGGCCTGCACAGCGAGAACAAGGAGATGCTGCGCGCCTTCGCCGCCTCCGCCACCGCCGAGCACGCCTACTACCCGGTGTGGGCCCTCAACTTCGACAACCGCTCCTACCTCTCCATCGACTACCGTGGCCCGAGCCTCTTCGTCCGCGAGGTTCCCGCCCCCTTCGAGCTGGTGCAGAAGGCCGAGGAGGCGTACCGCTGGAGCGGCGACCCCGCCTACCTCGACGACCCCGCCCTGTGGGAGTTCTACCGCCACGTCACCGAGGAGTTCGTCACCCTCCACGACGGGCAGAAGGACAACGGCGCGGTGAGCGTGGCCGAGGGCACCGGCAAGGGCATCTTCCGGGGCGTCGCCAGCTACAACGAGCAGAGCGACGAACCGCTCGCCGAGGCCGGCGACGCCATCGGCTCGCAGTACCAGGCCTACCGCGCGATGGCCTCCCTCGCCCGCGCCAAGGGCGACCACCCGCTCGCGGCCCGCTTCGAGCGCCGGGCCCGCGAACTCAAGACGTACTTCAACTCCACCTGGAGCGGCAGTGGTTCGGGCGCCGACATGGTGCGCGGCTACACCACCGACGGGCGCGCCCTGACCGGCTGGGGCAAGGAGAACAGCTGGTTCATGCCGATGAAGCAGATCGTCGCCCCGGGGGAGCGGCGCGAGGCGTACCTCGACTACATCGACCAGCAGTCCGAGGGTGACGGACGCCCCGACAACATCGAGGCCCTGACCTACCTCCCCGACACCTTCCTCACGAACAACCGCGCCGACACCGCCTGGAAGTGGATGCGCCACATCTACGCCCAGAAGGACGTCCAGCACGTCAACTCCCGCCAGGGCACCAACGGCGACTACCCGGAGGTCTCCTTCACCCTCGTCGGCCAGACCGTCCAGGGCCTGATGGGCGTCACCCCGAACGCCCCGGCCCGCACCCTCGCCACCCAGTCCCGGCTGCCCTCCGGCATGGAGTGGCTGGGCATCGAGGACCTGCGCGTCGGCGACTCCGCCTTCACCCTGCGCCACGACACCGACCGCCGCTCGACCCTCACCCACACCTCGGGCAGCGCCCCGTACACCTGGGTGGCCCGCTTCCCGGGCGCCCACGCCGCCGTCGCCGTCGACGGGGTGGTCCGCCCGGCCCGCACCGAGGTGATCGACGGGGCGACCTACACCGTCGTCCGTACGCGCGTGGCCCCCGGCCGGACCGTCGCCGTCGAGGTCCGATGACAGCGACCGCGTCCGCCGTGTCCCCGGGCGGGGCGAGGAGGGGCGGGGAATTCCCCGGAGGGGCGGGCCTGTTCCGGCTCGACCCGGGGGTGGCCCACCTCAACCACGGCTCCTTCGGCGCCGTTCCCGCCCCCGTCGCCGAGGCCCAGCGGCGCCTGGCGGCGGAGGCCATGGCCGACCCCGACGCGTTCTTCCTCGGCGTCCCCGACCGCCTCGCCGCGGCCCGGGGGCGCGTCGCGGCCCACCTGGGCGCCGACCCCGAGGGGATCGCCTTCGTCACCAACGCCACCGAGGCCGCCAACCTCGCGCTCGACGCCCTGCGCCTGGACACCGGCGACGAGGTCCTGGTCACCGACCACGGCTACGGCACGGTCGTCGCGGCGGCCGCCCGCCGCGCCCGGACGGCCGTCGTCGCCCTCGACCCCGCCCTGCCGGACGAGGACGCGGTGCGCGAGACGGTGCTCGCCGCCCTCACGCCCCGGACGCGGGTGGTGCTGATCGATCAGATCAGCTCGCCCACCGCCCGGCCGCTCGCCACCCCGCGCCTGCTCGCCGAGCTGCGCGAGCGCGGGATCACCAGCGTGGTCGACGGCGCCCACGCGCCGGGCATGCTCGCCGAACCGCTGGCGGGCGAACCCGACTTCTGGTTCGGCAACCTCCACAAGTGGGCCTACGCGCCACCGGGCACCGCCGTCCTCGCGGTGGCGCCCGCCCACCGGGCCCGGGTCGGCGCGCCCGTGCCCTCCTGGGAGGACGACCGCGGCTTCCCCCGCGCGGTCGAGTTCCGCGCCACCGCCGACTACACCGGCTGGCTCGCCGCACCCGAAGGCCTCGACCTCATCGCCGGGCTCGGTGCCGACCGGGTGCGTGCGTACAACGCCGAACTGGTCTGCTACGGAGCGGAGTTGCTCGACGAGCTCCCGGGCGTGACACCGCTTCCGTACGGCGAGGGCCTGGCGATGCGGTCGCTGCGCCTGCCGGCGAGCCTCGCCCGCACCCGGTCGGAGGCGGCCGCGCTGCGCGAGGGGATCGCCGCCCGGCTCGGCTGCCGCGTGCTGATCTGGAACTGGCCCGGTGGCGGCGGCATCCGGATCTCCGGACAGCTCTACAACCGGCCCGAGGAGTACGAACGCCTCACCGTCGGCCTGCGCGCGCTGCTGGCCCGCGGCTGAGGGAGAAGCGGGGCGGTACGGCGAGCCGGGCGGGCGCGATCAGCGCCTGGCTCGCCGTCGGATGGCTCGCCGTCGGGCGAGGTACATGCCGAGGACGACGCCGACGAGCAGGGTGACCGTGAGCACGGCCCAGAGGGGCAGGGTCACGGTGGGGATCCACAGCCGGATGCTGACCGACCCGGTGTTGACCGCGATGAACCAGATCGCGAGACCCGCGAGCACGATGAAGGCGAGCGTGCGGATCCGCATGTCCCGGCCCTTGACGGTCAGCGTCGAGGGCCCGTGCTGCGGAGGTGCGTTCTGTGCCATGCATCCCATTGTCTGCCGATACGGTCCGATGCTCGACCGGAGAGCCGTCACTCGCGGTACACGCGCAACTCCGCCACCTCGTAGGACATCTCCGACGTCCCGGCGTCCGGTGCCGGGTGGTAGCGGCCGGCGCAGACCGAAAGGTTCACGATGAGGTGGGCCCGCCAGGAGCGGCCCACCCCGCGCCGGTCGTCGAAGACGCGTGCGCCGTTGATCCACCAGACCACGGAGCGTGCGCCGAACTCGACCCGGAGATCGACCCAGGCCCCGGGTCGGACGGCCGGATCCCGGAAGTAGTGGTGGCGCCCCCGGACGCGGTTCGACAGCTCCAACAGGTCGGGATTGTCAGGGTGGTACTCGAAGACGTCGACCTCCTGCCCGCCGTCGAGCCAGGTCCAGATCGCCGGCCAGGCGCCCGTCTCCTCGGGCAGTCGTACCCGGGCCTCCAGGACGTCCCCCGCCCGGACGAGGAAGGCCTCCGGGCTGCCCTCGGTGGTGAGCAGCCCGGCGTCCCAGTCGCCGTCCGTGCGGCGGGTCGCCCGGAACAGCCCCGTGCGGCTGTACGCGGGGTCCGCCGTCAGGTGGTCGAGCTTGTCGTCGCCAGGATTGGTCGGCCCGCCGTCGGGATAGGCCCAGGAGTGACCCGCGGTCCACTGTTCCGTGGAGGAGAAGTCCGCGTCGAACACGAGGGTTCCGGGCGCGCGCGGTGGGGGCACGCCCCTGCCGGTGCCGGTGCCGGTGCCGGTGCCGGAACCGGTACCTCGGCGCAGCAGACGGTCGAAGAAGTCGGACAGCACGGCACGCTCCTTTCGCTCGGGCCACGACTCGGCCCTCGGGCGATTCATCCACTTTGCACCGTACGGCAGCCCTATGTGTCCGATTGGCGACAATGCGTCACCTGAAGCTTGCTGGGTTTTATTTTCGGCTACGGTGTATCCGTTAAAGGTCGCGAGCGGAACGAGGGGCATCGGGAATGAAGGAAACGCGAAGAGGGGCGGTCCGTACGGACGCCTCGGTCATCGTCGTCGGCGCGGGACCCGTAGGGCTCGCCCTCACCCTCGATCTGGCCCGCCGGGGCATCGCGGTCCGGCTCCTCGAACGCTCCGGGAAGGGCTTTGCCGGCTCGCGCGCCAAGGGCATCCAGCCGCGCACGCTCGAAGTGCTCGACGACTTCGGCCTCGCCGGGGCCGCCCTCGCGGCGGGCGGCGCCTACCCGCCGATGGGACTGCACCTCGGCCCGTTCACGAAGACCTGGCGGATGCACGCCACCGCCCCGGACAGCGCGGGCACCCCGTACCCCGACGTGCTCCTGCTCCCGCAGTACGCCACCACCGGCCTCCTCCGCGAGGCCGTCGAACGCCTCGGCGTCCGCGTCGACTTCGGCGCCCGGGCCGTGGAGGTCACGCAGGACGACACGGCCTGCGCGGTACGCCTGGAGGACGGCCGGGTCCTGACCGCGCGGTACGTCGTCGGTGCGGACGGCGGCTCCAGCACCGTACGGAAGGCCGCGGGCATCGCCTTCGAGGGGACCACCGACGAGTCCGACCGGATGATCCTCGTCGACGGCACGGTCGACGGACTCTCGCGCGACCACTGGCACATCTGGCCCCGCGCCCGGGGCCGCAGCATCGCGGCGTGCCCGCTGCCCGGCGAAGGGAACCGCTTCCAGATCATGATCAGGACGCGACCGGGAGAGACGCTCGACACCGTCGACGGACTCGACGGACTCGACGGACTCGACGGACGCGATGGCGGCGGCGCCCCGGGCCTCCTCGCCGACCTCCTCCGCCGCCGTGCCGACCGGTCACTCACGCTCCGCGACATCACCTGGACCTCGGTCTTCCGCCCCAACGTCCGCCTCGCCGAGCGCTACCGGAACGGCCGGCTGCTGCTGTGCGGCGACGCCGCCCACGTCCACACGCCGGCCGGCGCGCAGGGCCTGAACACCGGGATCCAGGACGCCCACAACCTCGGCTGGAAACTCCAGCAGGTCCTCGCCGGCGCCGCCGACGCACTCCTCGACAGCTACGAGGCCGAGCGGCGCCCCGTCGCCGCACAGGTCCTGGGCCGCTCCACCGAACTGTACGAAGGCCTGCGCGGCACCCGCCCCGGCAAGCTCACCCGCGGCCACGACGAACACCAGCTGGGCATCTCCTACTTCGGCGGCCCGCTGGCCCCCACCGGCACGCCCCGCACCGCGACCCTGCGCAGCGGCGACCGCGCCCCCGACGCGCTCCTGCCCCGCCCCACCGATGAGGCGACGCGGCTCTTCGACCTCTACCGCGGCCCGCACTTCACCGCCCTCGCCTTCGGCGCGCGCGCCGCGGCGGCCCTGGACCGCGCCGCGCGGCCGGCCACCGGAGTCCCGGTGCGCCGCCACGTCGTGCTGCCGCACACCGATCCGCGCACGCCACGAGAAGCGGCCCTGCTCGCCGCGTACGGCATCACCGAGGACACCGTCGTGCTCGTCCGTCCCGACGGGTACATCGCCGACATCGACCTCGTCGGGAGCACGGCCGGCGTCCCGGCCGCCTGACGCCGCCGGGCCCCCGGGCCGGGGTGCGGCCGACGGGTACGGTGGCCACCGCACCACCCTGAGCCCCGCACCGCGAGAGAGAGCCCCGGACCCATGGCCGCCACCCCGTCACCCCCCGGCAGCCCCGCCTGGTGGGCGGCGCGTCCCGCCCCCGCCCCCGCGGCGGAGCCGAGGCGCGGCCGCCCCTCGCTCGACACCGCGCGCATCGTCGACACCGCCCTGCGCCTCGTCGACGAGCACGGCACCCCGGCGTTCTCCCTGCGCCTGCTCGCCGACGCCCTGAACTCCGGCACGGCCACCCTCTACCGCCACTTCGACGGCAAGGACGAGATCCTGGCGTACGTCGTCGACCGGGTCCTGGGCGAGGTCGACCTCGACGACCTCGCCGCCCGCGCCGACTGGCGGGACGCCCTCACGCTCACCGCCCACCGCTTCCACGACACCCTGCGCCGGCACCCCCACACCCTGCCGCTGCTGACGGCGCAGGTACCCGTCGGCCCCCACGGACTCGCCCAGCGGGAGCGCGTCCTGAGCGCCCTCCTGGCACACGGGCTGCCGGTGGACCTCGCCGCCCGCGCCTTCACCGCCGTCACGCACTACGTCATCGGCTTCACGGCCCAGCAGTACGGCCCCGCCGCCGCCCCCGACGACGGCCCCCGGCTCGCCGCCTTCTACCGGCGGCTCGACCCGGCCGCGTACCCCGCCGTCCTCCAGGCCGCCGAGAGCCTCACCTCCGTCTCCCTCGACGAGGAGTTCGACTTCGGCCTCGGTCTCCTCGTCCACGGTCTCGCGCACCTCCACCCGACCGGGTGAGCCCCGGGTGCGGGCCACGCAACGCCCGCCGCCCCGCCTCGTTGATCACGCCATGACCCACCACAACACCGGCCGGCGGACGTTCCGCTTCCTGACCACCGCCGTCGCCGCCCTGATGCTCGGGATCGCGGGCGCGCAGAGCACGTACGCGAGCCCCGGCGAGCAGCGGAACTGCCCCACCACCGCGGAGGTCTTCGCCACCGACAACACCGCGATCATCACGGATCCCGACGACCCGCGGCTCGACACCCGTCTGACGCGGTTCGGCCACGAGGTACGCGCGATCATCCGGGCCCACGGCGCCCGCCCCGGCGCCTCGGAGCTCCTGGACGGCGTCTTCTGGTCCACCGAACTGCGGCAGGCCACGTACGAGCGTTCGCGGGAGTTCGACGTGAATCGGGTCGGGCGCGACGGTCTCCACCACATCGCGGGCGTCATCGCCAAGCAGTACGACCAGGAGTCCGTGCTCACCTTCCGCTGTCTGCCGCGGACCTCGCCGGAGACCGATGCCGTGGAGATCGAGGTCCCGGGCGTCACCTCCGGTGATCTGCGCGCGGCCCTGCTCGCGGACGCCGAGGCCCGCGAGAGGCTCGGCGGCGGCTCGGTCACCCTCGACGGCCGGCTGATCCTCATCGCCCCGGTCGCCGACCTGGCGCTCGCCCGGACGTTCACGACCGCCCTCGGGGCCGACTGGAACGAGGCCCAGGTGCGGTACGGCGACCGAGAGTTCGTGAGCTGAGCCGGTACGGGCGGGACACGCCACCGTCCGCCGGGACCGGAGGTACAGGTCCCGGCGGACGGCCGTGAGACGGCGCCGCTATCCGGCGTACGTCTCGAACTCGGCGACCTGTGGCGTGGCCGAAGAGCCGGTGATCTCGAAGGTGATCTTGCTCAGGGTGGTCCGGGCGAAGGTGACGGTCCCCGCGCCGCTGCCGGAGGAGAGGACGGCGCCGGTGCCGGCGTCGAGGAGCCGCCAGGCTCCGATCCGGCCCGTGGCGCCGGCCGTCTCCTTGACGACCACCCGGGACACGGCGGTGGGGGAGCCCCACTTGATCGATACGGATCCCGTCGTACCGGCCGGTGACCAGTAGGTGGTCAGGTCACCGTCCCGCACGTTGCCGTAGCTCGTCCCGTCGGCCTTGCCGGAACCGTCGGAACCGGCCCCGATGCTGAGGTTGGTCCCGCTGGACGGGGTCGGGGTGGGAGTGGTCGCCGTCGGCGTCGGGGTGGTCGCCGTCGGGGTCGGAGTGGTGGGGGTCGGCGTGGTCGGCGTCGGCGTCTGGGGCGAGCAGGCGCCGTTCGAGACCTGGAGGCCCTTGCCCGCGCCCGCCGTCTGGCTCACGACGCTCGGTACGCAGCTCGCCGCGTCGAGGGTGTAGGCGTACGGGATGGCGACCGTGGTGTTGGACTGCGGGTTCGGGCCCGCCGGGTTGTTCTCGGTGCCGGGGCTCGACCAGGTCACGTTGTCGAAGATGTTGCCGCCGACCTGCCAGTACCCGGCCGCGTCGGTGTAGAAGGTGCCGAGGACGTCCTTCGAGTCCTTGAAGTAGTTGTTGTCGACCTTGGCGCGCGCTCCGGCCCGGGAGTTGATCCCGGATTCGTTGAGCTTCACGTAGTAGTTGTTGTAGATGTGGGCGATGCCGCCGCGCAGCAGGGGCGCGCGGGAGTCGATGTTCTCGTACAGGTTGTGGTGGAAGGTGACGAAGCCGTTCGAGAGCTCGGTCTCACTCGACCCGATGAGGCCACCGCGGCCGGAGTTGCGCAGGGTGCTGTAGGACAGCGTCACGTACTGGGTGTTGTCCTTCATGTCGAAGAGGCCGTCGAACCCCGCCGACTCCCCGCCCGACGCCTCCAGGGTGGTGTGGTCGACCCAGACGTTGCGGACGTCGCTCTCCATGCCGATGGCGTCACCGCCGTTGGACGTGGGCGAGCCCGACTTCTTGACGTTCCTGACGGTCACGTTCTGGATGATGATGTTGCTGGACTGGCGGATGTGGATGCCCAGCTGGTCGAAGACGGCTCCGCTGCCGACGCCGACGATCGTGACGTTGCTGATCTCCTTGAGCTCGATCACCCCGGCGGCGGTGTTGCAGCTGGGGCCCGAGACCTTGGCGGTGTTGCCGTGGTTGACGGTTCCCTCGACCTCGATGGTGATCGGGGTGCTGCTGGTGGCCCGACCGCACAGGGCCTCATGGATCGCGGTGCCGGTGGTGGCCCGTACGGTCTGCCCGCCGGCGCCGCCGGTGGTCCCGCCGTTCTGCGTCGCGTAGCCGGTGGCGCCGGCGGTCGCCGCCGATGCCTCGGGTGCCGACAGCACAGCCCCTGTCGCGGCCGCGAGGGCCAAGGTGGCCAGCGCCGCCTGGAGTCGCCGTGCGACTCGTCGCTTCATGATCGCCTTCCTTTGTTCGTCGTCGGAGGACGGGAGCCGGCCCCGCGTACCGGGCTCCCGAGCAAACATGGAAAGCGCTTTCTGTCGGCGAGGATAGGGTCGCGCCGCAGGGCTGACAAGGCTCCGCGCAGCCGGAGTTCGCGCGGACCGTGCGGCACCCTGTCCGTATGCCGACTCCGCGCTCCCTGCGCTCCCGGGACCCCTTGGCCGTGGCCGTCACCGAGGCCATCCGCTCCGGCGACCTCGATTCGCTGCGCCGGCTGCTCGCCGGGCACCCCGGCCTCGCGACGGTCCGGGTGGTCGAGGAACGGGAGGGGTGCGGCCCCGGCGGGCGGAGCCTGCTGCACCTGGCCGCCGACTGGCCGGGCCACGTGCCCCGCGGGCCCGAGACCGTCGCCGTACTGGTCGCTGCGGGCGCCGACCCGGGCACCCGCTTCACCGGGGCGCACCGCGAGACGCCCCTCCACTGGGCGGCGAGCAACGACGACGTCCCGATGATCGACGCCCTCGTCGCCGCCGGCGCCGACATCGAGGCCGACGGAGCCGTCATCGCGGACGGGACGCCACTCGCCGATGCCCGTGCCTTCGGGCAGTGGCGCGCCGCCCGCCGCCTGCTCGAACTGGGCGCCCGTCCCACCTTCCAGGACGCCGCGACGCTCGGGCTCGACGAGGTGGTCGAGGCGCGGCTCGCCGCCGTACCGCCGCCCTCCCAGGAAGAGATCACCGACGCGTTCTGGGGCGCCTGCCAGGGCGGCCGGCTCTCCACCGTCGTCCGGCTCCTGGCCTGCGGCGCGGACCTCGACCGGATCGGCTGGGGCGGCCTCACCCCGCTCGACATCGCCCGCGCCGGCGACACCGAGCACCATGCGGAGGTCGTGGCCTGGCTCACGGCCGGCGGGGCGCGCACCCGCGCCGAGGTCGACGCGGCCGGCCGGGACTGATCGGCCCGGAGAGCCGCCGGGACCACGCATAGGACCGGGCGCCGAGCAGCGCCGCCGCGTCCGCGAGCGCGCTGCCCTCGGGAGGCCGCGCGTATGGCGACCGGTCAGTACACGTCCCGGACGTAGCGCTTGTCGGCGGCGAGCTGTTTCACGTACACGGCCGCCGACTCCTCGTCGTGGCCGCCGTGCGTGACGGCGATGTCCCGCAGGGCCCGGTCGACGTCCTTCGCCATCCGGGCCGCGTCGCCGCAGACGTAGAAGTGCGCGCCGGACTGGAGCCAGGACCACAGTTGCGGGCCGTGCTCCCGCATCCGGTCCTGGACGTAGACCTTGGCGCGCTGGTCGCGGGAGAAGGCGGTGTCCAGCCGGTCCAGCGTGCCGTCGGCGAGGAGGGCGGTGAGCTCCTCCTCGTAGTAGAAGTCGGTGGCGCGGTGCTGCTCGCCGAAGAAGAGCCAGTTCGGGGCGCGGTGCCCGAGGGCGCGGCGCTCGTCGAGGAAGCCGACGAAGGGAGCCACGCCCGTGCCGGGGCCGATCATGACCATGGGCGTCGTGGGGTCCTCCGGGGGCCGGAAGTGCGGCGCGCGCTGGACGAAGACCGGGACGGGGGAGCCCGGTTCGGCGTCGGCGAGGAACGGCGAGCAGACACCCTTGCGGGGGCGGCCGCGCAGGCTCTCGTAGCGGACGACGGAGACGGTCAGCGAGACCTGGTGGGGGTCGGTGAGCGGGCTGGAGGAGATCGAGTACAGCCGGGGCTTGAGGCGTCCCAGGACGTCGGCCCACTCCTGCGCGGCGGCGCGGACGGGGTGCTCGGCGATGACGTCCACGGCCTGGCGGCCCCAGGTCCACTGGGCAAGCCCGTCCTTGTTGTCGGGGCGCAGGAGCCTCTTCAGCGCGCGGTCGCCGGTCCGTTCCGTGACGAAGCCGAGGAACGCGGACGTCGTCCGGGTGATGTCGAGGTGGCGGTGCAGCGCCTCGCCGAAGGGGACGCCGCCGGGTCCGGAGAGCTCCACCGGGGCGTCCGCGTCGAGGCCGGTGACGGCCAGCCATTCGGCCACGAGGTCGGGGCAGTTGACGGGCCGGACGCCGAGCGCGTCGCCGGTCTCGTAGCCGAGCGGAGCCTCCTTGTCGCCGGTGTCGAAGGTGAACCGCCGTACTTCCTTCCCCGCCCCGGGCAGGGAGAGCAGCCGGTTGCCGACGAGCCGCGCGGGCGTGGTGGCGGGCCCCGGGCGGCGCGCGGGCGGCGGAGCGGCCGGTGACACGGAGGGGGCCGACGAGGCCCGGGGCGTCCGACCGCTGTCGGACAGGCCGGCGAGGACCTGGTCGAGCCAGGCGTGGGCGGAGGGCTCGAAGTCGGGTTCGCAGTCCGTACGCGGTGCCAGACGGACGGCCCCGAGTTCGTCGAGCCGGTGGTCCAGGCGCCGCCCGTGCCCGCAGAAGTCCCCGTACGAGGAGTCCCCGAGGGCCAGGACGGCGTAGCGCCGCCCGTCGAGCCGCGGGGTGTCGGGCGCGGCGAGCGCGTCCCAGAAGCCGGAGCCGTTGTCGGGTGCGTCCCCGTCGCCGAACGTGCTGGTGATCAGCAGCAGATCGGCGGTGGGAGGGAGGGCCGTGAGGTCGGTCGTGTCCATGCCGGTGAGGGCCGGCCGGTGCCCGGCCGCGAGGAGCCGTTCGGCGGTGGCGGCCGCGAACTCCTCGGCGTTTCCGGTCTGCGAGGCCCACAGCACGACGACCTCGCGGCCCGGCGCGCCCTCCGCCGTCCCGGCGTGCGTCGACGCCGCCGCGTCCTGCGGCGCACGGGAGTACAGGCCGGCGAGCACGCCGTTCACCCAGCGGGCGTGCTCCTCGCGGAAGGGCGCCCCGGGCGGCAGGACCGGCACCCCCGGCGTACCGGATTCCAGGCCCGCGAGGAAGCCGACGAGATACTGCCGTTCCTCGGAGCTGAGGACGGGCAGCGGGGTCGGCGCGAGGCCGAAGGCGGCGGCCGGCCCGGCCGGCACGACCCCGCTCGGGATCACCACGCGCGGGGCCACGACACCCGAGGCAACGGCATCGGGGGCCGCGACGCCCGGGGTCACGGCATCCGGGGCCACGACACCCGGGGCCGCGACGCCCGGTGAGCGGTCCGCCGACGGCGGTGCCTCCGAGGCCGTGTCCGTGGCCACCCTCGCCAGTGCCACCGCGCACACCTTCAGCTCCGGCTGGAAGGAGAGGGGATCGACGGCGTCGTTCGTGACGGCGTTGACGCACAGCCGCTCACCGAACAGGTCGTTCCAGTGGAAGGGCGCGAAGCAACAGCCAGGCCTGACCCGGTCGGTGACCACCGCGGGGAGCACGACCTGCCCGCGCCGCGAGGAGATCTCCACGGCGTCGCCCTCCGCGATGCCGAGCCGCAGGGCGTCCTCGGGGTGCACCTCGACGAAGGGCGCCGGGTTGAGCCGGTTGAGCTTGGCGACCTTCCCGGTCTTGGTGAGGGTGTGCCACTGGTGCTGGAGGCGGCCGGTGTTGAGGACGAACGGATGTTCGTCGTCGGGCATCTCGGCGGCGTCGATGTGCGGCCGGGGATGGAAGACGGCCCGGCCGCTCGCCGTGGGGAAGACGGGTCCCGTGCCGTCGCCGGCCACGTAGCGGATCGGGTTGCGGTCCGGCCCGCCGGCCGTCGCGGGCCATTGGACGGGGGTGTCGCGCAACCGCTCGTACGTCACGCCGCCGAGGTCGTAACCGGTCTTCGGGTTCGCGGCGCGACTGATCTCCTCGAAGACCTCCTCGGCGCTCTCGTACGCGAAGGCCTTCTCGTAGCCCATCGCGCGGGCGACGAGGGCGATGATCCGCCAGTCGGCGAGGGCCTCGCCGGGCGGATCGGCCGCCGGCCGGGCGAGGGTGAGGGTGCGCTCGCTGTTGATCAGTACGCCCTCGGTCTCGGTCCACAGCGCGGCGGGCAGGACGACGTCGGCGTACGCGGTGGTCTCGGTCTCGGCGAACGCGTCCTGGACGACGACGAGTTCGGCGGCCCGCAGGCCCGCGACGACCGTGGCGCGGTTGCCGACGGAGGCGACCGGGTTGGTGCAGATGATCCAGGCCGCCTTGATCTCGCCGTCCGCCATCCGCCGGAAGAGGTCGATCGTGCCGGTCCCGGAGCCGTCCTCGCGGAGGGTGCCCGGCGGGAGCTCCCAGAGGTCCTCGGTGAAGGCCCGGTCCTCGGCGACGAGGACCGAGCGCTGTCCGGGGAGGCCGGGGCCCATGTAGCCCATCTCGCGTCCGCCCATGGCGTTGGGCTGGCCGGTGAGGGAGAAGGGGCCGGAGCCGGGGCGGCAGATCGCGCCGGTGGCCAGATGGAGGTTGATCAGGGCGTTGGTGTTCCAGGTGCCGTGGGTGGACTGGTTGAGGCCCATGGTCCAGCAGCTGGTCCACTCCTCGGCCGTGCCGATCCACTCGGCGGCGGTGCGGATGTCCTGCTCGGGTATGCCGGTGAGCGCGGCGACGGCCTCGGGCGGGTAGTCCGCGAGGAACGGGGGCATCGCCTCCCAGCCCTCGGTGTGCGCGGCGATGAAGTCGGGGTCGGTGTGGCCGTTCTCGTGCAGGAGGTGCAGCAGGCCGTTGAGGAGGGCGAGGTCCGCGCCGGGCCTGATCTGGAGGAACAGGTCGGCCTTGTCGGCGGTGGCCGTCCGCCGGGGGTCGACGACGATCAGCTTCGCCCCGGCCTTGACCCGGTCCATCATGCGGAGGAAGAGGATGGGGTGGCAGTCGGCCATGTTGGAGCCGATGACGAGGAAGACGTCGGCCTTCTCGAAGTCGTCGTAGGAGCCGGGTGGACCGTCGGCGCCGAGGGAGAGTTTGTAGCCGGTGCCGGCGCTCGCCATGCAGAGCCGGGAGTTCGACTCGATCCGGTTCGTGCCGATGAAGCCCTTGGCGAGCTTGTTGGCGAGGTACTGCGCCTCCAGGCTCATCTGGCCCGAGACGTACAGCGCGAAGGCGTCGGGGCCGTGTTCGTCGACGACGGCCCGCAGCCGGCGGGCGGTCTCGGCGATGGCCAGGTCGGTGTCCACGGGGACGGGTGCGGCGGCGCGGTCCTCCCGGACGAGGGCGGTCGTCAGGCGTCCGGGTGCGGCGAGCATGTCGGCGGTGGTGGCGCCCTTGGTGCAGAGGCGCCCGCGGTTGGCGGGGTGGTCCTTGTCGCCGGTCGCCTTGAGGACCGTACGGCGGCCGTCGGCCCCCAGGCCGATGTCGAGGAGCATGCCGCAGCCCACACCGCAGTACGAGCAGACGGTCCGCACCTGGGCGGCGGCGTCGGCCCGGGGGGCCTGCGTGTCGTGTGGGGTCACCGGGGCGCCTCTCTGGGGAACCGTTCGAGCCCCGACCGTACGGAATGCCCGTTACGCCTGTGTCAACCGCGCCGATCATGGTCCGTAACGCCGGTCACACAGCGCCCGGGGACACGCTGTGAGGTCCCGGTCCCGGTCCCGGTCGCGGTCCCGGCCTTCCACGTCCCCGCGAACCGCTGGACGAAGGCGAGCGCCCGCACGCGCGGAAGGAGATGCCGAGGGGCGAGCGCACCCTCAAGGCATCCTGGAGAGCCGCGCCGCCACCTGACCCGGCGGCCTCCACCCGGTCCGCTGAGCGCGTCACCGGTCATCGCGCGGGCCGCGAAGGCCTGTTGGTCCACCGGGTCGGGGCTCGCCTGTGGTACTGCCTTACGGATACATCGTCCCGATTTTCCGTAATGCAGTGAAAGGTGTCCTCTGTGCCCCAGGAAGACGAGAGGCCGGACGGCCGCCGGGCAGGCGCCGAACGGGGAGGCCGGGAAGGGCTGCCGGTGACGGCCGACCTCCCCGGCCGTCCCGACCACCACCACCAAGCCCGTACCGACCGGGTCGTGTTCGGTGTCACCGCCGTCCTCACCCTGGCGTTCGTCGTCTGGGGAGCCACCGCCACGGACAGCCTGGAGAGCGTCTCCAGCAAGCTCCTCGAAGGACTGATCCGCGACGGCGGCTGGGCGTTCATGCTGGCCGCGTCCGGCTTCGTCGTCTTCGCGCTGTGGCTCGCCATCAGCCGCTACGGCCGGATCACCCTCGGCCAGGAGAACGAGGGCCCCGAGTTCCGGACCGTGTCCTGGATCGCCATGATGTTCAGCGCGGGCATGGGCATCGGCCTGATGTTCTACGGGGTGAGCGAACCCCTCGCCCACTACGGCACCCCGCCGCCCGGCACCCACCCCGTCGACTCGGCCGAGCGCATGCAGACGGCCATGGCCACCACGCTCTTCCACTGGACGCTCCACCCGTGGGCGATCTACGCCGTCGTCGGACTCGCCATCGCCTACTCCACGTTCCGGCGCAGGCGCCGCCAGACCGTCAGCGCCGTCTTCGTCCCGCTCATCGGCGAGCGCCGGGCGTACGGCGGGCCCGGCCGCTTCATCGACATCCTGGCCATCTTCGCCACCCTCTTCGGCTCCGCCGCCTCGCTCGGCCTCGGCGCGCTCCAGATCGGCAGCGGCATCGAGGAACTGGGCTGGCTGGAGAAGACCGGGACCGGGCTGCTCGTCGGCATCATCGCCGTCCTCACCGTGGCCTTCGTCTTCTCCGCCGTCTCCGGTGTGGAGAAGGGCATCCAGTGGCTCTCCAACACCAACATGGTCCTCGCCGTGGTGCTCGCCGTGTTCGTCTTCGTCGCGGGCCCCACGATCATCGTGCTCGACCTGCTGCCCACCTCGCTCGCCGCCTACATCGACCAGCTGCCGCAGCTGGCCGGCCGCACCGAGGCGACCAGCGGCGCGAACATCCACGACTGGCTCGGCAGCTGGACCGTCTTCTACTGGGCCTGGTGGATCTCCTGGACGCCCTTCGTCGGCATGTTCATCGCCCGCATCAGCCGGGGCCGGACCATCCGCCAGTTCATCGGCGGCGTCATCCTGGTGCCCAGCACCGTCAGCCTCGTCTGGTTCGCCGTCTTCGGCGGCACGGCGATGAAGCTCAGCGAACAGGGCGACCTGGCCGGGGAGAGCACCCCCGAGGGGCAACTCTTCGGCGTGCTTCAGGAGTTCCCTCTCACCGGCACCATGAGCCTGCTCGTGATGGTCCTCGTCGCGATCTTCTTCGTCTCGGGCGCGGACGCCGCCTCCCTCGTCATGGGCACGCTCTCCCAGCGCG
Organism: Streptomyces sp. NPDC056169; assembly: GCF_042268445.1. NCBI lineage: Bacteria > Bacillati > Actinomycetota > Actinomycetes > Kitasatosporales > Streptomycetaceae > Streptomyces > Streptomyces sp. NPDC056169. The sequence continues at coordinate 93,393 of NZ_JBHJUO010000004.1, read as the reverse complement.
GCGCCTTCGAGCCCACCCGCCCCGTGGTGGTGTTCTGGGGCATGCTGACCGGCGCGGTCGCGGCCATCATGCTCCTCATCGGAGACGGCCAGGGCGACGCCCTCGCGGGGCTCCAGAACCTCACCATCCTGGTGGCGGCCCCGTTCGTGCTCGTCATGATCGGCATGTGCGTGGCGCTCATGCGGGACCTGCGCGAGGACCCGCTCATCGTCCGTGGCGAGGTGGGCGAGGAGGCCGTAGCCGTCGCCGTGATCGCGGGCCACGAGCAGTACGACGGCGACTTCGAGCTCACGATCGGCCCCGGCACGACGGACCGGGACGGCGCCTGAGCGTCACCGGGCGGGCGGGGCCTCGCGACGACGGGGTCCCTACGGCGGGCGCGGCGGTCACTTCCCGCTGGTGTAGCGGGACCGCACCCAGAGGGGGAGGGCGAACCAGCAGAGCAGGTACCAGACGAAGACCCCGGCGACGATCCACGGCACGTACCAGCCGTTCGTGGCCACGCGCAGGACCAGGAGGAGCGCCGACGTCAGGGTCGCGAGCAGGAGCACGATGCCTGTCATGGTGAGGCGGGCGGCCCAGACGACGGCCCGGGGTTTGATCCGCCGCCCCGCCACGATCCGGTGGAACGCCACGGGGCCGATGAGCGCGCCGGTCGCCAGGGACGCGAGGACGATCGTGACCATGTAGATCGTCTTGTCGGTCCGCTCCAGACCCTGGAAGTGCGGGGTGAAGACCACGGTGAGGAGGAAGCCGAGGAGGATCTGCACACCGGTCTGCGCGACGCGGATCTCCTGGATGACCTCCAGCCAGCGCCGGTCGGCGCGCTCCATCTCGGTCTCGCTCCGGCCGTCGTCCCGGCCCTTCCCGCGATCGGCTCCGGCTTCCCTGGCCATCGGCGGCCCTCCGGTGGATCAGGCCCGGCCCGCGGCCTTCTGGCTCCTGCGGGACAGGGAGTCGACGACCACGGCGGCCAGCAGCACCGAACCCGTGATCATGAACTGGACGGCGTTGCTGACGCCCATGATGTTCATCCCCGACTGGATGGAGCCGATCACCAGCGCGCCGAGCAGCGCGGACCAGACGGAACCGCGTCCGCCGAACAGGCTCGTACCGCCGATGACCGCGGCGGCGATGACGTTCATCAGCAGGTTGCCGCCGCCGGACGTCTGGCTCGCGGACTGGATCTGGCCCGCCAGGAAGAGACCGCCGACCGCCGCCATGGTCCCGGAGATCGAGAAGACGCTCATCCGGACGAACGGCACGCTGATGCCCGCCCGGCGCGCGCCCTCGATGTTGCCGCCCACCGCGAAGATCCGCCGGCCGTACGTGGTGCGCCGCAGGACGAAGTCCAGGAGCACGAGCACGATCAGGAAGATCAGGAGCGCCAGCGGGAGCCCCTGGTACTGGTTGAGGATGTACGCGGTGACGAAGGCGATCGCGGCGATCACGACCGTACGCAGGACGATCTCGGCGATCGGCCGGGAAGGGACTCTGGCCCGCCTGCGCCGGCTCGCGTCCAGGAGCGAGGCCAGCAGGAAGAGCCCGACCCCGACGGCCGCCGTCACATAGGCGGCGGCGGGGCTGTGGTAGATCGTCGAGTAGAGCTTGGAGACGACGCTCTCGCTGGGGATGTTGACCGTGCCGCTGCTGCCGAGGATCTGGAGCATCAGACCGTTCCAGGCGAGGTTGCCGGCCAGGGTGACGACGAAGGCCGGCACGCCGACCTCGGCGAAGAAGAACCCCTGGATGAGCCCGACGGCCGCGCCGCCCGCGATGGCGATCAGCAGGGCGAGCCACTCGTTCATGCCGTTCAGGACGTTGAGCACGGCGAAGATGGCGGCGCACAGGCCGCTGACCGAGCCGACGGACAGGTCGATCTCACCCAGCAGCAGGACGAAGACGATGCCGATGGCGATCATGCCGGTGCCGACGATCTGCTGACTGAGGTCGGAGAGGTTCTGGGCCGAGAGGAAGGTGCTGTCGAGGCTGCCGAACACCGTCCAGATGATGATCACGGCCAGGATGACGGGCAGCGAGCCGAGCTCCCCGCCGCGGAGCTTGCGCCGGAACTCCCCGACGTACCCCTTGATGCCCTCCTCGCGGACCAGGAGACGTGTGTCCACGGCCGGTACGGAACCCTTCGCCGGTTCCTGGGTGGCGGCGTCCTCGGCGCGGTCTCGGTCGCGGCTCATCGCTCCTCCTCCCGCTTGCGGGCCTGGCGGCGGGTGACGGCGCTGTCCGTGGCCCCGGTGATGGCGGAGATGATCTCCTCGGTGGTCGTGGATCGCTTGTCGAAGAAGCCGTTGTTCCGGCCGAGCCGCATGACGGCTATCCGGTCGGCGACCGCCATCACGTCCACCATGTTGTGGCTGATGAGGATGGTCGCGAGGCCGTGCTCGCGGAGCCGCTCGACCAGGTCGAGCACCTCGGCCGTCTGTTCCACGCCCAGGGCGGCCGTGGGCTCGTCGAGGATGACGACCTTCGGCTCGCCGATCAGCGAGCGGGCGATCGCCACCGTCTGGCGCTGACCGCCGGAGAGCGAGGCCACGGGGATGCGGACGCTCGGGATGCGGATCGACAGGGTGTCGAGCAGCTCCCGCGCGCGCTGGTCCATGCGGACCTCGTCGAGCACGCCGAAGCGGCGCAGCTCGCGACCGAGGAAGAGGTTGGCGACGACGTCGAGGTTGTCGCACAGGGCCAGGTCCTGGTAGACGGTGGCGATGCCGAGGTTCTGGGCGTCGTGGGGCCGGTTGATCGAGACCGGGCGGCCCTCCCACTCGATGACGCCCTCGTCGGGCGGATTCACCCCGGCGATCGCCTTGACGGCGGTGGACTTGCCGGCGCCGTTGTCGCCGACGAGGGCGACGACCTCGCCGGAGTGGACCTCCAGGTCGAAGCCCTTCAGGGCCTGGACCGCGCCGAACCGTTTGGAGATCCCCCGCAGTGTGAGCACGGCTGACTCCGGCAAAGGAACCGCCTCCTCCGCTCGCCCGCTCGCGCGGGCCGCTCCGCCCCACCGGGATGAAACGCCTCAGGGCTGCCGGAGGCGCTACTTCAGGCCGGCCTCCTCGCAGGCCGCGGCATAGGTCGGCGTGCAGATCTCGTCGACGGTGTACAGCCCGTCCTTGACGACGGTGTCCTTGATGTTGCTCTTGTGGACGACGACCGGTGTCAGCAGGTTGGCGGGGACCTTCTGGCCACTGCCGCTGGTGACGGTGGTGGGCGTCAGGTCGGCCGGGAGCGCCTTGCCCTCGGCGAAGTCGACGGCCATCGTGGCGGCGATGTCGGCCTCCGGCTTGTACGGCTTCTCGACGGTGATCGTCTGGGTGCCGATGAGGATCCGCTGGATCGCGTCGAGCTGTGCGTCCTGGCCGGTCAGCGGCACGTTCATGCCCGCCGCCTTGAGGGCGGTGGCGATGCCGGCGGCCAGTCCGTCGTTGGCCGAGTAGACGCCGACGATCTTGTCCTTGCCGAGGGCGCTGATCGCTCCGGACATCTGCTGGTTGGCGTTGTTCGGGTCCCAGTTCGGCGTGTCGTACTCCTTGCCGATCTTCACCTTGCCGTCCAGGACGGAGTGCGCGCCGGCCTTGAACTCGGCCGCGTTCGGGTCGGTCGGCGAGCCGTTGTGCATGACGATCTCGCCCGACTCGGCCTTGTCGCCGAGCGCGTCGAGGAGCGCCTTGCCCTGGAGCTCGCCCACCTTGAAGTTGTCGTACGAGACGTAGGAGTCGACGGGCCCCTGTGCCAGGCGGTCGTACGCCACGACCTTGACGCCCGCGTCATGGGCCTTCTGCACCGAGGACTGGATCGACTTGGCGTCCACGGCGTCCAGGATGAGCACCTTGTCGCCCTTGGCGAGCGCGGTGTTGACCTGCTGTTGCTGGGTCGTGGCGCTCTCGGCGGCGTTGTAGTAGTCGATCTGGGCGTCGGGGGCCAGCTCCTTGATCTTGGCCTCGATGTAGGGCCGGTCGAACTTCTCGTACCGGGTGGTCTTGCTCTCCGGCAGCAGAAGGCCGATCCGTACGTCGCCCTGCGCCGCATCGGGCGGGGCGGCTCCGCTGACGGACGCCGCCCCCAGGGCGAGCGCCGCGGCTCCGGCCAGGGCTATCGCGCTCCGCAATGTTCGGGTCATGGAAGGCTCCTCTCGCACGCCCTCTTCCCTCACCTGGTGAGCGCGGGACCAGAGGATGCACTTTGGCCTATATATCGACATTAGCGGCAAGCTGAGGACCGGCAAGCGGGTGAATGAACCGGCCGGTAACCTGGCCGCTGAGCGTCCGGCTCCCCGTGTGAAACGCAACCGCAGCGCAAGCGCCACGCAAGCGAAGCACGAACGAAGCACGAATGATCAGAAAGAGGTCGACGATGACCAATCTGGCTCTCAACCTGGCCCGTACCGCGGCGGCGCAGCCGGACGGCATCGCGATCCAGCTGGACGACCAGGCGCTGGACTACCGGTCGCTGGACGATCGCAGTGCCCGTGTCGCCGGCTGGCTGGAGAGCAAGGGCGTCGGACCCGGCGACCGGGTCGCGATCCTGCTGCCCAACATCCCGCACTTCGCCGTCGCCTACTACGGCGTGCTGCGCGCCGGAGCGGTCGCCGTGCCGATGAATCCGCTGCTCAAGTCCGGCGAGATCGGTTACGCCGCCGGGGACTGCGGGGCCCGGCTGATCCTCGCCTGGGGCGCGGCGATGCCCGAGGCCGGAGCCGCGGCGGCGGACCTCGGCATCGAGTGCGCCGACGTGACCGACCCGGGCTTCGGCGCCGTGCTCGCCGCCGTCGAGCCGCGCGCGGGGATCGCGGACCGGGACGTCGACGACCTCGCCGTGCTGCTCTACACCTCCGGCACCACCGGCCGCCCCAAGGGGGCCCGGCTCACCCACGGGAACCTGGGGTCCAACACGGCGACCGTCGCCCGCGTCCTGGGCATGACGGGCTCCGACACGGTCTTCGGCGGCCTGCCGTTCTTCCACGTGTTCGGCCAGACCTGCGGGCTGAACGCCGCGGTCCTCACCGGCGCCCGCGTCACGCTGCTGCCGCGCTTCGACGCCGCGAAGGCCCTGGAGATCCTCTCCCGGGACCGGGTCACGGTGATGGAGGGCGTGCCCACCATGTTCGTGGGCCTGCTCGCCGCCGCCGACGCGGCCGGCTCGACCGGTCTCACGGACGGCGCCGGTCTGCGGCTCTGCGTGACCGGCGGCTCGGCGATGCCGGTGGAGGTCCTCCACCGCTTCGAGGCCGTCTTCGGCTGCACGGTCGTCGAGGGCTACGGCCTGTCCGAGACCTCCCCGGTGGTCACCTTCGGGTCGCTCGACGGGCCGCGCAAGCCCGGATCGATCGGCACCCCGATCGACGGCGTGCACGTCCGGCTCGTCGACGACGAGGGCAAGGACGTCGCGCGGGGCGACGTCGGCGAGATCGCCGTCCAGGGCCCGAACGTCATGCCCGGCTACTGGAACCGGCCCGAGGCCGACGCCGCCGCGTTCACCGACGGCTGGTTCCGCACCGGCGACCTCGCGCGGTGCGACGAGGACGGCTTCTACTTCATCGTGGACCGCAAGAAGGACCTGGTGATCCGCGGCGGGTACAACGTCTACCCGCGCGAGATCGAGGAGGTCCTGTACGAGCACCCGGCCGTGGCCGAGGCCGCCGTGGTGGGCGTCCCGCACGCGGTGCACGGCGAGGAGATCGCGGCCGTCGTCACCCTGCGGCCGGGCGCCGACGCCTCGGCCGACGAACTGCGCGAGTTCGTGAAGGCCCGCGTGGCCCCGTACAAGTACCCGAGGATCGTCCAGCTGGCGCCGGGGCTGCCCAAGGGCCCCACGGGCAAGATCCTCAAGCGGGAGATCACGATCGCGCAGTGACGGGCGAGGGGAGGGACAGGGCGGAAGACCCTGCCCCTCCCCTCCTCCCTCACCGATCGCCGCCGAGCCAGCCCCGGAGCAGCCGGCTGACCGCCGGCATCGCCACGTACGTCATGAGGACGTTGAAGACGCACGCCATGAAGGCGCTGCTCAGCACGAGGGGCAGCGCGGTCAGACGGGGCGTCAGGAAGTAGCCGCCCAGCAGGGAGATGGGGTAGATCGCGAGGGTCGCGCTGATCGCCATCTTCCACCGGGGCGGCGCCGGCCGCGTCGAGCCCGGCTTGGCGAACCAGGTCTCCATGCCCGTCAGCCGGCGTCGCGCGACCTCGGTGTGGTGGTGGCCCCGGCAGTCCGCGAACCACGCGGCCCGCTCCGGGGACTCCTGCCAGGCCTGACACGCGGCCGCGTCCCGGAAGCGGTGGACCAGGAACCAGGGGGCGTCCCCGCCCGAGGAGCGGAAGAAGCCGTAGCCGAGGTGGCCGGGGAAGCGCGCGGCGCTCTCCAGGATCCCCTTCGCCCAGCGCTCGAAGGCGGCCTCGTAGCCCGGCTCGACCCTGCGGGCTATCAGCAGGGTCACCTCGCCGGAGTCGGCGGGGACATGCGTGTGCCCAAGGCTCACCGCGGTCATCGTTCTCCTCATGATCACAGCGCGCCCGTGCACACTCTACGCGGCGGCGACCCGCCTCCCGTCGGGCCGGGACGTCACCAGCCGAAGCGGCGGTCGACCACGGCGGCGAACTCCTCGAACGTCAGGACCTTGTCGCCGTTCTGGTCGGCGGCGTCGAACAGGGCGGCCGAGTCGTCGTCCCCTCCCACGCCCCAGACGGGGATGACCCCCTGCGCGACGAGCGTCGGCCCCTTGGAGCGGAGAGCGCCGACGACCTCGGCGAGGGTGAGGGTGCCGTCGTGGTCGAGGTCGAGCGCGTCGAAGAGTATGCGGGCCTTGTCGCTCATCGCGTGTCCTGTTTCCCTGGGGCGGTGGAGGTCTCCGTACGGAGGGACGCGGGGCCCGCGCGTCGGGTTGCCTCAGGTTCCACGATACGGTGGCCTTCCATGGCAACGAGTACCGCGCTGTGGTCCTTCGCCCTCGTCGTAGGGCTTCTCACTCTCACCCCCGGCCTCGACACGGCCCTCATCCTGCGCACCGCCGCCCTCGGCCGGCGCACCCGCGCATGGGGAGTCGTCCTCGGCATCCAGACCGGCACCCTCATCTGGGGCGCCCTCACCTCGCTCGGCGTGACCGCCCTCCTCACCGCCTCGCACCTCGCGTACGAGATCCTCCGCTGGGCCGGTGCGGCCTACCTGCTGTGGATGGCGGCCCGCATGATCATCGACACCTTCCGCGGACGCGGCGGGACCCCCGAGGACGTGGAGGTCGGCGCAGAGGTCGACACGCTCTCGGGCGGCTGGTGGCAAGGCACCCTGACCAATCTCCTCAACCCCAAGGTCGGCGTCTTCTACGTCGCCGTCCTGCCCCAGTTCATCCCCGTCGACGCACCCCACTTCACCACCGGCCTGCTCCTGACCGGTGTCCACATCACGCTCGGCATGATCTGGTCCACCGTCCTGATCGCCTCCGCCACCGCTCTCGGGACCTGGCTGCGCAAGCCCCGCTCGCGGCGGATCCTCGACCGGGTCACCGGAACGGTCATCGGCGCCTTCGCGGTCCGCCTGGCGGTCAGCGACTGACCCCGGCCCGGATGGGCGGGACCGGGGCTCAGGAGACGCGCACGGGGGACCAGCGGCTCACCGCGGCGAGGTCGGCGCTGATCGCGGCGGCCGTGCCGAGGAGGTGGGGGAGGAGCGCGGTCAGGCTCTCCTCCGCGGAGTGGCGGCCCGCGTGCAGGGCCACGTTGACGGCGGCGACCACCCGGCCCCGGCCGTCCGTCACCGGCGCCGCGAGGGAGCGCAGCCCCTCCTCCAGCTCCTGCTCCACCCATCCGTAGCCGCGCCGGGCGGTGTCCGCGACCGCCTCGGCGAGCGCCCCGGGCGTGGTCACGGTGCGGGGTGTCAGCGCCTCGGGCGTCACTCCCGCGAGGAACGCGGCGCGCTCCTCCTCGGGCAGCGCGCCGAGCAGGACCCTGCCCATGGAGGTGGCGTAGGCGGGCAGGCGGGTGCCCACCCTGATGTCGATGTGCATGATCCTGGAGCTCGCGACGCGGGCGACATAGCGGATGTCCTCCCCGTCGAGCACCGCGACGGACGCCGACTCGTGGACGCGGAGCACCAGTTCGGCGAGGTGCGGGGTGGCGATCTCGACGAGCGTGAGGCCCGAGACGCGGGCGTGTCCGAGCTCCAGGACGCGGGGGAGTACGCGGAAGCCGTCCTCGTCCTCCCGTACGTATCCGAGGTGGCGCAGCGTGATCAGCGACCGCCGGGCGGTGGCACGGGGGAGCCCCGTCAGCCGGGCGAGCTCCGAGAGCCGGGCCGGGCCGCGGACCGCGCCGAAGGCGCACAGGACGTCCAGGCCGCGCGCGAGCGACTGCAAGAAGCCCGACCCCAACTCCTCCTTGAGCTCCGCCGTACCCGGTCCCGCGGCCGGCGCGGACCCCTCCGCGGCCGGGGCCGCCGCGAGGGCCGCTTCCATGGCCGCGACGGCCGCGCGCAGCGGCGGCAGGGCGACACCGGCCAGGGAGCCGATGTCGTGGCGGCTCGTGTGGCTGACCACGCTGACGGCGCAGACGACGGCGCCCGCCGGGTCGCGCACGGGCAGGGCGACGGCGATGAGACCGGCCTCGATGAGCTGGTCGTCCGCCGCCCACCCGTCCGCGCGGCTCCGGCGCACCCGGTCGCGGAAGTCGCTTTCCACGGCTTGGGGCTCGGCTCCGGGCACGGCGTCGGGAACGGCCCCGGGCGCGGCGTCGGGAACGGCCCCAGGCGTGGCGTCGGGAACGGCCGCGGACACGGCTTCGGACCCGGTGGGCGTACGGGGCGGGACCGCGGGAAAGCCGGTGTCCAGCGGGTCCTTCGCGTGCCGTTCCCGCCACGCCTCCCACTCCGCCTCGCCCCAGCCGGCGGCGAACAGCGCCCCCGGCGCGCAGCGTTCGGCGGGCAGGACGTCCCCGGCGCGGAACGAGATCGCCATCGCGCGCCGTCGCGCGGCCTGCGCCACGAAGCGCACCCCGTCCCCGTCGGGCACCGCCACGGACACGGACTCGTCGAGCTCGTCGGCGAGGGCGACGGCGTGCGGCCCGACGGCCTCGGGCAGTCCGGTCGACGACAGATAGGCGTTGCCCAGCTCCGCCGCGCGCGGCGCGAGCAGCAGGTCGCGTTCCTCGGCGCGTACGTACCCGAGGCGCAGGAGCGTCGTGGCGACCCGGTCGACGGTCGACCGGGCGAGCCCCGTGGTGCGCGCGAGGTCGCCGGGGCGGTGGCGGATCCCCGGCCCCGAGGCCACCGCGCGCAGGACGGCCAGTCCGCGCTCCAGCGGCCCGACGAGCTCCTCCGGGGCCTCGTGCGCAGGGGTCTCCGTGTGCTGCGCCATCGTCTGGCCTCCTCCGGCTGGTCGCGGGCAGTGGGTACGGACCGTGGTCGCGGGCGGATCACGATGCGGAAACCGTACCGGGCGCCGTTGACACGGCCCGAAGCACGGGCGGACACTCACCCCGCGTTCATTGATGAACATAAGTTCATCAGGCGAACGCCTGTGGCGTCAATCCTTAGCGAAACGGGTCGTTACATGGACAAAGTGGTGACATCCGCCGCCGAAGCGGTGGCGGACATCGGAGACGGCGCCTCGCTCGCCGTCGGAGGCTTCGGACTGAGCGGGGTGCCGGACGTCCTGATCCGGGCCCTGCACACCCAGGGCGCCGGCCGGCTGAGCGTCGTGTCGAACAACTGCGGCGTCGACGGCGGCGGCCTCGGCATCCTGCTCGCCGACGGCCGCATCGTCCGCGTGACCGGCTCCTACATCGGCGACAACAAGGAGTTCGCCCGCCGCTACCTCGGCGGCGAGCTGGAGCTGGAGCTCACCCCGCAGGGCACCCTCGCCGAGCGGCTCCGGGCCGGCGGCTGCGGCATCCCCGCCTTCTTCACCCCCGCCGGCGTCGGCACCCAGGCCGCCGACGGCGGCCTGCCCTGGCGGTACGCCCCCGACGGCGGCGTGGCGGTCGCCTCCCCGCCCAAGGAGGTCCGCGTCTACGACGGCCGTCCCCACGTCCTCGAACACGGCATCACCACCGACTTCGCCCTGGTCCGCGCCGCCCGCGGCGACCGCCACGGCAACCTCGTCTTCCGCCGCTCCGCCCGCAACTTCAACCCCCTCGCCGCCATGGCCGGCCGGATCACGATCGCCGAGGTCGAGGAGCTCGTGGAGCCGGGCGCACTGGACCCCGACGCGATCCACCTGCCCGGCGTGTTCGTGCAGCGGGTCGTCGCACTGACCCCCGAAGAGGCCGCCGCCAAGGGCATCGAGCGAAGGACGGTACGCACGCGATGAGCTGGACCAGGGACGAGATGGCGGCCCGCGCCGCCCGCGAACTGACCGACGGCTCGTACGTCAACCTCGGCATCGGCCTGCCGACCCGGGTCCCAGGCTTCCTCCCCGAGGGCGTCGACGTCGTCCTCCAGTCGGAGAACGGCCTCCTCGGCGTCGGCCCCTACCCCGACGAGGACGAGGTCGACCCCGACCTGATCAACGCGGGCAAGGAGACCGTCACCGTCCTGCCGGGCTCCTCCTTCTTCGACTCCGCGCTCTCCTTCGGAATGATCCGCGGCGGTCACATCGACACCGCCGTCCTCGGCGCCATGCAGGTCTCCGCCCGCGGCGACCTCGCCAACTGGGCCGTCCCCGGCCGGATGGTCAAGGGCATGGGCGGCGCGATGGACCTCGTCCACGGCGTCCGGCGCGTCGTCGTCCTCACCGAGCACACCGCCAAGGACGGCACCCCGAAGATCGTCGACACCTGCACGCTGCCGCTCACCGGCCGCGCCTGCGTCCACCGGATCATCACCGACCTCGGCGTCCTCGACGTCACCGTCGACGGCCTCGTCCTCGTCGAGACCGCGCCCGGCGTGAGCGTCGACGAGATCACGCGCCGTACCGGCGCGCCCGTCTCCGTACCCCCGGCCGTCGCCGAGCACGTGGAGGAGACCCCGTGACCAAGGACGTCTACATCGTCGACGCCGTACGGACCCCGGTCGGCCGCTACGGCGGCGCGCTCGCGGGCGTCCGCCCCGACGACCTCGCCGCCCACGTCCTGCGCGCCCTGCTCGGCCGTACGCCCGCGCTCGACCCGGCCCGGATCGACGACGTGATCCTCGGCAACGCCAACGGCGCCGGCGAGGAGAACCGGGACGTCGCCCGGATGGCCGCGCTGCTCGCCGGAATACCGGTGACCGTCCCCGGCGTCACCGTGAACCGCCTCTGCGGCTCCGGTATGGAGGCCGTGATCCAGGCCTACCGCGCCGTCGCCGTCGGCGACGCCTCGGTCGTCCTCGCCGGCGGCGTCGAGTCGATGAGCCGCGCCCCCTGGGTGCTGCCCAAGCCCGACCGCGCCTACCCCGCAGGGCACCAGCAGCTCCACTCCACCACCCTCGGCTGGCGCATGGTCAACCCGCGCATGCCCGCCGAGTGGACGGTGTCCCTCGGCGAGGGCGCCGAACTCGTCGCCGAGAAGCACGGCATCGGGCGCGACGCGCAGGACGCCTACGCCCTCGCCAGCCACGCCAAGGCCGCCGAGGCCTGGGCGACCGGCGCCTTCGACGCCGAGGTCGTCCCCGTCGACGGCACCGGGACAGGCACGGGCGCGGGCACCGGCGCAGGCGCGGGCACGGGCGCGGGCTCCGGCGCAGGCGCGGGCACGGGCGCGGGCTCCGGCACCGGCACCGGCGCAGGCACCGGCCTCGGCCAAGCCGTCCTCCACCGCGACGAGTCCGTCCGCGCGGACACCTCCCTCGCCGCCCTCGCCCGCCTCAAGCCCGCCTTCCGCCCGGACGGCACCGTCACCGCGGGCAACGCCTCCCCGCTCAACGACGGAGCCTCCGCCCTCCTGATCACCGACGAGGCGGGCCTGCGCGCCACCGGCCGCGAACCCCTGGCCCGGATCACCGCATCGGCCGTCAGCGGCATCGAACCGCAGTACTTCGGCCTCGGCCCCGTCGAAGCCGCCCGGCGCGCACTGACCCGCGCCGGCCGCACCTTCGCCGACCTCGCCACCCTGGAACTCAACGAGGCCTTCGCCGCCCAGGCCCTCGGCTGCCTCGCCGAGTGGCCGGAGCTCGACCCCGCCGTCGTCAACCCGCACGGCGGAGCCATCGCGCTCGGCCACCCCCTCGGTTCCTCCGGATCCCGGCTCGCCGGAACCGTGGCCCACCAGCTCGCCGCCCGCGGCTCCGGCACCGGCCTCGCCACGCTCTGCATCGGCGTCGGCCAGGGACTCGCCCTCGTACTGGAAAGGTGACGGAACGTCATGACACTGACACAGCAGGACATCTCGCGCGAGATCGAGGGCGAGCGGAAGGACTACCTCGCCGCCGGCGAGGTGCGCCACCACCCCGCCCGGGACTACGCCCCCTACCGCAGCAGCGCGCTGCGCCACCCCCTCCACCCGCCGGTCGCCGTCCACGACCCCGAGGCGGTCGAACTCTCCGGACCCGTCTTCGGCGTCACCGACGTCACCGAGACCGACGCCGACCTGACCCTGGCCCACGCGGGGGAGCCGCTCGGCGAGCGGATCACCGTCACCGGCCGGGTGCTCGACCGCGCCGGCCGGCCCGTCCGCGGCCAGCTCGTCGAGCTGTGGCAGGCCAACGCCGCCGGCCGCTACGCCCACCTCCGCGACCAGCACCCGGCACCGCTCGACCCGAACTTCACCGGCTTCGGCCGCTGCCTGACGGACGACCGGGGCGCGTACACCTTCACCACCGTCAAGCCCGGGGCCTACCCCTGGCGCAACCACGACAACGCCTGGCGCCCCGCGCACATCCACTTCTCGCTCTTCGGCACCGCGTTCACGCAACGGCTCGTCACCCAGATGTACTTCCCCGGCGACCCGCTCTTCGCGTACGACCCGATCCTCCAGTCCGTCACCGACGACGCGGCGCGCGAACGGCTCGTCGCCACCTACGACCACGACCTGTCCACCCCCGAGCGGTCGCTCGGCTACCGCTGGGACATCGTCCTCGACGGCCCCGCCGCGACCTGGATCGAGGAAGGCCGATGAGCCGCGACCCCCTGACCGCCCTCCCCACGCCCTCGCAGACCGTGGGCCCCTTCTACGGCTACGCCCTGCCCTTCCCCGGCGGCCCCGACCTCGCGCCCGCCGGACACCCCGACACCCTCACCGTCCACGGGTACGTGTACGACGGCGCCGGCGCCCCCATCCCCGACGCGATCGTGGAGATCTGGCAGCCCGGCCCCGACGGCGACCGCTCCGGAGCCCCTGGCTCCCTGCGGCGCGACCCCGTCACCGGCGGGTACGCGGGCCGGGACGGCGTCACCTTCACCGGCTTCGGGCGGATCGCCACCGACGCCGACGGCCACTGGGCGGCCCGCACCCTTCCGCCGGGCGGCGTCCCGTACCTCTCGCTCTGCGTCTTCGCCCGGGGCCTGCTCCACCACCTCTACACCCGGCTCTACCTGCCGGGCCCGGCCACCGACGCCGACCCGCTGCTCGCCGGGCTCGCGCCCGAGCGGCGCGCGACGCTCCTCGCCACGGAGGAGCGGCCGGGCGTCCACCGCTTCGACATCTGCCTCCAGGGCCCGGGAGAGACGGTGTTCCTTGACTTCCGCTGAGCCGGAGGGGCGGGACGCGGACGCGTCCGACGCGTACGACACCGGGCTGCTCAGCCCCGTCAGCGCGGGCACGGCGGCCGAGCGCGCCACCGGCGACCGCGCCTTCCTCCAGGCGATGCTCGACGCCGAGGCCGCGCTGACCAGGGCACAGGCCGCCCTCGGTCACGCCCCCGGCCCGGCGGCCGAGGCCGTCACGGAGGCGGCCCGCGCCGACCGGTTCGACGCGCGCGACCTCGCGCTGCGCGCCCGCGAGGGCGGCAACCCGGTGATCCCGCTCGTCGCCGCGCTCACGGCCGCCGTCCCCGCCGACGCCGCGCCGTACGTCCACCGGGGCGCGACCAGCCAAGACGTCCTCGACACCGCCGCGATGCTCGTCGCGGCCCGTACCGTCCCGCTGATCACCGCCGCACTGCACCGGGCCGCCGAGGCGTTCGGGCGGCTCGCCGCCGCCCACCGGGACACCCCCATGGCAGGCCGCACCCTCGGCCAGCACGCCGTGCCCACCACCTTCGGGCTCAAGGCGGCCGGCTGGCGGCATCTCGTGCTCGACGCGGCGGACCGGCTCGCCGCGCTGCGGTTCCCCGCCCAACTGGGCGGCGCGGCAGGCACCCTGGCGGCCTTCGAGTACCTCGCGGGGGTGCCCGGCAGCGGACCGGAGCTCACCGAGCGGTACGCGGCCGAACTCGGCCTCGCCGCACCCGTCCTGCCCTGGCACACCCTGCGCACCCCGGTCGCCGACCTCGCGACGGCGCTCGCGTTCACCGCCGCCGCCCTCGGCAAGCCCGCCGCGGACGTCCTCCTGCTCGCCCGCACCGAGACCGGCGAGCTCGCCGAGGCGAGCGGCGGCGGCTCCTCCGCCATGCCGCACAAGAGCAACCCCGTCCGCGCCACCCTCGTGGCCTCGGCCGCCCGCCAGGCCCCCGCGCTCGCCGCCGTACTCCTCGGCTCGCTCGCCGCGGAGGACGAGCGGCCCGCCGGGGCCTGGCACGCCGAATGGCAGCCGCTGCGGGAGCTGCTCAGGCTGGCGGGCGCCGCCGCCCACCACACCGCCGCACTCGCCGAAGGGCTCCGCGTCCGGCCCGACCGGATGCTCGACAACCTGCACCGCACCCGCGGTCTCGTGACGAGCGAACGCCTCGCCGCCGCCCTTGCGGACGTCCTCGGCCGGGCCGAGGCCCGAGCCCTGCTCGACCGGCTCTCCCGGCGGGCGGCGGAGGAGGGGACGGAGCTCGCGGAGCTGCTCGCCGCCGCCCCCGAACCGACCGGCCGGATCACCCCGGAGGAGCTCCGCGCCCTCGCGGACCCGGCGGCCGCCACCGGCGCCGCCCCCCTGCTCGTCGACCACGCCCTGCGGAGGCAGCCCTCCGCCGACCCGGAAGGCCGCCCGTGACCAGCGTTCTCCACCACCGGACCGACGGCCCCGCCGACGCGCCCGTCCTGATCCTCGGTCCCTCCCTCGGCACCTCGCTCGCCGTCTGGGACGCCCAGGTCCCCGCCCTGGCCCGCCGCCACCGGGTGATCCGCTACGACCTGCCAGGCCACGGCGCGACCCCCACCGGGACGCCGGACGCCACCACCCCTGGGACGCAGGACGCCACCGCCCCCGGGACGCCGGACCCCGGCGCCACCGGCATGGCCGATCTGGCGGCCCTCGTCCTCGACCTCGCCGACCGGCTCGGCGTCGAGCGGTTCGCGTACGCCGGCATCTCCCTCGGCGGCGCCATCGGCGCCCACCTCGCGGTCCACCACCCCGAGCGGGTCACCGCCCTCGCCCTCGTCTGCTCCTCGGCCCGCTTCGGCGAGCCCGCCGGCTGGCGCGAGCGGGCCGCCCTCGTCCGCGCGGAGGGCACGGCCGCCGTGGCACAGGCCGCCCCCGGCCGCTGGTTCACCCCCGACTTCGCGGGTACGCACACGGCCCGCCGGCTCGTGGACGACCTGCTCGCCGCCGACCCCGAGGGCTACGCGGCCTGCTGCGACGCCCTCGCCGGGTACGACCTCCGCGACGAGCTGTCCCGCATCACCGTGCCCACCCTCGTCCTCGCCGGGCGCGCCGACCCGGCCACACCCCCGGCGCACGCCCGCGAACTCGCCGACGGCATCCCCGACGCGAGCCTGCTCGAACTCGCCGGGGCCGCCCACCTCGCCCCCGCCGAGCGGCCCGAGGCGGTGCTCTCCGCGCTCCTCGGCCACTTCGGCGTCCCCGACTCCGACGACAGCCGGTACGCCGAGGGCATGGCGGTCCGCCGGGCCGTCCTCGGCGACGCCCATGTGGACCGGGCCGTCGCCCGGACCACGGACTTCACCGCCGACTTCCAGGACTACATCACCCGCTGCGCCTGGGGCGAGATCTGGACCCGCCCCGGCCTCGACCGGCGCACCCGCAGCTGCCTCACCCTCACCGCCCTGATCGCCCACGGCCACCAGGAGGAGCTGGCGATGCACGTCCGCGCCGCGCTCCGCAACGGACTCACCCCCGAGGACATCAAGGAGGTGCTGCTGCACTCCGCCGTCTACTGCGGGGTGCCCGCGGCCAACTCCGCCTTCGCCACCGCGCAACGCGTCCTCGCCGAGGACGGCATCCCGCTCTCCCTCTGACCGCCCCGCCCCGACCGTCCCGCCCCCCTGCCACCTTCCTCATCACGCTCACGGAGACACCCATGCCCCGCACCACCGTCGGCATCATCGGAGCCGGACCGGCCGGACTCCTCCTCTCGCACCTGCTGCACCGGCAGGGCATCGACAACGTCGTCCTCGAACTCCGCGACCAGGCGTACGTCGAGCGGCGCCAGCGCGCCGGGATCCTCGAACAGGACACCGTCGACGTGCTGCGCCTCTCCGGCGCCGGCGCCCGCATGGACCGGCAGGGCCTGGAGCACCACGGCATCGAACTCCGCTTCGACCGGCGCTCCCACCGCATCGACTTCCCGTCCCTCACCGGCGGCCGGTCGGTCATGGTGTACGCGCAGACCGAGGTGGTCAAGGACCTCATCGCCCTGCGCCAGGAGGCCGGCGGCACGATCCTCTTCGAGGCCGAGGCCCTGTCGGTCGACGGCATCGAGACCGACCACCCCACCGTCCGCTACCGCCACGAGGGTGCCGAGCACACCCTCGACTGCGCGTTCGTCGTCGCCTGCGACGGCTTCCACGGCATCGGCCGCCGCTCCCTGCCCGAGGACGTCCTCACCGTCACCGAGCGCACCTACCCCTTCTCCTGGCTCGGCATCCTCGCCGACGTCGCCCCCTCCTGCGACGAGCTGATCTACGCCCACCACGAGCGCGGCTTCGCCCTGCACAGCATGCGCTCGCCCGAGGTCAGCCGCCTCTACCTCCAGGTCGACCCCGACGACTCCACGGACAACTGGCCGGACGAGCGGATCTGGGACGAGCTGGAGGCCCGCTTCGCCGTCGACGGCGACTGGCAGCTGAAGCGCGGGCCCATCACCGAGAAGAGCATCACCCCGATGCGCAGCTTCGTCGCCGAGCCCCTGCGCCACGGACGCCTCTTCCTCGCCGGCGACGCGGCCCACATCGTGCCGCCCACCGGCGCCAAGGGCCTCAACCTCGCCGTCGCCGACGTCACCCTGCTCGCCCAGGCCCTCACCCGCCACCACACCCGGGGCGACGAGTCGCTGCTCGACGCCTACTCGGAGACCGCGCTGCGCCGCGTCTGGCGCGCCGAGCACTTCTCGTACACGATGACGACCCTCCTGCACAGCAGCCCGGACGACACCGCGTTCGACCGCGGGCTCCGCCTCTCCCACCTGCGCTACCTCGCGAACTCCGGGGCGGCCTCGGCCTCGCTCGCGGAGAACTACGTCGGTTTCAGCGACAACTGACGGCCCCGCGGACCGCCGGGGACGGCGGGCCCGAGGGCTTATGTCAACACCATTGACCTTGACGCGCCCGGAGAGGTCTCATGGCGGCAGTTCGGAGGTCGTACCCCCACCTCCGCGATCTCAAGGAGCCCGCCGTCATGGACCCCCTCGCCTCGCTCCGGGACGTCGACCCGACCCCGTTCTGGCTCGACAGTCCCGAGAAGCCGCAGCCCGCGCCCGCCCTCGTCGGCGCGACCACCTGTGACCTCCTCGTGGTCGGCGGTGGCTACACCGGCCTCTGGACCGCCCTCGTCGCCAAGGAGCGGGACCCCTCGCTCGACGTGGTCCTCGTCGAGGCCGACGAGGCCGGCGGCGCCGCCTCCGGTCGCAACGGCGGCTTCTGCGAGGCCAGCCTCACCCACGGCCTGGACAACGGGATCGCCCGCTGGCCCGACGAGATCGGGCTCCTGGAGCGCCTCGGCCGCGAGAACCTCCAGGCCATGGAAGACACGCTCGTACGCCACGGCATCGACTGCGACTGGGAGCGCACCGGCTCCCTCGCCGTCGCCACCGAGCCCTACCAGCTCGCGGCCCTCCAGGAGGAGGCCGAGGCCGTGGCCCGTTACGGCGGCACGAGCGTCCTCCTCGACGGCGACGCCGTACGCGCCGAGATCGACTCCCCGACCTTCATCGGGGGGCTGTGGAACAAGGACGACGTGGCGATGGTCAACCCGGCCCGTCTCGCCTGGGGCCTCAAGCAGGCCTGCCTCGCGCTCGGCGTCCGCATCCACGAACACACCCCCGCCCTCTCGCTCGACGAGCAGGGGCACACGATGGGCGTCCGCACCCCGTACGGCCGGATCACCGCCCACAAGGTCGCCCTCGCCACGAACGCGTACCCCTCCCTGCTGCGCCGCCACCGCCCGTACACCGTCCCCGTCTACGACTACGCGCTCATGACGGAGCCGCTCAGCGAGGAACAGCTCGCCTCCGTGGGCTGGCGGAACCGGCAGGGCTTCGCGGACATGACCAACCAGTTCCACTACGTCCGGCTCTCCGCCGACAACCGGATCCTGTGGGGCGGCTACGACGCCGTCTACCACTACAACGGCCGCGTGCGCCCGGAACACGACCAGCGGCACGAGAGCTTCGCGACCCTCGCGCGCCACTTCTTCACGACCTTCCCGCAGCTGGAAGGGGTGCGCTTCAGCCATGCCTGGGGCGGTGCCATCGACACGAGCACCCGCTTCTGCGTCTTCTTCGACACCAGCCACCGGGGCAAGGTCGCCTACGCCGCCGGCTACACCGGACTCGGCGTCGGGGCGACCCGCTTCGGCGCGGAGGTCATGCTCGACCTCCTCGACGGGGCCCGCACCGAGCGCACCTCGCTCGAACTGGTCCGCCGCAAGCCGCTCCCGTTCCCGCCCGAGCCGATCCGCTCGGTGGGCATCGGCATCACCACGTGGTCCATGGCCCGCGCCGACCTGAACGAAGGCCGCCGCAACCTCTGGCTGCGCACGCTCGACCGCTTCGGTCTCGGCTTCGGCAGCTGAGACGGCAGGGGTTTCCACCAGCCCCGACGATGAAATGCGCCCCCTGCGCGCCCTCCGGTATGCACCGGGCGTGCGCCGGGGGCGCACCCATGTCCCCGTATTCCAGGGCGAGTTGAGGACTCCGGGCGCGGTCCGCCGAAACCGGCCGTGCCGCCGTTCCCTCGATAGACGGGCAATCGCGGACCACTCGGACCAGCCGCTCTTGTCCACCGGCCCGGACCCGTGCGTCGCTGGGTGACGTCAGCAGGAAGCGTCGCCGGAGGAGCCGGGCATGGCTGTGGTCCAGGACAAGGCCTTGAAGCAGGTCGCCGACGCCGCCGTCCTCGCCCCGGCACTCACCCCGCACGCCCTGCTCCTCCTGGCCGGCACGCACGAGCTGGAGCACGAGCGCGTCGACTCCGTCAAGCAGCTCCGCGTCGTCCGGACCACGCTCGCCGAGCCGCTCTTCGCCTCCCGCACACGGCGCGGAGCGTGGAACCAGGTGAACCCGACCCCGACCCGTACCGAGGTCTGCTGGGAGGACGAGGCCACCGAGCCGGTGTGGATCGACGTCACCGCCGAGCTGGAGATCGACGTGGTCGCCGAGACCGACCCCGGCGGCCTCGAATCGCTGGTCACCCGGTCCGTGGGCGCCTACCGGACCCTCGACGAGTTCCGCGCGCACTTCACCTACCTCGACCTGGACGCCTTCATGGCGAGTCACGGGCTCACCACCGTGGAGGACCTCAGGGAGGCGGGCGAGTACCTCCGTACGGAAGTGCGGCTGCGCCGCCCGCCCGTCTTCGACCCCACCGACCCGGTCAACGTCCGCACCGTGGCCGTCACGGCCGCCGTGCTCGTCGCCGATCCCACCGACGTCGCGGCCGCGCTCCGCGCCGCGGCCCTCGTGGCGGCGGCGGCCCGCGACCGACCCCTGCCGCCGAGCACCTTCGGCGTACGCAGCGCTCCCTACGCCCTGGTCACCGCCTTCACCCCCCACCCGCAAGCGGCGAACCAGGCGCTCACCAAGCCGGAGATCACCACCCTGCTCACCGGCGCGGGCATCGCCCCGCTCTTCCTCACCTGATTGCCGGAAGGAAGCACGCTCCATGACGACCCCCGTCCGCTACATCCGTGTCAAGTCGACCGTCAACCTCTTCTCGCCCGCCAACCGGCCCACCGGCAACATCGCGATCATCGGCACCGTGACCCCGCCCGCGACCGGCGCCGGGCCCGTCATCCCCGAGAACGAGCCCACGCTCTTCTCCGACCCCGACGACGCCGTGAAGCGCGCTCCCGGACAGCTGGGCACGTCCGTCGCGCTCGCCATGCGGCAGGAACCCGGTCCCGGGCTCGTCTTCGGGGTGCGCCTCGCCGCCACGCCCAACATCCAGGAGACGCTCGCCAAGATCGCCACCCTGCCGGTCCAGCTGGTCGTGATCGCGAACACCCCGCTGGAGGCCGGGGCCGGCGGGGCGACACCGACCGCCGGCATCCTGGCGCTGGCCAACCACGTCAAGGGCCCGTTCGGCGACGGCCTGGAACGCATGGGCGTCGCCATGCTCGGCAAGGGCGACACCGACGCCTCGATCATCACGGGCGCCCTCAACAGCGACCGCATGGTCTACGTGGCGCACAAGAGCGACGAGGACGTGGCGGCCGCCGTCGCCGGCACCATCGGCGGCTACGACCCGCACATCTCCCTGCTCCTCAAGAAGGTCGGCGTCACCTCCGCCCCCTTCACCGCGCAGGAGCTCTTCACGATCAACGGCTCCGAGGGCGAGAGCTCGCCCCCCGGCGGCCAGAACGTCAACTGGCTCGTGAACCCGGCACTCATCCCCGGCGAAGGCGTCTACCTCGGCGAGGGATACACCGGAGCCTCCGGCACGACGGACAAGAAGTACATCGACATCGTCCGCACCCTCGACGACATCACCTACCGGCTCAAGGCCTCGCTCATCGCGAGCATCGGCGAACTGCGGATCAGCAGGACCGGCCTGCGCGCCCTCGCCGGCGAGATGGAGGCGGTGCTCGAACCGCTGCGCCGCAGCGAGGTCATCGACGACTACCTCGTCGTCGTCCCGGTCCTCGCCCTGTTCGACAAGCCGCAGCCCACCCCCGAGGACCAGGCGCTCATCGCCAAGGCCCGCCGCGACCGGTTCGCCGAGGCCATGGTCCGCATCACCTACGCCGGGGCCATCCACCGGCTCACCATCAACCTGACCTTCGAGTAGGGAGCCCCGCATGTCCGACTGGAACACCCGCCTCGAAGTGAAGCTCGGCGGGCGCACCGTCACCCCGATCAGCAACTTCTCCCCCTCCTTCAACGTCCCGCACACGGTGCTGCACAGCCTGGAGGCGGACGGCGTCGGATACGTGCGCCAGCCGTTCACCTTCACCTTCACGATGACCGTCCCCGCGGTGGCGTCCGCCGTCGCCGACCTCACCGAACTCGCCGTCACCGGCAAGGAGTTCTCCATCGCGGTCGCCGAGAAACAGGGCAACGACTGGGCCTTCTCCGCCCTCAAGTTCGGCCGCTGCGTCGTCAGCGCCGTACAGCCCAGCACCGTCACCGTGGACGGCGTCCCGCAGGCCAACTTCACCTGCATGGCGCTCAACGTGGGCGTGGAGGAGTGACATGGACGGCGACGACGAGGAGTTCGCGCGCATCGACGCCTTCGCCGCCGGCGGCCGGGTCGACAGGACCGGCCTCGCGCTCGTCCACGAGGGCGAGTACATCGTCCCCGCGGCGGGCAGCGAGGCCGTCGTCAGCCACCGCTCCGGCACCGGCACCGTGGTCCATTACCACTTTCCCGTCGAGGTCGAGGTGATCGGCGAACTCGGCGACCACCACGTCCAGCGCATCGCCGGACACGTCTTCGCCGAACTCGACCGCGAACTCGGCAGCCGGGGGTGACCCGTGACGGAAAAGGTGCTCGTCGGCACGGTCCCCCTGCTGTACGTGCAGAGCGTCACCATGACCGAGGGGTACCGGGTCGAGCGGATCCTCGGCAGCCGCTTCGCACAGGCCACCCAGCCGTCGACGAAGACGATCGTCATCGAGGCCGTCCTCCTCGGCCCCGAGCGGCACGCCACCAAGAAGGCCCTGGAGGTCCTCGCGCTCACCTCGCGGGCGCTCCTCGCCGCCGTCGCGCCGGTGCTCGCCGTCTCCGGGATCCCCGTCGTCTGCGGTCTTACGCTCAGCCTCGACATGCAGATCACCGATCTGCGGTTCACGCAGAGCGTGCAGAAACGGGACGCCTTCGACGTCTCCCTGACGCTCCAGCACGTGCCCCGCTCCAGTCTGACGGCGCTGCTCGGCGAGATCGCGGACCTCGCGATGAGCGCGGGCAGCGCGGGTGTGCCGAGCCTGCCGGCCCCCGGCCCCGTACCCCGTTCACCGTTGTAGGCAGAGCCGGAGAGGAGACGCGATGCCGCTGCTGCCCGTCGACCCCGACGAGGGCTTCCCGCAGAGCTTCCGGATGCGCTTCGGCCCGCACGTGTACCGCATCGGCCTGTACGTGAACGCCGACGAACGGACCGTCGCGGCGCAGGACGTCCTGAACCTCCTGGAGAGCAGCGCGTTCCTCGTGGTCGTCGTCGGCCGCGAGGACCCCGACGGGCTCGTGCCGCTCGTGCGCCGGAAGGCGGTGCGCGGACTGCCCTGCCCGGCGGGCCCGCTGCGGCTCGTCTTCCGGGAGGCCCGCGTGCACGTGCGGAACCTGAACGGCGCGGGGAGCCACGGTTCGAAGGTCGTCGTGGAGGTGTCGGCGTGAGCATCGCGATCCGCTACGGCGTGACCGTGGACGAGGACAAACCCCCGGAGGACTCCCCGCTCGGCGCCATCGCCGGCGCGGTCGCCTCCCTGGTGGGCCTCGCCGGACTGCCGCTCACCGTCTCCAACCACATCTTCGACGGCTCCCTCGTCCTCGACGCGGACATCACCGTGACGATGAACGAGGGAGCGGTGGCGGGCACCTTCGACCTCCTGCTCGTCAACGTCCCCGGCGACACCGTCGCCATGCTCCGCTCGAAGATCGTCGACACCCCGCTCAAGGCCACGGTGCGGCTCGGCTACTTCGACGAGCCGGGCAGCGTCGACGAGCCGGTGATGGCGGGCCGGATCCTCCGGATCACCTCCTGGGTCGGCGAGGACGGTCTCAGCCGCGTCCGCCTCACCGGGCAGGACGCCGCCGGGTACGCCCTGCGCACCCAGGAGGTGGCGCTGCACCGGGCGAAGTCCTGCGACGCGCTGGAGTTCGCCGAGCGGATCGCCCAGGCGACGGGGCTCACGCTCGCCGAGGGCTCGACGCTCACGGCCGACCTCACCGACCACACGGTCCGCAGCCCGACCGCGCTCGGCGCCCTGCGGGAACTCGCCGCGACCGTCCCGGCGCCCGTCGTGATCCGCGACAAGCAGATCCGCGTCGGGCGGGTGGTCGGCTCCGGTGACGACCCCGCGCCCGTACCGTTCGACCCGGCGCTCAACCTCGTCTCGTACGGGGACTCCCAGGGCGAGGAGACGGCGGCGCTCGCACCCGGAGAGGAGCGCCAGCCGCCCCGCACCTCGCTCGAACTGGTGGTCCTCGGTCATCCCGGACTGCGCGTCGGACAGGTCGCGACGCTCAAGGGCGTCGAGGCGCCACGGGGCCCGCTGCGCGTCACCCGCGTCGTCCACCGCTTCGGCGGTCGCACGGGGTACGTGTGCGAGGTCCAGCTCGTCGCCGTGCCCGCCGGCGCCGTCGCCGAGGTCGTCGACGGCGGGGTGAGCGGCTTCGCCGACCGGCTTGAGGCCCACGCGGACCGTCAGCGGCGGGCCCGCCCCTCCGTCGACGTCGGCGAGGTCACCACGTACCGCGGCCGGGGCCACCAGGTGTCGCTGAAGTACGGGCAGTCTCCGCCGCCCGCGATGAGCGCACCCAGCGTCCAGGGCGAGATCGGCGACGACACCCTGCTCGACAAGCCGGTGGCCGCCCCCTTCGCCTTCGGCCCGTGCGGCCTGATGACCCCTGTCTACCCCGGGATGCGGGCCCTGCTCGCCCACAACCGCGACCTCGTCAACGACGCGGCCGTCGTGGGCTACCTGTGGCCCCGCACCCCCGGCGCCAAGGCCCCGGAACCCCACCCCGGCGACTACTGGCTCTCCCTGCCCACCCGGCTCGGCCCCGACGGCCTGCCCGCCGGCCCAGGGACGAACGACCTCACCGACGCCGCGGGCGGCCGGGTCATCCAGGCCCGCGGCCTGCACATCCAGGTCGGCACCGGCAGCCTCTCCCCGGTCGGCACCCGCCCCACACCCCCCACGGACGACACCGTGACCATCGAGCACCAGAGCGGGACCACCATCACCGTCGGCGCGACGGGCGCGGTCACCGTCAGCACCACAGGAAGGAAGATCATGCTCAGCAACGGGACCGTGAGTCTGTCCCTGGACGGCAGCGCGGTACAGGTGACGTGATGCCCTACGTCCTCACCACCGCCGCCGACATCCGCTGCGCCCACCTCGCCCCGCTCCTGGTGGTGCCCTCCCAGACCTCGCTGACCGTCGCCGGGAACCCGGTCCTGCTCGTGAGCGACCTGCTCGCGGCGACCGTGCCCACCTGCCCCAACAAGGGCAGCCCCGGCCTGGTGGAGTGCGGCAAGGTCACCTCCCTGACGGACGGCACGAGCACGGTCCTGTCGGTGCGGGGCAGCGCCGTCGCCCTGGACACGGCCCGCGGCCTCACCCTGGCCCTGCCCACCCAACCCGTGCTGTGGAACGTCCTGTCGGCCGGCCAGACCCTCCTGAAGGCGAGGTGACGACGGTGGCGGAGCCCCTGGGGCACAGCCTGCTCCTGGACAACGGCGACCTCGTCCTCCGCGGCGGCGACCTGGTGAAGGTGCGCGGCCTCGCCAACCTCGTCCAGGCCCTGACCCTCTCGCTCCTCACCCCGTACGGCTCCGACCGCTTCGACGACCGGTACGGGCTCAGCGTCACGGAGGCCTTCGGCCGGCCCGGCGGCCCCCCGGTCGTGCAGGAGCTGCTGCGGCTGGAGATCGTCAGGACCCTCGCCGCCGATCCGCGGGTGAACGAGGTGACGGAGGTGACCTTCACCGGCGACCCGGCCTCCCGCCGGTGGACCGCCGCGGTCGTCGTGGAGACCGTCGACGGCCGGACCACCGCCGTCACGGCAGACCTGGAGGTGTGAGTCATGACCTACGGCGTGACGGACGAGGGCTTCGTCCTCAAGGGAATCGACCAGCTCCTCAGAGAGAGCCGGGAACGCGCCAAGGCCGTCTTCGGCGACGACGTCGACCTGCGGCCCACCAGCCCGCTGGGAAAGGTCCTGGAGGTCGTCGCCGCCGAGGACTCCGAGCTGTGGAAACGGATGGAGGCCCTCTACTACGCGCAGTTCCCGGCCACCGCGACCGGCGCCGCGCTCGATCTGCTCGGCGAGGACGCGGGTCTCGAACGCCTGGCCGGACGGCGCGCGGGCCAGGTGCTGTTCACCCTGGGGAACGGAGCGCCGAACCGCGCCTACGTCGTCCCCGAGGGCACGCTGCTGCTCACCGCGCCGTCGGAGACGGACGACGCCGCCCGGGCGTTCGCGACCGAGGAACCCCTGGTCCTCACCGTCGCCGCCCCGACGGCGACGGTGGACGTCCTCGCCGTCGAGGGCGGCGGCGAGGCGGTGTCCGCCGCGACGATCACCCGGGTCCACCCCGAGCACGCGGAGCAGTACCTCGCGGACTGGGCGGGAGCCACGCTCACCCTTTCCAATCCGGCACCCTTCGCCGGCGCCCTGGAAGCCGAGGACGACGCGTCGTACCGGTCCCGGCTGATCGCCCTGCCACACGCCCTGTGGACCACGGACAGCGTCCGGCAGGCCGCGCTCGGCGTCGAGGACGTCGTCGACGCGCGGGTCACGGACGAGCTGGGCGGCGTCGACGTCTCGCAGGTCTTCTTCGACGGCTTCTCCTTCGGCGAGCGCAGCTTCAGCGCCGAACGCCGCGTCGGCGAACCGTACTTCGCCGAGGTCGCCGTCGCCCGCCGTGGACCGCGCCCGTGGCTCACCACGACCACGGGCACCGAGACGGTGGAAGGGGTGTTCGACCGGGTCACGGCGGCCGTCGAGCGGGTACGGCCCATCGGCGTGCACATCAGGGTCGTGGAGGCGGACCACATCGAGGTCGCGGTGCGCGCCGAGATCGTCCTCGACCCGCGGTTCACCACGGCCGCCGTGCAGGACGGCATCAGAAAGCGCCTCGCCCACGACATCGGCCGGCTGAGACTGGGCGACGACGTGCTCTACTCCCGCGTGATGTGCGTGCTCGTGGACGAGCCGGGCGTCACCGACGTGCGCAACCTCCATCTGCGGCGCTGCCCGCCCGCGTTCGGCCGGTTCGGCTTCGGCGCCGTCCCCTACCAGCTCGGCATCGTCGAGGCGGCCGTCGGCGAGAGCCTCGTCATGGGACTCACGGAGATGGCGCAGTTCACCCGCGACTCCGCCCTCAGCGACATCCAGGTGGTGCCGCGATGACCACGGCCACCACCGCGGCCCCGCCGATGGCGGCCACCGACATGGCCCTGCGGCTCACCACCCCCTTCGCCCGGGGCGCCGACCACCTGGAGCTCGTCGTACGGGGCGAGGACATCGACCTGTACGACTTCGCGCTCCACAAGGCCCTGTTCGGAGTGGATCCCGACCCGCTGTACATCCTCCAGGCCCGGCAGGACGTCGCACCGGCCACGACCGTCACCCTGACCGTCGACGACGGCCCGCAGGAGATCACGCTCCCGCTGCCGGAAGGGCTCCTCGCCGGCACCACGGTCGCCGTGCCGCGACCCTCGGGACTGCTCACCGGCATCCGGTCCACGGGCCTCGCCGGAAGCCAGGAGACCCGGTGGCGGCTGACGGCCCTGCTCGGCACGACGGGCAAACTCCTGTGGGCGCTCGGCTGGGAACGGGACCACCTGCGCGCGCAGTTGGACCGCACCGCCACCGTCCGCTCGCCACGGGACGCCCGGGGAAGCACCCTCGACCTCCTCGGGGCCGGCCTCGACGTCGTCCGGTCGAGCGGCGAGGACGACCCCGCCTACCGCAGGCGGGTGCGCCTCGCCCGCCGCTGGACCCTGCCCACGCCCATCGGATTCGCCGCCGCGCTCAACGCCGCGATCGGAACGATCGGCGGCCACGCGAACCCCCTGGTCGTCGACGACGGCAACGGCCCGCTGCGCCGCGGACTGCTGCCCCTGCGGGTGGTCCCGGCCGAGGTGCCGCGCGGCCGGTCGATCGACGCGCTCGGCCGGCCGGGCGACGGCCGGCAACCGCCCGCGCCGGAGGGGTACTTCGACCCGTACTACCTGCTCACCCTCGACCCCGCGGTGGTGGACATCGCACCGCCGCCGCCCGGGCCGTACCCACCGGGCCTCCCGCTCCCCGCGCCCGGCCGCACACGGCCCGCGGTGGCGGCGGCCCTCGGCCGACTCGCCGCTCTGCTCGGAGCCACCCGGGCCCGGGTGACCTCCGGATTCGACCCGCGGGCCGAGGACGCGCGCGCCACCGGCCGGGCCGTCCTGCTCACCCACCCCTCGGCCGAGCCCGGCCGGCTCGCCGCGCTGGCGCACCGCGCCGGATTCGACCTGGTCGTCCACCGCCCCGACGGGCAGGTGTACGCGGAGACCGCGCCGGACGAACAGCTCGTGATGCACACCGGCGCGGGCACGGTCGCCGAAGGGCAGCAGCTGACGCTGAGCGTGACGCCCGCCCCGCCGTCGGGGGCGACGATCCGCTGGTACCTGGTCCACTGCGGGCCCGGACGGGCGGTGTTCACCGGGCCGGCCGACCAGGTGTCCGTCCAGCTCACCGGCGAGGCGCCGGGGCGGGTCGTCGTCACCGCCGAACTGCGCGACGGGCCCCACACCCTCACGGTCACCCAGGACGTGACGGTCCTCCCGGCGCCCCTCGCCGACGGCAAGGCCATCGGTGCGGACGGCACCGCAAACCCGGCACCGCCCGCCCCCGGAGTCCCGATCGACCCGGTGTTCCTGGCCCTGCACGACGATCCCTCGCACGTCGACTACGGTGCCGATCCGAATCGGCACCGGATGCGGCGGGAGACCGCACGGCACCTCGACCGCCTCGTCGTCCTGCTGACGGGCCAGTCCGGCAAGCTCGTCGTCGAGGCCGCGTTCGCGCCGACCGGATCGTCGCTCGCGAAGGAGGGCCGGGAGCTGCGACTGAAGCATCCGGGTGTCACCGCGGGCGTGTTGGCGGTCCTCGCGCACCGGGCCGGCTTCAGCCATGTCAGTGTGGGCGGTGGGTCGGTGACGGTCCGTCAGAACGTCGGCGACCACCCTGTCGAGGTGCATGCCACGGGACTCACCGAAGGCGTCCTGGAGGTCGGGGCGGTGGCGAAGCTGTTCGTCAGTCCCACCGAAGCGGCGGTCGGCACCCTCGGCGTCCTCGTCTGGTCCACCGGCGACGGCGCCGCGTCCCTCCTCACCACCGCCCCCGCCGAGATGTCGGTACGAGGCGAACACCCGGGGCTCGCCTGGGTGCAGGCCGCCTACCGGCCGACCGCCGGACCGGGGGCGTACCAGGTCACCGTACGGCTGCGCACCCCCGAGCTGGCCGGTCACGTCCTGACGCCCGCCGAGCGGGACCTCATCACCCATCTCCTCGCCGAGCTGCATCCGCTGGGCGTGGAAGTGGTCACCAAGGAGCTGACCGGAGGAACACCATGACCGACAGCATCGCCTTCACCCCCGCGTTCAAGCACACGCCCTGGGTGGACACCCGGGACCGGGTGTCCGCCAGCGGACCGAACGGCTTCAACATCCGCTTCGACACGCTGCAACAGGACCTGGAGTCGCTGTCGGGGGTGGTGAAGACCATCGACGTCGCCATCAAGGCGGCCGGCCAGCACATCTCGGTCGAGCGGAAGCTGTCGGTGGCGCCGGCGTTCGCCCCGCTGGCCGGCGACTCGAACTGGGAGCTGGACACCAACGGAGTCGCGGTCCGCCCCGCCTTGGCGGTCAGCGCACGGGGAATCGTCGCCGTCCCACTGCCGGACGGAGCCAAGCTGCTGAAGTTCCGGGCCCTGGGCACCAACACCGGGAGCGGCACCCTGAACATCCTCCTCGTCCGGTCGCCGATCTCCCAGACCCCGACCCAGCAGGTCCTGTCCCGGGTCGTCGGCACCGGGACGTACGACGCCTCCGAGAACATCCAACCGGGCATGGAGCGGGTCGACATGAACGGCTTCCGCTACTCCGTGAAGGCGAGCCTCGCCAGCGCCTCGACCTCGGACACGGTCACCATCGCCTCCCTCCAGATCTCCTACATCCTCGACTGAAAGCGAGTCCACCATGGCAGGCAACCTCTACGTCGGTGTCGACTACGGCCGGAACAACGGCCCGGGCGAGGACAGCGGCTCGCGTCCGTGGGTCCGCGAGGATCCGCCGTTCTGGGCCAACGCCAGCATCTGGCTGGAGCCCGGCATCACCAAGGCGACGGTCGGTGACCCCTCCTTCATCCGCGTTCGGGTCTCCAACAGGGGCAGCCAGATCATGAAGGCCGTCCGCGTCCAGGCGTTCATCTACCCCGCGTCCATCGGCGTGCCCCCGACGTTCGGGACCGCCACCAAGATCTTCGCGGCCCCCAAGGACATCCCACCGGGCGCCGGCACCAACGACCCGGACGACGGAAACGTCGTCAGATTCGGTCCCTGGACGCCCCAGCCCGCCGAGCTCCAGGGCGACGGGCACATGTGCCTCATCGCCAACGTCTACCAGAGTGAGGACGACGTCGCCTCGCCCGACCCGGGCAGCGCGCCGATCACGGCGACCGAGGGCTTCAACCCCAACGGCGAACAGCACCAGGGCCAGCGCAACATCATCCTCCAACCGGCCCGTCAGCCGGCCGTCTCCCAGCCGGTGAAGGTGCAGTACACGACACGGCCCGAGGCGCCGTCCGTGCATCCACGCAAGTACAAGATCATGGCGGAACCCTTCGAGTTCGAAGGGTTCAGTCCGGACGAGCTTCTCGTCCTCTCCCAGGTGCGGGAGATCGAGTTCACCAAACCCAGCACCAAGCCCGGCACCGACCCGCCGACCGGCCCGGGTGCCGAATCGGGAATCGACCCGGGCACCGACCCGGCGAACGTCTTCGGATCCGACTTCGGCGAGCTGGTGCTGAAGACCTCGTACGGCACCGAACGCGTGACCCGGGCCACGAGCCGGATGTCCTTCTCGCTGAAGGCCGAGGGGATCCCCGGCCTCGACCAGACGTTCGAGCGGGACGAGAAGATGGGGGACGCCGTCCTCAGCGAGCTGGAGGTCCAGCTCGACCCCGACGCCCCCGTCGGCAGCCTCCACACCTTCGACCTGTCCCTCAACGACGAGAAGGAACGGGTCGGTTCGGGGCTGCGCGTCATGATCCTGGTCACCGAGTAGCGGGGGAGCGGCGGCGGCCATGGGCGAGACCCAGGAGATCCACGTCCGCGTACCGGTCCGGATCACCCTCGTCGGTGAACCCGGCCCGGAGGTACTGGACGCCCTCCGGCGACAGCTCACCACGGCCGTCGCCGCCCGTCTCGCCCACGCCGAACGCATGCTCCCCCGCTCCGGCACCGGGCGCCCCGGAGACCCGGCGGGCGAGCCCTTCGACGCCGGACGCGGCGGACACGGCGGGTACGCCGTCCCCTCGTACGACGCCGAGGGCCGCCCGGCCCGGATCCCGGTGCGCGGCAAGGCCGTCACCAAGCCGTGGACCGTGGTCCGCACGGTCGGCACCCGGATGGCGGCCGACCGGTTCCTCGCCTACGTCGGGGAAGTCCTGGGCCACCCCCTGCCCCTCGCGGCGCTGTACGAGGACCGGGCGGGCGTCGAATTCCCCCTGGAGGTCTGGCTCGTACGGGTCGACGCCCCCGCCCTGCCGGAGGAGCTGGGCGAGGAACTCCTCGTACGGGCCGCCGGAACCGCACGGCCCGGCCGCCCGGGCTCCGCGGCACGCACCGAACCCGCGTGGGTCCTCACCGGCTCGTCCGCCGCCCTGCGCGCCCTCCACGCGCTCGAACCGGGCGGCCCGGTCGCCGCGCGCGTCCCCGCGCTCCAGTCCGGCCACGTCCTGTTCGCGTTCATGACGCTGCCCCGGATCGACATCGCCGACGTCGCCGCGACCGGCCCCGGCCTCGGATTCACCGTCCCGGTGCGCGACGCGGGCTTCTGCGTGGACCCCGTGCTGTTCGAGCGGGCGACGGGAGTGCCGTGGGAGCGGTACGCGGAGGAGTTCGCCGAGGAGCAGGTGACGGTCTGGATCCGGCCCGCCGTGATCCGCCCCTCCTCCGGTCCCGCGCGCACCCCCGGCGGAGGGGTCCGCGAGGACGTCGTGTTCCTGCTGCTCGACCGGCAGACCGGCGGCGGCACCCGCCAACGGGACCCGGCAGCACGCCTGTTCGTCCAGGACGGGGACACGTTCCCCGGACTTCCCGAACCGGTCCGCGGCCGTGCGGAGTGGCCCGACGAGCCGGGCACCCGGGTCCTCTACGCGCGCGCCCACCTGGACCTGGCGCCCGAGCGGCTCGGCGCCGCGATCTACCACCCGGTGGCCCGTCAGCTCGTCCGTACGCTCCTCACGCGCCTCAGGGCGGGGGAGGACGCGGGACACGTCATGGACGCGCTGCTCGACGAGGTGGGCGCCCCCCACGCGCGCGGCCGGCTGGGCAGCCTCTTCACCTACGTCCTCGCCGAGCTGGAGCGGGAGCACGCGTGGGACGAGGTCTTCGACGCCGTGGACGCCACCGGCCGCTTCGCGCTGCGCGCCCGGCTGCTCCAGCACTGCGCGGTCACCCCGTACGCCCGGCACGCCAGGGTGCAGCGGCTCCGCACCGCGCTCGCCGCGGAGCGCGCCGCCACCTCGGCGCACGCGTACGTCCCCGGCGGCAAGGGACAGGGCGCGATCCTGCTCGACCACCAGGAGGGGAAGCGGGTGACGGCGGGGGAGGTCCTCGCCCAGGGCGACGAGATCTACTCCCGGCAGGTGCCCGGGCTGCGGCCGAAGCCGGGCAAGGCGGAGGCGCTGCGCGAGCACCTGCTCCGGGAACGGCACCGGCTGGCCGAGGAGATCCTCACCGGGCGCGACACCGAGGTCTACGACGCCAAGACCTTCTCGGTCACCTCCCTCGCCCGCGCCACCAAGGCCGCGGGACTCACCGAGGACGACTTCGAGAAGGTCGACGTCACGTACACGATCCGGCTGCTCGACGTGATCGCCGCCGAACGCGACGGGCTGCCCTCGCACGACATCCGCTTCGAGATCGTCTCGCGGACCACCGGGAGCGGCGAGGAGTGGCAGCGCAGCGCCGGGCCGATCGTCGAACACTTCGGCGAGTTCGAGACGCGGCTGCACGAGTGGGGAATGCTCCGGTCGGGCGAGGCCCTCCAGGTCGTGAACCTGATCGTCGTCGGCGCCGGCGCGATCGTCGTCGGATGGTCCGTCGGGATCGTCGGCATCCTGATCCAGCTCGGCGGCGGCATCGGCCCCATCCTCACCAGCATCGCCCTGTCCGAGGCCATCTACCTCATCAAGGTCGTCCTCGGCAGCGAGCACCTGTCCCTCGAAGGATTCGCCATGGCGGCGGTGGAGGGCTATCTCGGCGCCGTGGGCTTCCGGTTCGGCAGCGGGCTCGGCGGCTGGGCCGGCCCCCTCGCCACCCGCGGCCTGGGGAGCCGCCTCGCCGGCAAGGTGGCGCAGAAGCTGACCACGGGCGCCGTCACCGGTGCCTCCACGGCCGCCCTCGACCTGTTCGCCCGCGACCTGGTCGACGTCACCCTGCACGGCGGCACCGGCCACGACACCCAGGCGTACGTGGAGGGCATGGGCTGGGGCGCGCTCATCGGCCTGTTCTTCTCCTTCGTCGGGGAGCCGCTGCTGCGCGGCGCCTACCAGGCCGTGTCCACGCGCCTCGGCTCCACGGTGGCCAAGGCGGCGCTCGTCGCGCAGCTGTTCGCCGGCCAGGGTGTGACGGCCGAGCAGTGGGCGGTCGCCTCGGCGACGGGACAGCAGCGCATGGAACAGACCCTCGCCGGCACGCTCCGGGAGGCGGAGGCCGGCGCCTGGTCGTCGGCGGTGGGCCGCCGGGTCGACGAGGTGGGCGAGGAGCTCGCGAGGATCCGCCCGGCCGGGGGCCGCCCGGCGCCCGAGGCCGGAGCGACGCCCGGTACGCCGAAGCCCGCGCCCGCGTCCGCCGCGCCGAGGCCCGCCCCCGCGTCCGGCGCGCACACCGGAGGCCCGCACGGCACCGACCCGCACGTCACCGAGACCCCCGTACCGCCGGGCACGCCGCCGCCCGCCGAGCCGCCGACCCCGCCCCGGCCCCGCCCGGTGCGCGCACCGGGCCCGAAACCGCGCTGGAAGAGCCGCAAGGAGCTGGAGGAGGCCGCCAGGACCGACCCGGAGGCCGGCCAGGACCTGAGCTGGTACGAGAACGCCTCGTACGAGCAGCTGAGGGCCCGCGAGCCCGACGATCCCGTGGCCAAGGAGTTCCTCGACGCGATGCGCGGCGGCAAGCGTCGCCCCATGGTCCCCGAGCGCCCCTCCGACCCCGACGTGCAGGCCCGGCTCCGCGAGGACCTGCGGGAGGCGCGCGAGGCTGCCGAGGCCCGGCGCCGGTACCTGGAGGAGCAGGGGCGTCCCCCCGGGGAGCGGGAGCCGGGCGGCTGGGAGGAGAAGCGCCGTGCGGCGGGCACCCAGGACGTGCCGCCCACCGCCAAGTCGGCCGCCGCGTACGAGGGGACGGTGGGCGTCGCCCGGTCCGACATCCCCGCCCTCGCCGGACGGCGGTTCACCGGCGGATCGCCCCGCGCGTTCGGTACGTACGACCCGGCGCATCCCATCCGGCCCCCGGAGAACGTCGTCGTCCCCCAGGCCCACGGACACGCCGAGCAGGATCTCGCGCAGCAGCTCGACGCGGCACTCGCCGCCCTGTCCGACGCCGAACGGGCGGCGGCCCGCGGCCGCACGGTGTTCATCCGCATCGACCAGGAGGTCTGCTCGACCTGCGCGACCGGCCTCGGCGGCAGCCCCCGGCTCGGCGTACTGGCCCGCCTGAGCTCCCGCCACCCGGAGATCTTCTTCGAGGTGACGGCCGACGACACGAGCACGGTGCACCGGCTGCTCGCCGGACGGAGAGTGCGATGACAGCGCGACGGCACTACCACCTGCCCGAGCCGCCGGCCCGGCCCGAGGGGCTCTCCCCCGAGGCGGCCCGGCGCATGGAGAGGGTGGTGCGCGAGGCGGTGGAGGCCGCGATCCGTCTCGTACCGCCGGACGGCGGCGACGCGCGGGGCGCCGGCCGGTCGCCGCGCGAGCCGTACGTGCCGGAGCGGTCCGTGCCCGACGGCTACCGGGTGCCGAGCTTCGACGGGGAGGGCCGTCCGGTCGTCCTGCCGGTACGGGGGACGGGCGGAAGCGGCGGCGGGACGACGGGCCGGGCGGTGGGCGGGGGTTCGACGGGCCGGTCCGCGGGCGGCGTGGGCCCCGGCAGCCGGTCCGGGGCCGGGGCGCTGAACCTGGGCGGGCGCGCGGGCCGGCACCGTCCCGACCCCTCGCCCGTCGGAGCCGCGGCGCCGCTGGCGGCCCTGGCCGCCGTCCGGGACCGCATGGGTCCCGCCTTCCGCGCCGCGCCCCTCGGCCGCATCACGGTCAACACGCTCTTCTTCGCCGAGACTTCGGCCCATCTCATGCCGGCGCTCGGTGCAGCCGCACAGGCGAGTCCGGCCACGGTGTCGGCCCGGCTCGGTCCTGGGACGTTCTATCTGCAGCCGGTCCCGCGCGACCGGCTGGGCCTTCTCGCGGCGGCGGCCCCGGGCGCCGCGTACGCCGTCCAGCGGGTCGCGGCCGACGGCCGCCGCCAGGACACCGGACTCCTCGTCCTCACCCGGGACACCGATCCCGTACCGGCGGGCATCCTCGCGTACACGACGGACTCCGCCGCCGCTCCGCCGGCCCCGCCCGCCCCCGCCGGCGGCAAGGGCGGGGATCCGAAGCGGGCCGTGGCCCTCATCGTCGCGGCGCTTCCGCACCTCGGGCCGACGTCACCGGCGAGCGTCGCCACGGGCCTCCTGAAGGCCTATCTGCGCGACCTCGACCACGACGGACTCATGGCGGCCCTGGAGGAGTTGCGCGGTCTCGGCCACCTCGGCACGGTGCTCGCCTTCGCCCGGGTGCGCGAGTTCCGCGAGTTCCTGAACGCGCGAGGAGTGCCCAGGGCGTACGTGCTCCAGCACTCGGAGCTCGACGCCGCCGACGTCGCCGCCCTGGTCGGCGGGATCGTGTGGGGCGCGGGCGAGAGCTACTACCAGGTCGTCGAACTGATCCGGATCCTGGCGGGTTCGTTCGTCTCGGAGGATCTCGCGCGGGAGCGGCACCAGCTCTGGCAGGGCATCGTCGCGCTCGTCGAGAACCCGGTCGTCACCGCCACGGCGGGCATGGGCCTGCTGATCGCCACGGTCATGGAGAAGTTCGAGCAGCGCGAGTTCTTCGACCTCGGCCGGATCGTCGGGCAGATCGCGGTGTTCGTGTGGACGGCGTGGACGGCCCTGAAGTCGGCACCCGCGGTCGCCCGACGCGTGGCCCACCTCGCCATGACCGTGACACGCGTCGGCCTCGCCGTACTCAAGGACATCGGCGTGACCTTCTGGGAAGTCCTGCGCTTCGTCCTGTCGAAGAAGCCTTCGTACGTCA
The DNA here is from genome assembly GCF_042268445.1 of Streptomyces sp. NPDC056169. NCBI lineage: Bacteria > Bacillati > Actinomycetota > Actinomycetes > Kitasatosporales > Streptomycetaceae > Streptomyces > Streptomyces sp. NPDC056169. Next base: position 57,716 of record NZ_JBHJUO010000004.1, on the reverse strand, counting down.
CTCCGGACGGGATCATGATGATGGCGGCCGGCGAGGACGTCCTGCTCTCGGGGGCGAAGGTCAAGGGCACCTCGGCGCTCGCCAAGGACGAGATCGCCAAGGCCCTGGACACGGCCAAGGCGCCGCTCTCCGACGCCGAACTGGACGAGGCCTTCCGCATGTGGGACGAAGCGGCGAAGAAGCCCGCGGGGACGCCCGGCGAGTCCGGCGCCGCGGCCGCCGCCGCGACCATGGTGACCCCGAGCACCCTGGAACCCCTGGTCGTGCAGGCGATCGCCGAGGTCTCCGGCATGGAGGGCAGCGCGGGGTTCTCCGCCCAACTGCGGGGCATCCGGATGCACCAGGCGCTCAGTGACCTGGTCAAGAAGCGTTTCGGGGCCATGGCTTTCAGGGCCGTGACCGAGGAGCCGATCCGGGACTTCGCGAACCTTCCCCCGTCACTCCTCGACATGCCCATCGAGGAGTTCGTCGCCGGCACGCCCGAGGTCGCCGACTACGCGAGCACCCTGAAATCTCTCTTCCGGAGCCGCGGCAGCGGCGACATCCGGGTCATCGGCGACCTGAAACCGGACCTCGTCACCCGCTCGCCGCGCGGACTCATCGTCTGGGACCTCGTACCCGTCCAACGGCAGGGTCACGTCGCGAAGACCATGCTCTACCGGGCCGTCCTCTCCCAGGGCGGAGAGTTCGTCGAGGCGGCCGAGATCTACTACGGCCATGTCGGCAAGACCACGGAGGAGATCCAGCAGCTCCGCGCCTACCAGGCGGCCGCCCGCAACGCGGCGGCGCAGAAGGCCCTCGCCAAGGCGATCAGGGAGGGCCACGGCCCGGGCGGACAACAGTGAGGCAAGGGACCGCTCCGGACTAGCGCGGCGGCTCGCGGTCCGGCAGGAGGCCCTGCTCCAGGGCCACGACCACCGCGCGCGTACGGTCGCTGACGTCCAGCTTCGCGAAGACGCGCAGGAGATGGGTCTTGACCGTCGCCTCGGCGATGACGAGCCGCCTGCCGATCTCGACGTTCGACAGGCCGTCGGCCACCGCCCCCAGCACGTCCTGCTCCCGCGCGGTCAGCACGACGGGGGCGGGGCGGCGCATCCGGGCGACCAGACGCTCGGCGACGCGCGGGGCGAGGACGGTCTCGCCGCGGGCCGCTCCCCGTACGGCCTCGGCCAGTTGCTCGCCGGTGGTGTCCTTCAGGAGGTAGCCGATGGCACCGGCCTCCACCGCCCGCTCGATCTCGACGTCGGTGTCGTACGTGGTCAGGATCAGCACCCGGGTCGGGGCGGGACCGGAGGTGATCGCGGTGGTCGCCGCGACCCCGTCCATGACCGGCATGCGCAGGTCGACCAGGGCCACGTCCGGGGTCAGCCGCTCGACGAGCGCGACGCCCGCGCGGCCGTCGTCCGCCTCGCCGACGACGACGATGTCCCGGGCGGGCGCGAGCAGCGAGACCACGCCGGCGCGCATGACGGTGTGGTCGTCGACGACGACGACCCGGATCGGGGCTGTGGCGGCGCCGGCGCCGCGGGCTTCGTGTGTTGCGGGCATGTCAGAACTGTCCGTTCGTGTGGAAGGTGGCGAGGACGCGGGTGCCGTCCCCGACCGAGCTCGTCACCGTCAGTTCGCCGTCGAGTTCGGCGAGCCGCTTGCGCATGCCGTCCAGGCCGAAGCCCCGCGACTCCTCGACCACGAAGCCCCGGCCGTCGTCCGTGATCTCCAGCTCGATGGCGTGCGGGTGCTGCGCGAGGACCACGCCGACGGTGCTCGCGTCGGCGTGCTTCCGGACGTTCGCCAGGGACTCCTGGGTGCAGCGCAGCAGGGCGATCCGCGTCTGCTGGTCGCAGTCGACGTCCTCGGGGAGCTCCGCCTCCACCGCGAGCCCGGTGTCCTGGGCGAACCGCTCCAGGGTGCGGCGCAGGGTCGGCACGACCGAACCGGGGGTCAGCCCGCTGTGCGGGGCCGCGCCCACCAGGACCCGCGCCTCGGCGAAGTTCTCCCGAGCCGTCCGCTCGATGGAACGCAACTGCTGGGCGGTGCGCTCCGGATCCCCGCCGAGGCCGGCCCGGGCCGCCTCGGCCAGCACGATGACGGAGGCGAACCCCTGCGCGAGGGTGTCGTGGATCTCGCGGGCCATGCGCTCCCGCTCCTCGATCGCGCCCTGACGACGGTGTGCGTCGGCCAACTGCTCCTGGGCCAACGAAAGTTCGGCCGCCAGGGCGGTGGCGCGGGCCTCGCTGTCCGTCAGCAGGCGGTGGAGCGGGATTCCCGCCAGGACGGAGACCGCGTAGCCCGTCAGGGCCGCGACCGCGTTCCCCGGCGAGTCGCGTACGAGGCTCCCCGCCGCGGCGGCCGCGGCCGCGCAGCCGCTGAACAGGACCGCGGCCCGCCGCCCGAGGGTCTGGAACCAGAACTGGGGGAGAGCGGCGAGCAGCAGGGCCGCGCCGCCGCCGGGAAGGGCCGCCATCACGCCGAGACCGGCGGCCAGGGCCCCCAGGTAGACCGGCGTGTGGTTCCGGGCGCGGTGGACGGCGGTGTAGGCGAGGGCCAGTCCGACCAGGGCCAGGGAGGCCCACTTCGCGGGCCCCGCGTCGTTGCCGACGGCGATGACCGAGGGGATGAGACCCAGGAGCAGCCAGGCGGCGGTGTACCAGCGCCGGAGGGCGGTGAGCGCGGGCCGCTCGGGCAGGGGATCGGTCATGCGGTCCGTCATCCGATCAGCCTACGGACACCGGTCGGTGCTCGGTCCGCTCGGGCCTCCCGGCAGGGCGCATTCCGCGCGCGGGCCACCAGTTGGCCTCGCCGAGCAGCAGCATCAGGGAGGGCAGGACCAGGATGCGGATCACGAAGGCGTCGAGCAGGACGGCGACCGCCAGGCTGAACCCGATCTGCTTCATCTCGATGAGGTGCAGCGCGGCGAAGCTGGCGAAGACCGTCACCATCACCACGGCCGCGCTGGTGACCACCCCGGCGGAGGAGGACAGGCCGTCGAGGACCGCCTGCCGGGTGGGGGCGCCCTTGAGGCGTGCCTCACGGATCCGGCTGATCACGAACACCTGGTAGTCCATGGAGAGGCCGAAGAGGATCACGAAGAGGAAGAGCGGGACCCGGGAGCCGATCGAGCCCGTGGACGTGAAGCCGAGGAGCCCCTCCGCCCATGTGTTCTGGAAGACCAGGACCAGCACGCCCAGCGAGGCGAACGCGGAGAGCAGGTTGAGGACGACGCCGACGAGACCGAGGACCACCGACCGGAACGTCCACACCGTCATCGCGAAGGTGACGAGCAGCAGCGCCCCCACGATCAGCGGCAGCTTGCGCTTCTGGTGCGCGGGGTAGTCGGCGTACCGGGCGACCTCGCCGGTGACGGCCACCTCGGCACCGGGCAGCGCGCCGACGGTCGCCGGTACGAGGGTGCCGCGGAGCCGGTCGAGCGATACGCGTGCCTCGGCGCTGTTCACGGAGCGGTGGACGGACATCTCCAGGAGCGTGGTGCGGCCGTCGGCGGAGGTGCGCAGGACGGGCGTGCCGCTGATCGCGGGGTCCTCGGCGGCGGCGCGGTGGGCGAGTGCGCGCAGGGAGCCGGCGACGTCCGCGGCCCGCTCGGCGTCCGCCCGTACGACGACCTGGTGCATCGACCTCAGCTCGGGGTAGGCGGTCAGCAGCCGGTCGTAGGTCCGCATGGCGGGGATGGCGCGGGAGTGCGTCTCGCGGCTCATCTCGGTGATGGTGATGTTCAGGACGGGCAGGGCGAGTGCGACGAGGGCGAGGCCGGAGACGGCGAGCGTCACGGCCGGGTGCCGGGCGACGGGACGGAGGATCGCGGCGGTGATCCGGCCGCCACCGGTACGGGCCGTACCCGGCTGGCGGGAGGCACGACGCCGTACGGGCCTGCCGGCGGCGGCGCGTTCGGCGGCTCGCGTCTCCCGGCGGATCCTGCGGCGTTCGGCGCGCGCGCCGAGCAGGGCGAGGAGTGCGGGCAGCACGGTCAGCGAGCTCAGGACGGCGACCAGGGTGACGACGACGGCGCCGGTGGCGATGGACGAGAAGATGACGTCGTCCGCGAGGTAGAGGGTGGCGCTGGAGACGGCCACGGCCAGCCCGGAGACGACCACGGCCCGGCCCGAGGTCGCCGCGGCCAGCTCCACGACGGCCTGGGTGCCGAGTCGCCCACCGGCCCGGGCCCGCTCCTCGCGTTCCCGCTTGAGGTAGAAGAGGGTGTAGTCGACGCCGACGGCCAGGCCGATCAGGAGGATGACGTTGGTGCCGACCCCGGCGTCGGGGAAGACGTGCGAGGCGACCATCGACAGGCCGACGGCGGCCACGATCGAGGAGAGCGCGAGCAGCAGCGGTACGACGGCCATGACGACCGAGCCGAAGACGATCAGCAGGGTGATCAGGGTGACGGGCAGCGCGATGATCTCGGTGCGGGCGAGGTCGTCGCCGCGCAGCTTGTCGACCCCCTTGCCGATCGAGGGGCTGCCGACCTCCTCGACGACCAGCCGCGGGTGCGCGGCCTGGACCTCGGCGGTCTGTGCGAGGAGCGCGTCGACGTGCTGCTTCCCCTCGAACTCGGCGCCCTTCATGGTGACGTCGACGCGCAGCGCGGTGTGCCCGGCGTCGGCCACCGGGCCGGCCACGGCCAGCACCTCGGGCAACTTCCGCATCCGGGCGACGACGTCGCGGGCGGCGGCGTCGGCCTCGGCCCGGTCGAGGGGGCCGCTGCCCGGCGCGGCCCGGACGAGGACCCGCTCCAGGGGCTTCTGCTGGAGGCCGCCCTCGGCGGCGAGCGCCTCGGCACGGCCGGCCTCGCCGATGCGGAAGTCCTCGGTGGTGGCGGGGTCGGCCCCGACGGCCAGGCCGGTGCCGAGGCAGAGGGCCACGAAGAGGATCCAGCCGACCAGCGCGCGCCAGGGGTGGCGGGCGCTGTACCGGGCCATGCGTACGGTGGGGTTCGTCATGCGCCCCAGCCTCGCCGTCGGCGCCGTCTCGCCGACAGGCTCGGCCGGTTGAACCTCGTGTCCACCGACCGGTGGACACGAGGGCACGCGGACCGCCGGAGAGCCCGCCCGCGACCCCCACCCGCATCGAGGTCCCCGTCCTCGTCGCCCTGGTGTACGTCTCGCCGGCCTGGCGCAGGAGGTGCGCGGAGCAGCCCCGAGGCCCGCGGTCCTGACCTCGCGATAGAGTCGCTCGTTCCGCCCTCCCGCCCGCCGCAAACGGGCGCACCCGAGCACGACAGGTTCCGAATCCCTTGTCCTCCTCCGTTTCCGTCGTGTCCCCGGTCGCGCGCCTGCGCGGGCTGAAGCCGGACTGGCTGCGCGACCCCAAGGTCTGGCGCACCGAGGTGCTCGGCGGCCTGGTGGTCGCCCTCGCGCTGATACCCGAGGCGATCTCGTTCTCGATCATCGCGGGGGTGGACCCGGCGATCGGCCTGTTCGCCTCCTTCACCATGGCCGTCGTCATCTCCGTCGTCGGCGGTCGGCGGGCCATGATCTCCGCCGCGACCGGTGCCGTCGCCCTCGTCATCGCGCCCCTCAACCGTGAGCACGGGCTGGGCTATCTGATCGCCGCCGTCATCCTCGCCGGTGTCTTCCAGATCGTCCTCGGGGCGCTCGGGGTGGCGAAGCTCCTGCGGTTCGTCCCGCGCTCGGTGATGGTCGGCTTCGTGAACTCCCTCGCGATCCTGGTCTTCATGGCCCAGATCAAGGAGCTGCGGGACGTGCCCTGGGCCGTCTACCCGCTGGTCCTGGCCGGGCTCGCGCTGATGGTGTTCTTCCCCAAGGTCACGACGGCCGTCCCGGCGCCGCTGGTCTCGATCGTCATCCTCACGGTCGTCACCGTCGCCGCCGGCATCGCGGTCCCGACCGTCGGGGACAAGGGCGCCCTGCCGTCCTCGCTGCCGGGTCCGGGCCTGCCCGACGTGCCGTTCACCCTCGACACGCTGACGCTGATCGCCCCGTACGCGCTCGCGATGGCGCTGGTCGGCCTGATGGAGTCGCTGATGACGGCCACGCTGGTCGACGAGATCACCGACACCCGCTCCAGCAAGACCCGCGAATCGATCGGCCAGGGCATCGCCAACATCGTGACCGGCTTCTTCGGCGGCATGGGCGGCTGCGCGATGATCGGCCAGACGATGATCAACGTCAAGGTCTCCGGCGCCCGTACGCGCCTGTCGACCTTCCTCTCCGGCGCGTTCCTGATGGTGCTGTGCATCGTCTTCGGCCCGGTCGTCTCCGACATCCCCATGGCCGCGCTCGTCGCCGTCATGGTCATGGTGTGCTTCGCCACCTTCGACTGGCACTCCGTCGCCCCGAAGACGCTGCGGCGGCTGCCCGCCGGGGAGATCGCCGTCATGGTGATCACCGTCGTGTGCGTGGTCGCCACGCACAACCTCGCCGTCGGCGTCGTCGCCGGCTCGGTCACCGCCGTGGTGATCTTCGCCCGACGCGTCGCCCACCACGCCGACGTCACGGCCGTCACCGACCCCGACGGCACCACGGTCGTCTACCGCGTCACCGGCGAGCTGTTCTTCGCCTCCTCCCACGACCTCGTCGGCCGGTTCCGGTACGCCACCGACCCCGGCAAGGTCGTCATCGACCTGTCCGCCGCCCACATCTGGGACGCGTCCTCCGTCGCCGTCCTCGACGCCATCGGGGCCAGGTACGCGCAGCGCGGCAAGACCGTGGAGATCGTCGGCCTCAACGAACCCAGCGCCGCCCTCCACGACAGGCTCAGCGGCGAACTCACCCCCGGGTGAGGGCCACCGGACCGGTGACCCTCACCCGCTCCGTCAGCGCGTGTGGACCTTCAGGGCCGTCCGGACGGCGGACTCCAGCGCGCCCTCGATCCAGGCGGGCTTGATGGACGTGTGGCACCCCGCGAAGTGCAGCGGCCCCTCGGACGTGGGCACGTCCGGGAACAGCTCGGTGTGCTGCCCCGGGAAGAGCACGGAGGCCTCCCCGTACGCGTAGTGGTCACGCATCCACGACTGCGTCCTGCACTTGGTGGTGAAGAAGACCTCGCAGCGGCGGCCGAAGACGGCCTGCACGCCGGCCAGCGCCCGAAGGTACCGCTCCTCGTCGGCGAACGCGTCCCACTTGAGGGCGTCGTCGGCCCAGCTGTAGGAGGCGAGCATGATGCCCCCGTCGGCGCCCTCCATGGGCTGCGCGTGCTCGAAGTACATGAAGCGGTTGGCGTTGTCGCTGACCGTGCCGCCGCCCCGCACGTGCGACGCCTCCGGCTCGCGGCCCGCGACGGGCCGGAAGACGGAGAAGTACTCCTTGAGGCCGTCCGGGACCGTCACCCCCAGGTCCTTCACGGACCGGTGCGCGCCGAGGTACTCGCCGTGCGCGACCCCACCCGCCCGGTACTTCTCGTACAGCCCGTCCTCGATGGAGTCCAGCGCCTCCTTCCACTCCGCCTCGGTGAACTCCCACCAGCGCCGGGAGAACTCCAGCAGCACCTTGGTCGCCGCGTCGTAGTGCAGCTCCGTGATCGCCCGCCGCTTGCCGTAGGCCAGCGGAGGGGCGAAGGTCACGTGCCGCAGTCCGGAGAACGGGACGGTGATGATCGCCTCGTCGCCCTCGAAGACCTCCGTGACGCCCTCCCCGCCGGACTGGTGGTCCTCGGAGACGGTGTGCACCCTGACCTTGCCGCCGCTCCGCTCGATCCGTACGGCGCGCCGGTCGAGCCGCACCTTTCCCTTCACCGGCGCGTACAGCGCGTCGGCGAACAGAGCGGTGCCGCCCTTGATCTCCCAGAACTTCGTCTTCGGGTCGATCAGCGCGGCGGACAGGAAGCTGTGCATGAAGGAGAGGTGCAGCCGCGACGTCAGGTTCTGGATGGTGCCGACGAGGTCGATGGTGCGGGTGTCGAGTCCGGCGACCTCGGTGAGGTACCGGTACATGGACCAGTGCCCGTACCGAGTGAGGATCTCGACCCAGCCCTCGACGAGGGCCGTCCCCTCCTTGTCCCGGACGAGCCGGCGCGCGGGTTCGAGGGCCTCGGCGAGGATCGTGGCGGCCGTCTTGGCGCGGTAGGCGTCCGGGACGCCGAAGGTGTCGTTGATCCGCGCGGGGTTCTTCTCGTAGTCGGCTCGGCGCATGTGGACGCCGTTGACGTGGATCCAGGTCCGGTTGGCCTGCTTCGACGGGTTCCCGACCTCCACGTCCACCAGGTAGAACTCCTGGCGGGGGAGCTCGTACTTCTCGATCAGCGCCATGAGGAGCGGGTGGCTCTCGGGCAGCCGCATCGCCCCGGCCTCGGCGTACTGCAGCGGGTCGGCGAAGGGCTGCTCCCCGTTCTCGTGGCCGCCCTTGCGGAACGTCTTGATGCGGCCGCCGACGCGGTTGCCGTTGGCCTCGATCACGACGACGTCGTGGCCCGCCCGGTTGAGCAGGTCGGCGGCGAGGAGTCCGGCCGGGCCCGCGCCGACGATCAGGACCCGCTTCGTGGCCTTCGCCCGACGGGTCGGCAGGCCGTTCTCGACGATCCTGAGGTAGGTCGGGACGAGGGACTCGTCGTGCTCGTCGTAGACGGCGATGGCGCGGGCGACCGTGGTGAACGCCCGGGGGTCGGTGCCCGGCGGCACGGCGGCGGGGACGGCGGCGGGCGCCGTCGAGGGGGTGGTCGCCGGGCTCAGAGCCGTCGCGGGCCCGGCGGATGCGGCGGCGAGCCCGGCGGCGAGCGCCGAGGCACCGGTCGCCGTGACCACGGAGCGCCGTGAGGGAGTGCTGTTGTCCGGAGTGTGCGTGTCATGAGTAGTCATCGCGCACACACTCGACGTACGGGCGTCCCACGGGCCAGCTCCGTCACACGGACGGGGAGCTAAACCACTCGTCCTGCTATATGACGGAGCCCGCTGGTCAACGCCATGATCGGCCGTCCGCCGTGTGGGTGAGCGGGTCGGTCGACGAGCGGGCTGCGGCGCTCGACGAGGCCCTCGTCGATGCCCGCCTGGTGGATCGCGGCGACCTGTTCGGCGTGCGCGGCGGTCAGGGGCACGACGGGGACGGTCATGCGACGGCCGCCTTGGTGAGGAGCGCGCCCATCGCCGCGAGGACGGACGGCTCGACGCGGTAGTACACCCAGGTGCCGCGCCGCTCGGAGGAGAGCAGCCCGGCCTCCTTCAGCTTCTTCAGGTGGTGCGAGACGGTCGGCTGGGAGACGCCGACGTCGGAGATGTCGCAGACGCAGGCCTCGCCGCCCTCGTGGGAGGCGACGGCGGAGAACAGCCGCAGCCGCACGGGATCCCCGAGCGCCTTGAACATCCGCGCGGCCCGCTCGGCCTCCTCGGTCGTGAGCGGTCGCTCGGAGAGGGGCGGGCAGCACGGGACCGCGTCGGGCGCGAGCAGCGGCAGTACGGAGTCATTCGACATGTGTCTATGTTGACGCATGTCGATGCAGGTGTCCGGGCTCTCGCGCGCCGGCCGCGACCGGACCGTCGACGCCGACCGGGAGGACCAGCCGTTCGTCGTCCACGTCACCCGCACCGACGGCCCCGAGGAAACCCTCCTCGCCCGCGCCGTCGTCGACGCCTCCGGTATCAGTCGTCGTGGTCAGCGGCGAGCGCGCCGGTCTTCACGTCCACGCTCCAGTCGTCCTCCGCCCCACCGGTCGGCCGGACGCCGACGTCCCAGCCCGTGGCGGGCCTGTCGTCCTCGTCGTCGAGTTCGACCGAGGTCACGAAGCCCTTCGCGGCGGCGGCCTGCGCCGCCTGGCGCGCGCCGACCTTCGCGTTCCGCACCGCGGCGTCCTCGGCGGCGTCCTCGGCGGCGTCGTCGGAATCGTCGTCCGTGTCCGTGTCCGTGCCGAGGACGCGGCCCGACACCGGGTCGACGTGCACGGTGTGAGTGGTGGAGCCACGCGCGCCGAGCACCACGACCTCCCAGCCGTCGTCCCAGCCGTCGTCCTGGTCCTCGTCCTTGTCGTCGTCCAGTTCGGCGGAGACCACCGTGCCCGGCCGTGCCTTCACGGCGGCGTCGATGGCCTGGACGGCGGTGATCCGATCGGCGGTCCGCACCCCCCGGTCGTCGGCGGCGCCGTCGCCGGCGCCGTCGTCGTCCTGGTCCAGTGCCGCTCGGACCTGCTGGACCGGCGCCGACTCGGTGCCGCCGGCCGCCAGGGCGACCGCGGTGCCGCCGGTGACCAGGGCGACCGCGGTGGCGGTGGCGAGCACGAGCTTGCGCTTCATGGGGTTCCTTCCGTCGTCCGATGCGATGGCCCCTACTCTGCGGAAGGAAGGCTGAAGCGGTCCTGAAGTCACCTGAAGCCGGCTTCAGGTTCCGTTTGCGAAGCTGGGGGCATGCGGCTGCTGATCGTGGAGGACGAAAGACGCCTCGCCCTGTCCCTCGCGAAGGGCCTGCGCGCGGAGGGCTTCGCCGTGGACGTCGTCCACGACGGGCTCGAAGGACTGCACCAGGCGTCCGCCGAACCGTACGACCTGGTGGTGCTCGACATCATGCTGCCCGGCATGAACGGCTACCGCGTCTGCTCCGCGCTCCGGGCCGCGGGCCACGACGTGCCGATCCTCATGCTCACCGCCAAGGACGGCGAGTACGACGAGGCCGAGGGCCTCGACACGGGCGCCGACGACTACCTGACCAAACCGTTCTCGTACGTCGTCCTCGTCGCCCGCATCCGGGCGCTCCTGCGGCGCAGCAACGGAGCCGGCGGCTCGCCGGTGCTGCACCTCGGCACCCTGAGGATCGAGACCACCGCGCGCAGGGTGTTCCGCGACGGGACGGAGATCCCGCTCGCTGCCAAGGAGTTCGCCGTCCTGGAGCACCTCGCCGTGCGCGCGGGGGAGGTCGTCTCCAAGAGCGAGATCCTCGCCCACGTGTGGGACTTCGCGTACGAGGGCGACCCGAACATCGTCGAGGTGTACGTGAGCACGCTGCGCCGCAAACTGGGCGCCGACCTGATCCGGACCGTCCGCGGCGCCGGCTACCGCCTGGAGGCGCCGTGAGCCGCCGGCGCCCCTTCGGCTCCGTCCGGGCGAAGGCGACCCTCGGCGCCACCCTGGTCGTCGCCGTCGCCCTGCTCGCGGCGGGCGTCGCCGTCCTCCTCGCGCTCCGCGACAATCTCGGCGGGCAGGCCGACGCGGCGGCCGACGCGGCCGCGCGCCGGGTCGCGTCCCAGATCGCGGCCGGCACCCCGTACACGGAGCTCGAACTGCCCGACGCCGAGGACCACCCCGTCCAGGTCGTCGACCGGGACGGCCGGGTGCTCGCGGTGAGCGAGGACCTGGAGGCGATCAGCGGCACCGGCGTCCCCGGTGTCACCCCGGCGCCGAGCCCCGGCCCGGACCGCGACGACGACGCGGAGGACGGGGACGACGCGGACGACCCCGAAGCCGGCAGCGTCGGCGCGACCACCCGGCACGGCGAGGGCCGCGCCACCGTCGACGGCCACGACGCCCCGTACCGGTTCAGCGAGGTCGAGGCCACGGACCCGAGGGACGAGACCGTACGCGTCCACGCCGGGGCGTCCTTGGCGGGACGTCGGTCCACCGTCGGCACGGCGGCCCTCGTGATGCTGGCCGGACTGCCCCTCCTCCTGGGCGTGGTGGCCGTCGTGACCTGGCTGGTGACCCGCCGCGCCCTGCGGCCCGTCGAGGACATCCGCCGCGAGATGGCCGCGATCACCGCCTCCGCCGACCTGAGCCGGCGCGTCCCCGAGCCGGTCAGCGGTGACGAGATCGCCCGCCTCGCCCGGACGACCAACGAGACGCTCGCCGCTCTCGAAGGCTCCGTGGAACGGCAGCGCCGGTTCGTCGCCGACGCCTCCCACGAGCTCCGCAGCCCCATCGCCAGCCTGCGCACCCAGCTGGAGGTCGCTGCGGCCCACCCCGACCTCCTCGACCTGCCCGGCGCCGTCGAGGACACGGTCCGGCTCCAGCACCTCGCCACGGACCTGCTCCTCCTCGCCCGCCTGGACGCCGGCGAGCGGCCGGGCGACGGGCGGGTGGACCTGGGCGAGCTGCTGGCCGGGGAGGTCGCCCAGCGGACCGGGGACCGGATCGGCGTACGGGCGGAAGCCGACGCCGGGGCGGTCGTCGCGGGCTCCCGGCAGCAGCTCGCCCGGGTGATCGGCAACCTCCTGGACAACGCCCAGCGGCACGCGGACGCCCGGATCACGGCGACGGTGCGCGTGACGGGCGGCGGCGTCCTGCTGTGCGTCGACGACGACGGCGCAGGGGTCCCCGAGGCCGAGCGCGACCGGGTCTTCGAGCGCTTCGTCCGCCTCGACGACGCCAGGAGCCGGGACGACGGCGGTGCGGGCCTCGGCCTCGCCATCGCCCGCGACGTGGCCCGCCGCCACGACGGGGACCTGACCGTCGACCAGGCCCCCGACGGCGGCGCGCGCTTCACGCTCCGCCTGCCGCCCGCCGAGGTCGGGAGCTCGTGACGGTCAGGACCATGTGGCGATCAGGACCACGTGACGGTCAGGATCTGATGACGGTCAGGAGCTCGTGAGGATCACGAGCTGCCGGGTCGCCCGGGTCATGGCGACGTAGCGGTCGACCGCCCCCTCGACGCCCTCGCCGTACGTCTCCGGGTCGACGAGCACGACCAGGTCGAACTCCAGGCCCTTCGACAGCTGCGGGGTCAGCGACCGGACGCGGGACGTCGCGGGGAACGTCGGATCGCCGATGACACAGGCGATCCCGTCGGCGTTCGCGGCCAGCCACGTGTCGAGGACCGCGTCGAGCTCCGCGACGGATCCGCGGACCACGGGAATGCCGCTGCTGCGGACCGAGCTCGGCACGTTGGCGTCGGGAAGCGCCGCCCGGATCACCGGCTCGGCCTCCGCCATGACCTCCTCCGGCGTCCGGTAGTTGACGCTGAGCGAGGCCACGTCGATCCGGTCGATCCCGACCCGCTCCAGCCGTTCCCGCCACGACTCGGTGAAGCCGTGCCTGGCCTGCGCGCGGTCACCGACGATGGTGAAGCTCCGCGACGGACAGCGGAGCAGCAGCATCTGCCACTCCGCGTCGGTCAGCTCCTGCGCCTCGTCCACGACGACGTGCGCGAACGGGCCGGCCAGCGGGTCCACGTCGGCACCGGGCAGCGCGCCCTCGTCGATCAGGCTGTCCTGGAGGTCCCGGCCGCGCAGCATCGTCACCGCGCCCTCGCCGTCGGCGTCGGCGTCGAGGATGTCGCTGATGACACCGGCCATCCGCTCGCGCTCGGCGGCGACGGTGGCGTCGTGGCGCCGCTTGCGCTCCGAGGCCTTCGGGTCGCCGAGCCGCTGCCGTGCCGCGTCCAGGATCGGCAGGTCGGACACCGTCCAGGCCTGCGGGTTCGCGCGCTGGAGCATCCGGACCTCGTCGCGGTCGAGCCACGGCGCGCACATCCGCAGGTAGGCGGGGACCGACCACAGGTCGCCGACGACGTCGGCGGGTTCGAGGAGCGGCCACGCGCCGTGGAGCGCGCCGACCAGCTCCTTGTCGTGCAGGAGCGACCTGCGGAACTGCTCGGGAGACACGGCGTTCCCGTCCCCGTCGGCGTCCGCGAACCCGTCTCCGTCGAACTTGTCCCACAGGATCGTGGTCAGCTCCTCCCAGATGAGGTCCCGGGCCTCGTTGTGCGGAGTGCTCGGCCCCGGCGCCTCGAACGCCTCGACCCATTCGTCGGCGCTCAGCCTGAGTTCGGCCCAGGGAGTCGTGACCGACATCCCTTCGGTGGGCGGATCCTCGTAGAACCTGACGGCCTTCTCGATCGCCTTCACCATGTCCGCGGACGACTTCAGACGGGCCACCTCGGCGTCGGCCTCGTCCGGCGCCGACGCCCCCTCCGGGACGAGGTCCCGCAGGGTGCACGTCCGCACACCCTCCTCGCCGAGGCTGGGCAGGACGTCGGCGACGTAGGCCAGGTACGGGTCGTGGGGACCGACGAACAGCACGCCGCCGCGACGGTGACCGAGGCGGGGGTCGGAGTAGAGGAGATAGGCGGAGCGGTGGAGCGCGACGACGGTCTTTCCCGTACCGGGGCCGCCGTCGACGACGAGAGCGCCGCGGGATCCCGCGCGGATGATCGCGTCCTGGTCGGCCTGGATGGTGCCGAGTACGTCACGCATCCGGGCCGACCGGTTGGTGCCGAGGCCGGCGATGAACGACGACTGGTCGTCGAGGGCTGCGTGCCCGACGAACGCGTCCTGGGTGAAGACCTCGTCCCAGTAGTCGCTGATCCGGCCACCGGTCCAGCGGTACCTGCGGCGGCTGGCGAGACCCATCGGGTTGCCGTGGGTCGCGCCGAAGAACGGCTCGGCCGCGGGGGAACGCCAGTCGATGAGCAGCCGGCGCCCCGAGGTGTCGGTGAGACCGAGCCGCCCGACGTACAGGGGCTCGGAGCCGTCCTCGGCGACCATGTGCCCGAGGCACAGGTCCAGGCCGAAGCGGCGCAGCGCGCGCAGGCGGGAGGTCAGGCGGTGGACTTCCATGTCCCGCTCCATCGCCTCACGGCCGACGCCGCCGGGGGCCTTGAGCTCGGCGTCGAGACGGTCGGACAGCTCGGCGATCACCTGGTCGAGGCTCTCCGCGATGTCCGCGAAGTGCTTCTCGTCGCCGGCGATGAGCGCCGGGTCGGCCTTGGGGGAGAGTCGGTCGGGCAGGTCGAACGCACTGGTGATCAGGGGGGTCATGGTGAGAGATTCTGCGGTACCACCGGGGCCTTGCCGCAAGCCCCCCTGTGCGCTATAAGTTGTAAGTGGCAAGGAGTGCGTACGTCCTCTTGCCGCCCTCCTCCCCCCTCCTTCACCCCTCTCCCTCCGGTGATACCCGCGAGAAGATAGTAGCCATGTACATAGTAGCCATGTACTGTATCTCGATGTGAGCAGAGCAACTGAGGGCGCCACAGCGGGATTTCTGGTCTGGCGCCTGTCCATGAAGTGGCGGGTGGCCGTCGACCGGGCGGTCGCGCCGCTGGGCCTGACCCATGCCCAGTACGCGCTGATGGCGTCGCTGTACGGCATGGGGCGCTCCGGGCTCCGGCCCAGTCAGCGGCGCCTCGCCGACCACACGGGGCTCGAGCCGCTGTACGTCTCCAAGCTCGCCCGCGCCCTGGAGGCCGCCGGGCTCGTCGCCCGCACCCGGGACCCGGACGACCCCCGCGCCGTACAGCTGTCGCTCACCGAGGAAGGGCACGACGTCACGCGCCGCGCCGTCACGGTGGTCCAGCGGCTCCTCGACCAGTTGCTGGAGCCGCTCGGGGGCCAGGACGGGCCGCGTGCACGGCAGTTCACCCGCGAGCTGGCGACCCTGCTCGACGTACCGCTCGATCCGCACGTTGATCCGCACAGTGATCCGCACACCGAGAACGACGAGGAGTAGTCATGACCACCACCACTACCACCGCACCCTCGGCCAACGGCCGGGTCGTCGCCCTGGCCTTCTTCGCAGGGCGCGCCGTCCTGGAGGGCGTACTGACCCGCCACGGCATCACGTACCACCAGAGCGTGACGCTCCGGGCCGTCGTGGCCGCGGGCGGGTCCCTCGGCCGCGAGGAGCTCGTCGCCGACGTCAACGGCTCGCTGAAGACCGACGATTCGGTCGTGCGCGGCGTCGTCGACGAGCTGATCGCGGCGAAGCTGCTGGAGGAGGACCCGGCGGAGACGTCCCGCCTCCGGTTCACGGACGCCGGACGGGAACTGGACGCGACCACCTCCGCCGAGTCCGCCGAGATCTCCGCCCGCCTGTACGCCGACATCCCGGCCGAGGACCTCGCGACCGCGGGCCGCGTGCTGACACTCGTCACCGAGCGCGCGAACGCCGAGCTGGCCGGCGCCTGAGCCGCCGCCTCCGTCGACCAGGGGCCTTGTCCGTACGCGCCCGTCGAATGCAGGATCGCCCTGTGATCGACAAGGGTGGGGACACGAGGGGAAGGGCCGCCGAGCCTTGGGTTCGATGATCAAGGGAGACAACAGCTTCGTACCGTCCGTCCCGCTGCGGATCGCGGTACGGGGCGGCGGGCTGGACGCCATGGCCCTGCTGCTCACGGAGAGCGGGGCGGTGAGGGGCGACGGAGACGTCGTCTTCCACGGCACGCCGGTGCATCCGTCCGGGGCCGTCCGGTTGACGGAGGGCGCTGTCGGTGGGGGTGTCGGCCGCGGCACGGCGTGGCTGGACGTCGGCCTCACCGCTGTCGAGGAGCGGATCGCCCGCGTCCTGGTGGTCGGCTCGACGGAGAACGGCACGATGCGGGACGTCGCGGGTCTGTCGGTGGAGGCGTTCGCCCCCGACGGGACGTCGGTCGCGCGGTACGACGTGACGGACGGCGCCGGGGAGACGGCGATGGTCCTCGCGGAGCTGTACCGGCGGGCGGGCGGCTGGAAGTTCCGGGCGGTGGGCCAGGGATACGCGAACGGCCTCGCGGGCCTGGCGACCGACCACGGCGTGGACGTGGCGGAGCCGGCGGCGCAGCCGACACCGCAGCCGCAGCCGCAGCCGCAGCCGCAGCCGCAGCCGCTGCCGACGCCGGCGCCGGCGCAGCAGGCCCCGCCCTTCGCGCTTCCGCCCACGCCGCCGCCTGCCGCACCGCTGGCACCAGCGCCACCGGCCGCACCGGCCGCACCGGTCTCGCCGTTCGCCGCGGCCGCAGTGGACCGGAGGCCGCACGGACACCCCTGGTCGTACGGACCCGTCTTCGCCCCGTACACACAGATCGGCCGGGACAACGACGTGATCACCGTCAGCGGGCTCCCGCCGGGTCCGGTCGTGGTCCAACTCGACGTACAGGGCGACGGGTACACGGGCCTGGCGGTCCTCGACCGGCGCAACAAGGAGAAGGACTTCCTCGTCAACAGCACCGAGGACGACTTCCGGGGCCGGGTGCTCGCCACGGTCCCCGAGAACGGGACCCTCCGTCTCCGGCTGGAGGCGGAGGGGCCGTGGCGCGTGGAGGTGTCGCCGCTGGCGTCGACCCGCCGACTGACGGAGGAGGACGCCGAGTTCCGCGGTCCCGAGGTGCTCCTGCACACCGGGGGAGTGGCCGACCTCGCCATCCACTACCGCGGCGACGACAACCTCATCGTGAACGTCTACGAACTCGCCGGACACGGCGACCACACCGCCCTGCCCAGGGACGAGAACCTGGTCAACGAGATCGGCGCGCGGCGCGAGACCGTTCCCCTGCCCGAGGGGCCGCTCGTGGTGCAGTTCGAGGCGGCGGACGGGCCGTGGCGGGCGCGGCTGAAGCGGGTGTAGCGGACCGCCGCGTCCGGTACGCCCGTTCGGACGGTGGGAGCGGGGGGCGGCCGTGTCCGTCGGCACGCCGCTCCGTTGTGAGGGGTATGACCTCAACACGACGCATTTCCTCGGTCCTGGCCGTCGCTGCCGCCTTCTCCTGCCTCGGAGCGTCCGCGGCCCAGGCCGTCGCCCCCACCAGCCCGCTCGGCCCGCCCATCAACCCGATCAGCGAGCTCGACGCCGTCGCGACGACCGGCATCCCCGCGGAGTCCCGCGCCCAGTTCCCCGGCATCGCGAGCCAGCTGGGCGGCCTCAGCCGGGTGAACGAGCTGGGCCAGATCCACCAGCTCACCGACCTGGCGGCCCCGGCCACCGGCCTGCTCCCCGAGATCTCCTGACCCACCCCCCCCGCGGCAGCCCCGACGCGCCGCCTCCGAACCGGCACCATGCGTCACCGCACGGTGCCGGTTCGGCGTCTGTGCGCCGGATCGTACGATCGGTCCATGAGCGACACCCCGGAGCCGGCTCCGCTCAGGGCGTGGGGATGCCGCCGGGGTGGTGGGCCGGGCGGCCGAAGGCGACGGGGACGCCGGGGGAGTACAGCACGCTCACGGGGTCGCCGGCCGGCTGTGGCAGACCCGCCGCCGCCACCAAGTCCTCCTCGCACGCGAGCAGTTCCGCGCGGTGCAGCGGCCAGCGCGGGTGGGAGTTCGGGAGGTAGAGCGGGCGCCCGAAGAAGGCGGTGTGCATGCCCCAGCGGGCCGTCAGGAAGTGTTCGAGCTCGGTGGGGGTCTCGACGCGCTCCCCGACGCGCAGGGAGATCCTGCTGTGTGCGCCGCGCGGCCCGGGTAGGCGCCGGCTGCTGCTGTACGTGACGGTGGCGCCGTCACGGCGGACGGCCATCCGCGACCAGACGTACGGGAGGCGGAACAGGGTCCGCCCGAAGGCTACGGGCACGAGCCGCGACGCGTCGAGCGAGCGGAACACCACACCGCGCCGGCCCCGCGCGTCCACCGAGTACAGGCGGACGTTGGTCTCGGGAAAGCTGCCCAGGTAGGGGACGCCGGGCAGCCGGAACCACCCGACCCGGTGCATCCGGAAGGCGACGAGCCCGACGTACGTCACCCCGTGCAGGGTGTCCGGCACGGTCCCCGCCGGCAGCAGCGGGGCGACCACGTCGGGGTCGACGGGCCAGTGGAGGAAGGCCAGGTCGAGCCAGGACTGGGTCAGGAGGGGGTTCGGCGTGGTGTGGGGCGAGTCCGGGGTGATCGGTTCGGGGGCGAGTGCGGTGGGCGGCGCGAGCGTCACCTCGCCAGGATGGCAGAGCCGCTACGGCGGGCGGCAAGGGGCCCCGCGCCGGTACGTCGCCGGCGCGGCCCCTTGCCGCAGGCGGGTCCGTCACCGCCCGGTACGGACCGCGGCTCAGGCGGCGTCCGACGGGGGCTGCATGGACTGCAGGGCCGCCTTCGCCCGCTTCTCCATCTCCTGCTCGGGGACGTCCTCGATGTGCGTGGCGAGGTTCCAGCGGTGGCCGAAGGGGTCTTCGAGCTGCCCGGTGCGGTCGCCGTAGAACTCGTCCTTGACCGCCGACAGCTCCTTGGCGCCCTGCGCGAGCGCCTTGGCGAAGACCGCGTCGACGTCCTCCACGTAGACGTGCAGGGTGACCGGTGTGCCGCCGATCGCCTTGGGCGAGCGGAACCCCATGTCCGGGAACTCGTCGGCGAGCATGATGATCGAGTTGCCGAGGGACAGCTCGGCGTGGCCGATCGCCCCTCCGGGCGCCGGCATCCGCATGCGTTCGACCGCGCCGAGCACGGACACGTAGAAGTCGATCGCGGCCGCGGCTCTGTCGACGCAGAGGTACGGCGTGACGCGCGGGTATCCCTCGGGAATGGGCTGGACGGCCACGGGGCTCCCACCTTTCCGGTCTTCCGGACGGCGTCCGGACGGTGACGGTCACGGGCGACCGCCGCCTGTGGCCATGGATAGCCCGAACCCCGAGGGCATCCGTCGGCGCCGCGCGACGACCCGCGACGGGTTCCCCCGAAGGGCTGCGGTTCCCCGTGACGGCGACGGAGCCGGCGGGGGCGATCTTCATTTCGCCTTGTCCAACCTCTTGCCGGGGTGACCTCATCTCTCTAATGTGAACCTTCAAATTCCGGGTCGACCATGTGCCTGGCCTCTTGAGGGACAGATTTTGAACGATCAAATTCATCCACGGGCAACCGAAGCCGCCACCCGCGCGGCTCCCGGTCCGACCCCCGTCCGTGGTCCGATGGCGGGCTACCTCGATCACGCCAGGGTCGGCCCGCTCTCCCGCCGGGCCGCCGCCGCGCTCTCCGCCGCGAACGACCTGGCCGGCCGCGCGGACCCCGCCGACCTCGACCGGCTGTTCGCCCTCAGCGACGCCGCCCGGGCCTCGGCGGCCCGGCTCCTCGGCGCCGAGGCCCACGAGATCGCCCTCGCCCCCTCCACCAGCAACGGCCTCTTCACCGTGGCCGCGGCGCTCCGGGGGCCCGGCACCGTGCTGGTGCCCCGAGGCGAGTTCCCCGCCAACGTCTACCCCTGGCTCCGCTTCGCCGGCCGAGGCGGCCCGGACGTCCGCCTCCTCGACCCGGACGGGCAGCGCCACATCACCCCCGACCTCCTGCGACGGCACCTCACGCCCGACGTCACCGCCCTCACCGTCAGCGCCGTCGACTCGCTCACCGGCCACGTGGCGCCGCTCGCCGCCCTCAAGGAGATCCTCGGACCGGACCGGCTCCTCGTCGTCGACGCCATCCAGGGGCTCGGCGCGGTCCCGCTCGAAGCGGACGCCGCCGACGCCCTCGTCAGCGGCGGCCAGAAGTGGCTGCGGGCAGGCTGGGGAGCCGCCCTGCTGCTGATCCGCGACCGGTGCGCCGAGCGCCTGGTTCCCGGGCTCGGCGGCTGGGCCGGAGTCGCGGAACCCTTCGCGGAGCAGCACCCCGCGGCTCCCCTGCCGGGGGCCGCCGCCCACCTCGCCACCAACCCGGACTTCCCGGCCGCCGCAGCCCTCGGCGCGGCCGTCGACGAGCTGCTCGCCGAGGGCGGCCCGGCCGCCACGGGCGCCCGGATCCGGGCCACCCTCGCCGAGCTGCTCGACCGGGCCCGGCGGGCCGGCGCCGAGGTCCTCCTGGACGGGCTCGGCCCCGAGGAGCGCGCCGGCATCGGCACGTTCCGCCTCCCCGGTCACGACCCCGTGACCGTCCACCGCACTCTCGAAGCGGCCGGTGTGATCACCACCCGCCGCGACGAGTGGATCCGCCTCTCCCCGCACGTCTCCACGCCGACCGCCGTCGCGGACGTGCTCTCGGAGGCACTGCACACCCTCACCACCCACCGCACGACCCTCACTCCCCACGGCACGACCCTCACCGAAGACCTCACCGGCACCCTCGCCGACACCCTCACCCAGGAGCCGTCATGTCCCACCAGCTGAGCCGCCGCCAGATGCTTCACCTCGCCAGCGCCACCGCCGCCGGGTTCGGCCTCGCCGCCTGCGGCAGCGGCGGATCGGGCGGCGACACCGCCGGCGCCGACGGCGACAGCGGGAAGATCACCGTCTGGAGCTGGACCTCCGCGGCGGAGGCCCTGCGCGGGGTCGTGCCCTCCTTCGAGCGGGACAACCCGGGCATCACGGTGGAGATCCAGGACGTCGGCGAGCCGGCCATCTGGGACAAGATCACCGTCGGCCTCGCCTCCGGCGGCAAGGGCCTCGCCGACGTCCTCCACATCGGCGTCGACTACCTGCCCGGCTACCTGGACAAGTTCCCGGAGGGCATCGCCGACCTGTCCCGGCTCGGCGCCGACAAGCACAAGGACGCCTTCGTCGAGGGCCTGTGGCCGACCGTCATAGGCAAGGACAGAGCCGTCCACGCCCTCCCGTGGGAGGTCAACCCCCTCGGGATGTTCTACCGCCACGACTTCTTCGAGAAGGCCGACGTCGACCCCGCCTCGATCACCAGCTGGGACGACCTGATCGCCGCCGGACCGAAGATCCGCGCCGCCACCGGCGCCCAGCTGATCGGGCTCGACAAGCCCGGCACCACCCAGGACATGGACTTCTTCCAGAACCTGATGCAGCTCCAGGGCGCCTTCTACTTCGACAGCGACGGCAAGGTCACCCTCGCCTCCCCGGAGGCGGTCAAGGCCCTCACCGTCATCAAGCGGCTCAACGACGGCGGCCTGCTCGCCGACACCGCGGGCCAGGGCACCTGGAAGCGGCTCATCAACCAGGGGAAGCTCGCCACCGCCCCCGAGGCCGCCTGGGCCGTCGGGTACATGGCCGAGAAGTTCCCCTCGCAGAGCGGCAAGTGGCGCGTCATGCAGCCGCCGGCCGCCGTCCCCGGGGGAGGGCGCAGCGTCATCGTCAACTCCACCTACCTGGCGGTCTCCAACACCAGCAAGCGCCGCAAGGCCGCCTGGCGCTTCGTCGAGTACGCGCTGACCAAGCCGGCCGAGATCAACCGCATGTACTCCTCCGGCAGCGTCTTCCCCGCCCTCAAGGCGGCCTACGCGGACCCGATGTTCAACGCGCCGCACCCCTTCTACGGTGGCCAGCGCGTCCTGAAGTCCCTCGTCGACTCGCTCGCCGCCGGCTCCGAGGCGACCAACTTCACGAGCGACTACAGCCGCGCCCTCAAGCTCGCCAGCGACGCCCAGAGCCAGGTGCTGCTCAAGGGCGCCGACCCGGCCGGCGCCCTCAAGGCAGCCGCCGCGCAGCTCGCCCAGCAGACCGGTCGGCAGCAGGCAGCCTGACCATGTCCCTCGCACCTCCCGAACCCACTCGCGCCGCCACCGCCACAGCCGCCTCCTCCGCCACCGCTGGTGGCGGGGGAGGTGGCACCCCGCCCGGTCGCCGCGCCACCCCGCGCCCCGGGCGGGCCCGCACCGGCCGGCGCCGGCTGCTGACGCGCGAATCCGTCCCGTACCTGCTGATCATGCCCGCGGTACTCGGCTTCGCGATCTTCAAGGCGTACCCCATCGTCGCCTCGTTCTGGATCAGCCTCACCACCGGCAACGGCGACGCCCGGCAGTTCACCGGGCTCTCCAACTACCGGCGTCTCCTGGACGATCCGCTGTTCTGGACCGCGCTGAAGAACACCGCGCTGATCCTGGTCGTCCAGGTGCCGCTGATGCTCGGCCTCGCGCTGCTCGTCGCCCTCGGCCTGAACTCCACCATGGTCCGGCTGCGCCCGCTCTGGCGGCTCGGCGTCTTCGTGCCGTCGCTGACGGGCCTGGTCGCCGCCGGCGTGATGTTCTCCGTGATCCTCAACCGCGACGCCGGACTGCTGAACTGGGTCCTCTCGTTCTTCGGGATCGACCCGGTGAACTGGCTCGGCAGCCCCGCCTGGGCCCGCGTCGGCGTCGTCCTCGTCATCACCTGGCACTACACCGGCTACAACGCGGTGATGTACCTCGCAGGCCTCCAGGGCATCCCCAAGGAGCTGTACGAGGCCGCGATGGTCGACGGCGCGGGACCGGTCCGCCGCTTCTTCTCCATCACCCTGCCGCAGCTGCGGCCGATCCTCCTCCTCACGGTGGTGCTCTCCACCATCGGCACCCTCCAGCTCTTCGACGAGCCGTACGTCCTCACCGGCGGCGGCCCCGACAACGCCACCCTCACGGTCACCATGTACCTCTACAACAACGGCTTCAAGTACTTCGACTTCGGCTACGCCTCGGCCCTCGCCTACGCGCTCGCGCTGCTCGTGTCCGTGCTCGGGATCCTTCAGGTCCGCCTGATGGGAGAGCGTCGATGAAGCTCCGCGGCACCCTGCTCACCGTGCTCCTCGCGGGCGCCTTCGGGCTCTGCGTCGGTCCCTTCTACTGGCTCGCCATGGCCGCCACCCAGGACGACAGGGACGTCTTCTCCTGGCCGCCGAAGCTGCTGCCCGGCGGCCACCTCATGGAGAACCTCCAGGGCCTCCAGGACTCCATCGGCCTGACCCGCGTCCTCGTCAACACCCTCCTGGTCGCGGGCATCCAGACCGTCGGCGCGGTCGTCGTCTCGGTCCTCGCCGGCTACGCCTTCGCCAAGTTCGACTTCCGCGGGCGCAATCTGTTCTTCGTCCTGCTGCTCAGCACCCTCGTCATCCCCGACACGGTGATGCTGATCCCGATCTTCCAGATGATGATGGACCTGGGCCTGATCGACTCGTACCAGTCCGTCATCCTGCCCGGCCTGGTCACCCCGTTCGGCATCTTCCTGATGCGGCAGGCCCTGCGGTCGATGCCCGACGAACTCCTCGACGCCGCCCGCGTCGACGGCGCCGGCGAACTCCGCGTCCTGTGGCGGATCGTCATCCCGGTCAACCGGCCGATCATCGCGGCGCTCGCGCTGTTCGTCTTCCTCGGCGGCTGGAACCAGTTCGTCTGGCCCCTGATCGCGCTGCGCAGCCCCGAGATGTACACGCTGCCCGTGGCCACCGCGACTCTCATGGGGCAGTCGACCACCAACTACGCGCAGGTCCTGCTCGCCGGCGCCATCGCCGCCATCCCCGTGATGGCCCTCTTCCTCGTCCTGCAACGCCAGTTCATCTCCGGCCTGCTGGCCGGGGCCACCAAGGAGTGACCACCGTGACCACCCCACCGGACGCCACCCCGCAGCAGCCCGTCCCGGCCTGGCGGCCGAACACACCGGCCGGGGACACCCCCGGCACCGTCGTCGACCGGCAGCTCGCCACCGGCCTGCTCCACTCCACCGGCGACCCGCTCACCGTCCACCTCACCGGGCTCGGCAGCGACCGCTGGGAGACCGCCGTCACCCGCGTCGAGGACGGCGTCGTCCTGATCGAGGTCACGGCGGCGGACGCGGTGACCCTCCACGCCGAATGGCGCGTCCCCTGCGTCGGGGCCACCGCCTACTGGACCCCCGCCACCAACGCCTCCCGCTGGCTGCCGCCCTCCTGGACCGCGCCGAAGACCGCCTCCCTCGCCCTGGGCGCCCCCGTCGCGAGCCTCGTCGGCACCCACGACCGCGCCCTGTGCACCGCCGCCGCCGGAGAGACCTCCGCGCCCGTCCGCGTCGGCGCCGGCGTGGTAGAGGAGAGCGGGGAGTTCGCGTTCACCGTCGAGCAGGAGCTCACCCCCGACGGGCCGCCGATGCGGCTGCGGATCGACCTCAGCGGCCGGCACTTCGCCGCCACCCTGCGGGCCGTCGGCGACTGGTGGGGCGAGGGGCGGCAGCACCCCGGGGTCGCCCCCGCCGCGCGGATGCCCGCGTACTCCACCTGGTACAGCCTCCACCAGAACGTCGACGCCGCCGCCGTGGAACGCCAGGCCGCCCTCTCCGCCGAACTCGGCATCGACAGCATCATCGTCGACGACGGCTGGCAGACCGCCGACCGCACCCGCGGCTACGGCCACTGCGGCGACTGGGACCCCAACGAGGCCGCCTTCCCCGACCTCGCCGCCCACGTCGCCGAGGTCCACCGGCTCGGCCTCGCCTACCTCCTCTGGTACGCGGTGCCGTTCATCGGCCGGCACAACGACGCCTGGGACCGTTTCAAGGGCATGATCCTGCGCGAGATGCCGAACCTGGACGCGGCCGTGCTCGACCCCCGCCACCCCGAGGTCCGCGCCCACCTGATCGACAAGATCTCCCGCGCCGTCGAGGAATGGGACATGGACGGGGTGAAGCTCGACTTCATCGACCTCTTCGCCGCCGCCGACCCGCCGCCCGCACCCGCCGGCGCGGACCACGCCACCCTCCACGAAGGAGTACGCCGGCTCCTCGCCGACCTCGACACCCGCCTGCGCCGCACCCGGCCGGACGTGATCGTCGAGCACCGCCAGCCGTACGTCGGCGCCGGCCTCTGGCCGTACGCCACCATGGTCCGCGCCACCGACTGCCCGCTCAGCCCCGCCGAGAACCGCCAGCGCGTCATCGACTGCCGGCTCATCGCGGGACCGCTCGCCGTCCATGCCGACATGATCATGTGGCACCCCGCCGAGACTCCCGAGTCCGTCGCCGTCCACCTGATCAACGCCCTGTTCTCGGTGCCGCAGATCTCCGTCGACCTCGCCGCGCAGACCCCCGGCCAGCACGCCACCCTGCGCTTCTGGCTCGGCGTCTTCCGCCGCCACGCCGGCGTCCTCCAGCTCGGCTCCCTGGAACCCTCCCGCCCGGAACTCGGCTACCCCCAGGTCCGCGCCGGCGACGAGGACACGACGGTGGTGGCCCGGTACGCGCCGCTGCCCGTCGCCCTCCCGGACGGCCCGGGGACCCTGCTCGTCGCCAACGCGGACGCCGACCCCGTGGTGCTCCTGACGGCCGGCCGGCCGGAACGGGCCCTCGCCCGCGTACAGGACTGCCGTGGTGAGATCCTGTCCGAGACCGTGCTCGACCTCGTCGCCGGCGTGAACCCGGTGACCGTGCCGACCGGCGGCCTGCTCACCCTGACCCGCGCGCACTGATCACCGGGGGCTGGGGGCGGCGGACCGCCGATCGCCGCCCGCAGCCCCCGACCACCGCCCCCAGAGGAACGATGACCGCTCGACAGGTGACCATCGAGGACGTCGCCCGCACGGCGGGCGTCTCCCGCCAGACCGTCTCGAACGCCCTCAACGCCCCCCACCGGCTGCGCGCCACCACCCTCGCCCGGGTCACCGCCGCCATCGAAGAGCTCGGCTACCAGCCCGACCAGTCCGCCCGCAGCCTGCGCACCGGCACCCGCAAGGTCATCGGCTATCCCGCACCCGCCGACAACCCCGCCGACCCCAACCCCCTGATGGGCGGCTTCCTCCAGGCCCTGGTGAGCGCCGCCGACGCGGTCGGCCACCGCATCCTGCTGTTCCGCTGCGACCCCCAGCAGGGCGCCGGAGCGGTCGCCAAGTCCTTCAACGGGCTGATCGCGGCCCGCCAGGTCGACGGGTTCGTCCTCTCCGACGTCATCCACGACGACCCCCGCGTCGACGTGCTCGCCGAGGCCGGCTTCCCGTTCGCCGCCTTCGGCCGTACGGCCCCGGGGCGTCCGCAGAACTGGGTGGACATCGACTCCGCCGGCGCCACCGCCGCCCTGGTCGGCCACCTCCTCGAACAGGGCCACCGCAGGATCTGTTACGTCAACTCCGCGGCCTCCCTGCCCTGGCTCGCCGACCGCAGGGCCGGCCTGCTCCAGGCCGCGGCCGCCGCCCCGGACGGCGCCTTCGAGGTCGGCGTTCCCGACGACGACCCGGCCGCGCTCTCCCACGCGGTGCGGCGCCTGCTCGTCGGACCCGACCGCCCGACCGCCCTGGTCTGCGCGAACGACTGGCTCGCCCTCACCGCCTACCAGGCCGTCCGGGCCGCCGGCCTCACGGTCGGCGCCGACGTCGCCGTCACCGGCTTCAACGACATGCCGCTCTGTACGGTGCTCCAGCCCGCCCTCACCAGCGTCCGCCTACCGCTGTCCCGCATCGCCCACGCCCTCGTCGACCGCCTGATCACCGCCGTCGAGGACCCCGCCGCCGCCCCGACGAGCGGACTGCTGCTCCCGGCGGACCCGGTCGTCCGCGACAGCACTCCGCGCCGATAGGCGGCACCCCACGGCCGAGGCGGCCCAGGACCCGTCTCTGCGCTCCGGGGCCCGTCTCAGAGGTGGCCGTCCAGGAGCTCCCGGAGCTCGCTGCCGCTCATGGGTCCCGTGGCGTGCGCCACCGCCTCCCCGTCCTTCAGGAGGACGCAGGACGGGGCGCCGGTGACCCCGTACCGCTCGGTCGCGGCCGGACAGCGGGTGATGTCGGTGCGGACGGCCGTCACGCGGCCCGTGTACTCGTCGGCGATGGCGCCCACGACGAGGTCCATCGCCCGGCAGGGCTCGATCGCCTTGGGCCATGTCCCGGTGAAGTAGGCGAGGACCGGGACTCCGCTCATCCGGAGGATGAAATCGAACTCCGCGTCCTCACGGGGCTGGTGAACCCGCTTCGCCATGCACGCTCCTGACCTGGTGTTCCGTCGTTCCCTCCCCATCATCCCCCGAGCGGCAGGGACCCGGGACCCGGGACGGCGGGCACGCGGTAGAACGCGGCGGCGTTGTCCCACAGCACGGCGTCGACGTACTCCTCGCCGACGGTCCGGGCGACGAGCGCGAGGTCGTCGTCCGTGAACGGGCGGCGGGCCCGGGTCGAGGGCAGGTCCGTGCCCACCATGAGGGCGGTGGGGTCGGCCTTCACGACGGCCGCCATGGTCTCGGCGGGGTCGAGGTCGACGCGCCCGAACCCCGTCGCCTTGACCTTCACGCCCCGTTCGACCAGGGCCAGCAGGTGGGGGAGGCCGTCGTGGTGCAGGCCGAGGTGGTCGATGCTCACGGCGGGCAGAGCGGCCAGGGTCGCGGCCAGGTCCGGCAGGTCGCGGGCGTCGATGTACAGCTCGGTGTGCCAGCCGGCGACGTCGTGGACGCGCCGGGCGAGGCGGTCCAGGTCGTCGAGGCCGGCCGATCCGCCGCGGCGGACGTTGAAGCGGACCGCGCGCACGCCCGCGGCGTCGAGATCGGCGATCTCCTCGTCCGTCACCCCGGCCGGGACCTGCGTGACGCCGACGAAGGCGGGACCGAGCGCGGCGAGGGCGTCGCGGAGATATTCCTGGCCGAAGCCCTGGAAGGAACCCGAGACGACCGCGCCGCCGCGCACGGACAGCCCGGCGACCCGCTCGCGGTACTGCTCGACGGTGAAGGCGGGCGGCAGATAGCCGTCGTTCGCGATCAGCGGGAAGCGCGGGTCCACGATGTGGAGGTGGGCGTCGAAGACGGGGCGCGGCAGCGGAGCGCCCTCCGCTGCGCCGGCCGGCTCGGGGAGCGATCGCATGCGGGTCTTCCGTCCTTGTCGTCGTGCGGCGGCCGCCGCACGACGGAGGCCGCGCCGCGGGTGACCTCCGGCCGTTCGCGGCGATCTCGTGCCGGGCGGCGGTCGGCTCAACTATGTTACTGGCGTGGAACAGTTGATCACCGAAGACCCGACGCGCATAGGTCCCTACCGGCTCATCGCCCGTCTCGGGGCGGGCGGCATGGGCCTGGTGTACCTCGGACGGTCGGAAGCCGGGCGGACGGTCGCCGTGAAGGTGGTGCAGGCCGAGCACGCCCGGCACCCCGAGTTCCGCAGGCGGTTCGCGCGCGAGGTGGAGGCGGCGCGACGGGTCGGAGGGGAGTGGACCGCGGCCGTCCTCGACGCCGACACCGACGCGCCCGTGCCCTGGGTGGCCACCCAGTACATCCCCGGACCCGACCTGGCCACCGTGGTCGCCAGGGACTTCGGGCCGCTGCCCGAGGACGCGGTCCGCACCCTGGCCCACCGCCTCGCGGTCGCCCTCCGGTCCGTGCACGGGGCGGGCCTGATCCACCGGGACCTCAAGCCGTCCAACGTGCTCGTGACGGTCGACGGACCGCGCGTGATCGACTTCGGCATCGCGCGGGCCATGGACAGCCTCACCGGGGACAGCCTGCACACCCGCACCGGCACGCTGATCGGCTCGCCCGGCTTCATGTCGCCCGAGCAGGTGCGCGGCCTCGAACTCACCCCGGCCAGCGACGTGTTCTGCCTGGGTGCCGTCCTCGTGTACGCCGCCACCGGCCGCCTCCTCTTCGGTGCCGCGGAGACCGGACTGAACGCCCACCTCTTCCGCGTCGCGGAGGAGGAGCCGGACCTGACCGGCGTACCCGAGTCGCTCGTCGACCTCGTCCGCGCGTGCCTGCAGAAGGACCCGGCGCGCCGGCCGACCCCGGCCGACGTGGCCGCGCTCACCGGGCCTGACCGGGCCGACGAGTGGCTGCCCGGCTCCGTGCTCGCGCAACTCGGTCGGCACGCGGCCCTGTTGCTCGACTTCGCCCCCGAACCGCGGGACGCGCCCGTGGATCCGCGGATCCCGGCCCAGTCCGGGACCGCCGCGCCACCGGCGCCGCCCCGGCCGCCCGCCTACACGCCGACGACCCCGGTGGACGCCCACCACTCGGTTCCCCCCGGGTTCGGGCCGCCCCAGGGCCTCGTACCGGGGGCCTGGGCGCCCCCCGCCCTCCCTCTCGACCCGCCGGGACCGTCCCCGAGGCGGTGGTGGGGACTCGCGGCGGCGGTGTCGGCGCAGCTCCTGGTGGTGATCGGCGGGGCGACCGCGAGCGCGGCGGCCCCGTCCGTCCAGAGCGACCTGGGCCTCTCCTCGGACGGCCTGAGAACGATTCTCCTCGGCTACGCGCTGGCCTTCGGCGGTCTGCTGCTCCTCGGCGGGCACCTCACCGATCTCCTCGGCCGCAAAAGGGCGCTGCTGATCGGACTGGCCGGATACGCCGTGGCCACCGCGTCCGGCGGCTTGGCGAGCTCGGCCGGGATGCTCACCGGTGCCCATGCCGTCCAGGGCGTGTTCGCCGCGCTGCTCTCGTCCGCCGCCCTCGCCCTCGTGGTCGGCGGGTTCACCGATCCGAAGGAGCGCGGCAGGGCCTTCGGGCTCTACGCCGTGACCGTCGTCGGCGGTCTCGCGATCGGTGCGTTCACGAGCGGCCGGCTCGTCGAAGGTCTGGGCTGGCGCGCGTGCCTGTACGCCGCCTCCGCGCTGGCCGGGGTGGTGGCGCTCGTCGCGAGCCGTCTGACGCACGACCGCTCGACCCGTCCTCCCGTGCGTTTCGACGCGCCGGGCGTGCTGCTCGGCACCGGCGCGGTCGCCGTCCTCGTCTACGGCCTGGACAGGGTCGCCGGAACCCCGGGCTCCGGCGCGGGCGGCTGGTCCGACCCCCTGGCCGTGGCCCTCCTCGTGGGCGGCGCCGTGCTGTTCGGCGCCTTCGTGTGGTCGCAGACGCGGATGGGCTCCCCGCTCGTCCCGGCGTCCGTCGTCACGGACCGGCAGGGCGTCGGCTCGCTCCTCGCGCTCGTCCTCGCGGGCACGAGCACGCTGGTCCTGTTCCTGATCCTCCAGGGGTATCTGCTGGACGGTCTCGGTTACGCCCCGGGCGAGTTCGGCATGGCCCTGCTGCCTCTGGCGGGCGCTGTCCTGCTCGGCTCCACCCAGATCTCCGCCCGCCTCCAGTACCGCCTGGCGCCCCGGTACCTGATCGTCCCCGGCCTGCTGCTCGCGGCGGCCGGCCTCGCGCTCCTGACGGGCCTCGACGGCGACGGCTCGTACACCGGCGACGTACTGCCGGGCCTTCTCCTCGTCGGTCTCGGCCTCGGTCTGGCCTCCGGGCCGCTCCTCGCGACCGCGACGGGCGGGACGCCCCACGAACACGCGGGCGGGGCGGCGGCGATGGTCCTCACCGCCCACCACCTCGGTGGCTGGATCGCCTCGCCGCTGCTGGGAGCCGTGCTCGCCTGGGCGATCACGGCCCGGCTGAGCGACGTGCCCGGGCTTCCCGAACCCCTGGCAGAGGCGGCGAAGGACGGGGTCCTGCTCCGTCGGCACGGTCTGCCGGAATCGCTGGCCGAGGTCGTCGAGCAGGCGGACGCGGCGGTGCTCGGCGGATACTCCGCCGCCCTGTGGTGCGCGGCCGGCCTCCTGCTGCTCGCGAGCCTCCTCGCGGGCCTGCTGATCACGGCGAGGACGCCCGAGCGGGTCCACTAGGGACTGTCCGGCGAACCCGCCCCAGGACCTGCCGGGGCGGGTCGGTGGGGGTCACCCGACGGGGTGGCCCCCGCCGTCCGTGCGCCCTGCCTGGCTGGAGAACTTGTTCAGGAAGACGTCGTACCGGCCGTCGTCGCGCCGGGCGACCGTCGCCCCGTCCTGCCAGATCCCGTTCTCCGCCCACCACTGGGAGCCCGCCGGATCGCCCTGGTTCTGGTGGATGTTGTGCATCCCGAGGTCGCCTTCGAGGTCGTCGGTGAACGGCTCGCCGAAGACGAGGACCCGCTGCCCCGGCACCAGTACCGCCTCCAGCGCGGCGGCGGCGTCGACGTTCGACCCGGCATGCCACGGCCGCGAGCCGAGCAGGTCCAGGAGCTCACCCAGCCAGGACGGCGGCCGGCGCTCGAAGAGGACACCGGTGCGGTCCACCAGCTCCGGATGGCGCAGGTAGTCCAGGGCGCCGGACTCCGGCGTGGGCGCGAGGTCGTGATAGCCGGGCGCGAAGGCCACGGCGGGTCCGAGCGCGGCGGCGTCCACGGTGAAGGTCTTCCACTGCACGCCCACGTTGGACTTGTGGCTGTCGACGTCGACGGCGCAGTGGTAGCGCCCGTCGGGGGCGTCCACCTCCAGGTTCATGTGGAACCAGCGGCCCTGGTTGTCGGGCTGGTCGCGGTAGTGCCGGTAGAGGGTTCCCGCGAGCATGCCGTAGTGAGCGAAAGGCATACCGCCAGTGAAGCACTCTCCGTCACTTCACGCAGCGCGGTCGTGACGTGGAGTAATCGCATGGGTGTATGGCCGTACGGCGCTGACCTCGGGAAACGTGGGTGAAGAGCACGCCGGAGGCCTGGTAGATTGATCTCTGTCGCCGCGGGGGTCACTCCGCGTCACGACACACACCTGGTCCAAGTGGCGGAATGGCAGACGCGCTAGCTTGAGGTGCTAGTGCCCTTTATCGGGCGTGGGGGTTCAAGTCCCCCCTTGGACACCAGAACACCCCTCCTGTCGGGCCGGCCGCGGCCCGCCCGACAGGAGGAAGCCCGGGCCGGGTCAGGCCAGGAACACCGGCAGGTCGAACAGATCGTTCTGCGTCACGACCGGCTTGTTCCGCAGCTCTTCGCGCGGCACGGCGAGCCGCAGCTCCGGGAAGCGCGCGTACAGCGCGGGCAGCGCCACCGACGCTTCGAGCCGGGACAGCGCCGCCCCCGGGCACACGTGCGGACCGTGGCCGAAGGCGATGTGCCGGTTGGGCGTACGGGTCACGTCGAACGCGCCGGCCGTCGTCCCGTGCTGGGCCTCGTCCCGGCCGATCGCGCCGAACGACACGATCAGCGCGTCACCCTTGGGCAGGACCCGGTCGCCGACCTCGATGTCCTCGCTCGCGAACCGGATCAGTACGTGCGACGTGGGCGTCGACCAGCGCAGGGTCTCCTCGATCACGTTCTCCCACGGCACCTCGCCCTTCAGCACCAGGGCGCGCTGCTCGGGGTGGGTCTCCAGCGCGACGACCGCGTTCACGATCAGGCTGATCGTCGTCTCGTGACCGGCGGCCACCATCAGCTGGAGGGTGTTGGTGATCTCCTCCGTGCTGAGCCGGTCGCCGCCCTCCGCGGCCTCGATCAGCGCGCTGGTGAGGTCGTCGCCGGGCTGCTCGGTCCGCGCCGCCACGATCCCCGAGAAGAGCGCACCGAGGTCCGCCATCATCTGCGGCACCTCCTCCGGCGGCGTCTGCGTCGAGAAGAACTTGTCGAACAGGGCCTTCATCTTGGGGTGGTCGGCCTTGTCGACCCCCATCAGCTCGCTGACCACGTTCATCGGCAGCGGATACGCGAACTCCGCCTTCAGGTCCACGACCTCGCCCGCCGGCCGCTCCGCGAGCCGGTCGAGGCTCTCCGTCGTGAGGGCCTCGATGCCCGCACGCAGCCGCTCCACCCGGCGCGCCGTCAGCGCCTGCGCGACCAGCGTGCGCAGCCGGCGGTGCTCCTCGCCGTCCACCGTCAGCATGGACTTGCCGGGGTTGGCCAGGCCGATCAGGGGCCAGTCCATGGGTATCTCGCCGCGCTGCCAGGCGCCCCAGACGTCGATGTCCTTGACCAGCCGGGGATCGGTGAGGAGCTTCCGCGCCTCGGCGTGGTGGGTGACGGACCAGCAGGGCACGCCGCCGGGCAGGACGACACGGGCCAGCGGGCCCGCCTCGCGCAGCCGGGCGCTCTCGGCGTCGAGATCGGCGACGAAGGGGTCGAGGACGATCACGTCGGCGCCGGACGCGGCGGTGTGGTCGTACGGGCAGCTCATGCGAAGGCTCCAAGGGCGG
Organism: Streptomyces sp. NPDC056169; assembly: GCF_042268445.1. Taxonomy (NCBI): domain Bacteria; kingdom Bacillati; phylum Actinomycetota; class Actinomycetes; order Kitasatosporales; family Streptomycetaceae; genus Streptomyces; species Streptomyces sp. NPDC056169. The sequence goes on along the minus strand of NZ_JBHJUO010000004.1, from coordinate 24,680 downwards.
GGGTCGGGGTGTACGTCACGGGGAGCGCGGTGAGGCCTCGCAGCCACGGGGACGGGCGGCGGGTGAGGCCGTCCTCCGCCACCGCGAGATCCACGTCGGGCAGGCGGTCGAGGAGCACCTCGATGCCGGTCCTGGCGATGGTCTCGGCGACTTCCTGTGCGGGGAAGGGGCAGCGGTGTTCGCCGTGCCCGAAGGAGAGATGGGCGTTGTTGCCGCCGGTGAGGGCGCCGGAGTCGGCCCGTACGTGCGGGTCGGAGTTGGCGGCGGCCAGACCCAGCAGGACCAGGTCGCCGCGGCCGATCCGGCGTCCGCCGAGGTGGGTGTCGCGGGAGGCCCACCGGCCGGCGACGTTCTGGGTGGGGGTGTCCTCCCAGAGGACCTCGTTCATCGCCTCGCCGACGCTGTGGCGGCCGCCGGAGAGGGAGGCCGCGAACCGGTCGTCGGTGAGCATGAGGCGCAGCGAGTTCCCGATCCAGTCGGCGGTGGGCTGGTGGCCGGCGGCCAGCATCACCATGAGGTCCTGGGCGACCTCCTCGGCGGTGAAACCGGCGGTGTTGGCGATCATGCGCGAGGCGACGTCGTCGCCGGGCGTCGCCGCCTTGGCCGTGAGCAGCGCGACCATGGACTCGGCCAGGTGGCGCTGGCCCTCCAGGGCCCCCGCCTGACCGTTGATCATGTCGTTCAGGGCGGTCACCAGGGCCGGGCCCTGCTCGTCGGCGAAGCCGTAGATGCTCGCGAGGACGCGGACCGGCAGCAGCATCGCGTACTCGGCGATGATGTCGCAGGCGCCCTTGCCGCAGAGCCCGTCGATGAGTTCGTCGGCGAAGCGCTCGGCCCGCTCCTTCAGGGCGAAGGGGTCGACGGCCTCCAGGGCGTCGGAGATGACGCCGGCCCGCTCGCGGTGCCGCTCGCCGACGGTGTAGAGGATGGACGGCTGCTTGCGGCCGATCATGGGCAGGAGCGGCCAGTCCGCCGGGATGGCGTCCCACTGGTTCCACAGCTCGGAGTCGCGCGAGAAGAGGACCGGGTCGCTGGTGACCTGGTGGAGCTCGCGATAGCCGAGGACCAGCCAGGCGGGTACGTCGCCGTCGAGCACGACCGGGGCGACGGCGCCGTGCTCGCGCCGGATCCGCCGGTACAGCTCGACGGGGTCGGTCTGGAACGCGGGTCCGCTCAGCGGGACGGGCGGGTGCGCGGGGTGGGTCACGGGGTGGGCTCCGGGATCGGCTGCGGGATCGGCTGCGGGGCCGAGGGGACGAGGGTCTTCAGGTGCTCGACGAGCGAGATGAGGACCTGCTTGCCGGACTCGCGCGACCGGGCGTCGCAGAAGACCAGCGGGACCTCGTCGGCGAGGTCGAGGGCCTCGCGGATCTGGGCGGGGGAGTGGGCGGGTCCGCCGAAGTCGTTGCAGGCGACGACGAACGGGGTGCCGTGGTGTTCGAGCCGGTCGACGGCGTACCAGGAGTCGGAGAGCCGCCGGGTGTCGACGAGCACGACCGCACCGAGCGTGCCGGTGAAGAGCCGGTCCCACAGGAACCAGAACCTCTCCTGGCCGGGCGCGCCGAACAGGTACAGGACGTTGCGCGCGTCCAGGGAGATCCGGCCGAAGTCGAACGCCACGGTGGTGGCCTTCTTCGCGGCGACGCCGACGGTGTCGTCGATGTGCGCGCCGGCCTGCGTCATCGTCTCCTCGGTGTTCAGCGGACGGATCTCGCTGACCGAGCGGACGAGGGTGGTCTTGCCGACTCCGAATCCGCCGACGATGACGATCTTCAGTCCGTTGTCGGCGGTGCTGTGCAGGGTCTGGCGGTGCGGCGTTTCAGAGGCTACGGAGTCCAACGAGCACCTGCTCCAGGATGTCGTGATCGGGAAGGCGGTACGTGGGCCGGGGGTGTCGTGCGCTGATCCGGCCGGTGTCGTGCAGGTCGGCCAGGAGGATCCGCGTGATCGACACGGGCAGGCCGAGTCCGGCCGCCACCTCGACCACCGCCATGGGGAACCGGCACATGCGCAGGATCGCGGCGTGCTCGGACTGCATGCCGGGGACCGGGTCGCTCTCGGAGACGACCAGCGTCACCACGTCGAAGGCGTCGGATCCGGCGCGGGTACGACCGCCGGTGACGGTGTAGAGCCGGTCGGGCGAGTCGTCCCGGCCCGGCCTGACCCGGCTCATCCCCGGGGCCTGGCGACGAGGTGCTCGCCCAGCTGCTCGACCAGTTCCGTCATGTTGTGGCCGACGAGTCCGGCGTCGGCGTCCTCGTCGGCGACGAGGGCGAGGTGGGCGCCGTCGCCCGCCTCCACGATGAAGAGGATGCCGCCGTAGAACTCGGCCATCGCGGACCGGACCCCGCCCGTGCCGTCGCCGAACTCGACGGAGGCACCGTGCGACAGGCTCTGGATGCCCGCGGAGATCGCGGCGAGCTGGTCGGCCTGGTCGACGGAGAGCCCGGAGGTGCGGCAGAGCTTGAGTCCGTCGCGGGACAGCACCAGGGCGTGGCGGGTGCCCGGGGTGCGTTCCAGCAGGCCCTCAAGGAGCCAGCTGAGCTTCTCGTCGGTGGTGGTGCCGGTCATCGCGGATTGCCTTCCGAATACGGGGAGTTCGTGGACGCCGGCGTGTGCGGTACGGCCGCCGGGTCCTGCTGGTCGGACGGTACGGGTGTGTCGGCGGGGTCGCCGTCGGCCGCCCGGCCTCCCGCGCCGCGGACGGCCCGGTGGAAGCTGCCGAAGCGCGGCGGGGTCCCGGCGGCGGGGCCGGTGCGCGGAGCCTCCGGGCGGGGCTCTCCGGGTGTCTCCCCGTCCTTCAGCTGGGCGGCCATGGTCTCGCCGCGACGGCGGCGCGGCAGGACGATTCCGTCCGGCGCGTCCGTGCCGGGCCGGGCCGCGGTGTCGTGGACGGTCTCCGGCTCCGGCGCCGCTTCGCGCGCGGGTACGGGTGGGGTGGCGGCAGGCGTCCGCTCGGGGGCCGGGGCGGTCACGGCGCGGCCCACCACGGGCGGCGTCGGCTCGACCGGCGTGCCGGTCCGCTCCTCGGGCGCGCGGCTGATCAGCTCCTGAGGCACCATCAGCAGGACGCCGGTGCCCCCGCGCGCCGAGGGGCGGAAGGAGACCGTCAGGCCGTGCTTGCGCGCCAGCCGGCCGACGACGTGCAGGCCGAGGCGGGTGCCGGAGAGACCGGCCAGGTCCTGGGCCGCGGCGCCGACGGCGGCTTCCGCGCGCCTCAGCTGCACGTCGCTCATCGCCAGACCGGCGTCCTCGACGGTGATGACGAGGCCGGCGGGCACTTCCTCCACGTACACGTGGACTTCCGCGTTGGGCGGGGAGAAGTTCGCCGCGTTGTCGAGGAGTTCGGCGAGGGCGTGCATGATGCCCTCGGCGGCGTGACCGGTCACGGCCGCCTCGCTGCCGGAGTGCAGGCGCACCCGCTGGTAGCCGCCGATCCGGCCCATGGCGCCGCGCAGGATCGACTCCATGACGATCGGGCGCGTCCATCGGCGGCCCGAACGGGCTCCGGTCAGCACGGCGATGGAGTCGGCGAGCCTGCCCGCCTGGGCGGTGCGGTGGTCGAGGTGGAGGAGGTCGGTGAGGACGTCCTCGTCGGCGTGCCGGTGCTCCATGTCCCGCAGGTCGGCCATCATGCTCGTGGCCAGCGCCTGCATCCGTCCGGCCGCGTTGGCGGCGGCGGCCATCGCCGCCGACCGGGCGGACTCGGCGCGGCGCAGCCGGCCCTCAAGACGTTCGACGTCGGCCGCCCGCGCCGCGACGAGCTCCGCCGTTTCGGCGGCGTGCGACCGTACGAGCTCCTCGGTACGGGCTGTGTTCCGGGCCGCCGAGGCGGCGGCCTCCGCCTCGTACCGCTCGGTGAGCGCCTCCGCCTCGCGCTCGGCGGTGGCCTTGAACCGGCCGCTGTAGGCGTCCCGGGAGGCGAGTTCGGCGGTGAGCACCTCCGCCCGGCGGCCGAGCGTCCGCGCGGTGCGCGCGTACCAGGTGGTGGCGAAGGCCGCGGCGGACAGCAGAAGGACTCCGCACGCGGCGAACCAGCCGAGCGCGGGGCGGACCCCGGCCGGCGCCGCGGTCGTCGCCGCCACGGCGAGCGCACCACCCGCGGCGAGGGTCAGCAGCGAGGCGATCAGGGCAGGGCGGAACGGGGTGGGCGACGCCGACATCAACCGGACTCTCGAGAGCAGGCATACGGGGGAAGGAGGTTGAACGACGGAACTATAGAACCGATCTTGATCGATCCGGAACTCTCCTGATCGGATTGGTCTTCACGAGGGGGCGGAGTCATCCATGAATACGCCCACTAACGACGGACTTGGTGCGGTCTGCCTCCCGGCAGGTGAAGGCGGTGCCGTCCAGCGTCCAGTGGAGGTCGGGCGTGATGCCGAGGGCCGTGAAGACATGCGCGGCGACGTCGGCGTGGTGGAGGGACGCCGGCACCACGCCGGCGGCCAGTCCCGGACCGCGGGCGGCGATCCAGGCCGTGCGCTCCAGCGGACTGCGGCCCCCGTGGCCCCCCTCGTCACGGTGGCCGTGGTCCGTCACCACGATGACCGTCCACTGCTCCGCCGCGTGACCGGGCCGGCGGGCCACGGCGGCGAGGAGCCGTCCGAGGCGCCGGTCCGCGGCCTCGATCGCCTGGCGGTACTCCTTGTCGCAGCCGAGGAAGTGGGCGGTCTCGTCGACGGCTCCGAGGTAGATGAATCCGGCGTGGAGCTCCTCGTCCAGGGCGAGGAGGTGCTCCGCGTCGGCGGTCACCCTGTCGTCCACCTCCTCCCAGGCCTCGGGGGTGTCCTCGCGGGGCGCGACGTAGCCGAGCCGGGTGGGGGCGACGAAGAGCGGGCCGCCCTGCTGGGCGAGGAAGAGCGGTGCCCAGCCGCCGACGGCGAAGGTGCGCCGGCCGCAGTCGGCGGCGAGGCGGGTCGTGAAGTCGGGGAAGACGTCGAGCCGGTTGCCGTCGAGGCGGTTGCCCCACACGCCGTGCTTGGCGACGCCGACGCCGGTGACGATGGTGGTCCAGCACGGGCCGGACATCGTGGGTGTCGCGGCGTCCACCTCGACGGGTGCCAGGAAGCCCGCACGGGCGATGCCGTCGAGGTGGGGGGTGTCGAGTTCGGGGAGCAGATCGAGGCGTACGCCGTCGATGCCGACGACCAGGACGCGGGGGTTGTCCGTGGCAGCGTTCATGGGTGGGTCCTGAGTGTCGTGGGTGGGTGGGGGGGAGCGATGGGGTGGCTCACGGGGGTGACGCGGTGAGCGGCGGGGTGGCTCACGGGGTGACGCGGCGGAGCCGGATCAGGCTGCTGGCGTAGTCCCCGGCCGGAAGCCGCGGGTCGATGCCCCGGCCCACCAGGACGGCCCCGCTGTGCACGCGGTCCAGTTCCGGGTCGAGGTAGTACGCCCCGGGGTCGAGGGCCGGCAGCCGCACCGGGTCGGCGGGGTGGCCGAAGCGGGTCGTGGGGCGCCAGACGAGGACCGCGTGCTCGCTGTCGTCCCGCGCCGCGTAGTGGACGGCCGTCACCGGTCCGCCCGTGGCGACCCGGTGCTGGTGCCCGCGCTGGACGAGCGGGCGGATCTCCTTGTACTGGGCGACGAGCGCCGCGGTCTCCTCCAGCTCGTCGTCCGACCAGGACGTCAGGTCCCCGCCGAGCCCCAGCGCCCCCGCCATGGCGACGTGGAAGCGGAAGCGCAGCGGAGTCCGCCGTCCGGTCGTGGTGTTGGGGCTGTCGGTGACCCACGCGGCCATCGCCGGGGCCGGGAAGAGCTGACCGAAGCCGTGCTGGATCTCGATCCGGTCGACCGGGTCGGTGTTGTCCGAGGTCCAGGCCTGGTCGGTGCGGGCGAGGATGCCGAGGTCGACGCGCCCGCCGCCGCCCGCGCACGCCTCGATGCGCAGTCCCGGACGGTCGGCGCGGAGCCGGTCCATGATCCGGTGGACGGCCCGCGTGTGGTCGATCCACAGCCGGTCAGGGTCGGGATGGCCGGCCCAACCGGCCTCGGTGAACGCCCGGTTGGCATCCCACTTGAGCCAGTCGACGTCGTACGCGCGGACGAGATGGTCCAGGGTCCGCCGCGCCCACTCCTCCACCTCCGGCCTGGCGAAGTTCAGCACCAGCTGGTTGCGCAGTTCCGTCGCGTCGAGCCGGGGGGAGTGGACGACCCAGTCCGGATGGGACCGGTACAACTCGCTGTCCCGGTTGACCATTTCCGGCTCCACCCACAGCCCGAAGCCCATGCCCAGGCGGTGCACCTCGTCGGCGAGCGGACGCAGCCCGCCGGGGAAGGCCTCCCGGCGGGGGGTCCAGTCGCCGAGCCCGGAGCGGTCGTCGCGGCGCGTGCCGAACCAGCCGTCGTCCAGCACGAAGAGTTCCGCTCCGACACGGGCCGCCAGGCGCGCGAGCCGGAGTTGGCCGGCCTCGTCGACGTCGAATCCGGTGGCCTCCCAGGAGTTGTAGAGCACCGGCCTGTCCCGCTCGGGCTCCGGCAGCACATGGCCGCGGACGTACTGGTGCCAGGCGCGGCTGGCGGCGCCGAAGCCGTGCGGGGAGTAGAGGCCCGCGTACGTCGGTGTGCGAAGGCTCTGACCCGACCGCAGGGTCCAGCTCAGCCCCTCGTGGCCGAAACCCCCGGTCCAGGTGGTGCGCCCGACCGGATCCCGGTGGACCGTGACACGCCAACTCCCGCTCCAGGCAAGCGCGGTGCTCCACACCTCGCCCTGCTCCTCGGTCGCGGTGCCGTCGTCGACGGCCAGCCACGGACTCGCATGGTGGCCGGTGATGCCCCGACGGCTCGTCAGGACGGTCTCGGCGACGGGCAGTCGGTCGCGCTGGAGCTGGAACTCGCTGTTCCAGCCGCCGACGAGATGGCTCAGCCGGTAGTCGGCCAGTGGGGGAGCGGTCCAGGACGCCGAGTCCAGCCGGTCGACGATGACCGGATCCGGCGGACCGTCCGTGGCTCCGGTGTGGGTCAACTCCGTCCAGCGCTCCACGACATCGGTGTCGGTCCGGACGCGGTAGCACAGTTCGGCCCGCAGGGGGCGATGCCGGTCTTCGAGGCGCAGCCGGAGTTCCCCGCCGTCGACGGTGTGACCGGCGAAGCGCCATTGGGTGCCCCGGGTTCCGTCGGCGAAGCGGACCTGAAGGCCGGCAGGCCCGAAGCGCGCCCCGGTCTGCGGGGCGAGCTCGTCGGGGGCGGCGTCCGCCTCGAAGCTGCTGGCGGCGGGGGAGACGGCCTCGGGGAGCGCGGCGAGGGTGAGGGTGTCGAGCGGTGCGCCCCAGTACAGGTGCCGAGGGCTGCCGTCGGCGCCGACGCGCAGCGCGTACAGGCTGTTCGGCGTGCGCAGCAGCGCGAGGCGGAGATCGGGATCGAAGGTGGCGAGCGGGAGCGTGGCGAGCACGAATGGGTCCCCTGACGTGATGGGCACGGAGGCGGCCCGAGCGTAGGTCGGGCCCAACTCGTAAATCAATACTGGAAGAAGTTATTTATTTGCTCTACGTTGCTCCCGTGTTTCCTCCTCACTCACAGCCCTTGGTCACCGCGCCCGCCGAGACGGCGGTGCTCGCCCTGCTGCTCGCCGAGGGACCGCTCAGCAGAGTGGAACTGGCGCGGCGGACGGGGCTCTCCTCGACCGCCGTCACCAAGGCGGCCAGGCCCCTCATCGACGACGGCTACCTGTACGAACTGCCGCCGGAGCGCACCGCACCGGGAGCGGGACGACCGGTGAACCCGCTCGCGGTCGCGGCCGACCGGGAGTACTTCATCGGTCTGAAGATCACCGCCGACCGGCTCTTCGCCGCCGTATGCGATCTGCGGGCCGGCATCCGGGCCACGGCCGCCAGACGGCTCGGCGCGTGCACCCCCGAGGTCGTCGTCCCCCTCGTCGCCGAGATGGTCGACGAACTGCTTGACACCGAGCCCGCGTTCCGGGACCGTACGCGTCACCTCGGCGTCGCCGTCACCGGCGACGTGGACCGCGACAGCGGGGTGCTCCGGCACGCCGGACTCCTCGGCTGGCGGGACGTCCCGCTCGCCGGACTGCTCACCGCTGCCACCGGTCTGTCGGTCACGGTCGAGAACGACGTCAGGGCCCTGACCGTCGCGGAACACTGGTTCGGCGAAGGCATCGGCACCGGAAACTTCGCGCTGGTCACCATCGGCGCGGGCATCGGCTCGGCCCTCGTCGTCAACGGCCGTCTCCTCAGGGGCGCCTACGGCGTCGCGGGGGAGGTCGGGCACCTCTGCGTGGACCCGACCGGTCCGCGCTGCCGGTGCGGGGCACGCGGTTGCGTCGAGGCCATCGCCTCCACCGACGCGATCCTCGCGGCGGTCCGCGACGCCACCGGGGGCGGGCACCTCACGTTCGACGAGGTCGTCCACATGGCCCGCGAAGGCCACCCCGCGGCCGGCGGGGCCTTCCGCCGGGCCGGACACGCCATCGGGGTCGGCATCGCCGCACTCGTCAACCTCGTCGGCCCCGAGCGGGTCGTCGTCAGCGGCGAAGGCGTCGACACCTACGACCTGCTCGGCCGGCACATCCAGGACGCGTACGCCGCACAGGCCTTCGGCGCGGCATCCCGGTGCCCGCTCTCGCTGCGCCCGCTCCCCTGGGAGGAGTGGGCCCGCGGCGGCGCCGCCGTCGCCATCCAGGCGCTCTTCCCGCAGTACACGGCCACTCCCACGGCCGGCGCCGGCTGAAGTACCCCGCAGCCGACGCGTACGACTCCCCGGCCGTCGCCCTCCTCTGCCGGCAAGCATGGACGAAGGCGCCGACCGGGCAGCACATCCGCCCCGCACACACCCTCACAGAAGGACGGGACATGAGCGCACGCAGAACCGACCTTAGCCGACGCGGATTCCTCACGGGATCGCTGCTCGTCGCCGCCGGAAGCATCCTGACCACCGCCTGCAGCACCGACCCCACCGGCGGTTCCGCCACCGGGGCGAAGACCACCCTCAACGTCTGGTACCACGCCTACGGCGAGGCCGGCACCCAGCAGGCGGTCCTCCGCTACGCCACCGCCTTCACCAAGGCCAACCCGGACATCGCCGTCAAGGTGACCTGGGTCCCCGGCGACTACGCGGGAAAGCTCAACGCCACCCTGCTGACCGACGCCGCCCCCGACGTCTTCGAGATCGGCGACTTCAGCGAGAGCCTCGCCCGCCGGGGCCAGATCGCCGCGCTCGACGACGTGTACGGCAGCGCCAAGGGCGACTTCAACACGAACGCCGTCGAGTCGGTCGGCGTCGACGGCAAGCTCTACGGCGTCAAGATGATCGACGACGTCATGATGCTCTACTACCGCAAGAGCGGCCTGTCGAAGGCCGGCATCACCCCGCCCACCACCTTCGACGGCCTCGTCGCCGCGGCGAAGGCCCTCACCACCAAGAAGAACAAGGGCCTGTTCGTCGGCAACGACGGCCTCGGCGACTCCGCGACCCTCGCCGTCTTCTCCAACGGCGGCGACCTCGTGACCCCCGACGGCAAGGTGGCCTTCGGATCGCCGCAGGCGCTCGAAGCGCTGACGGGCCTGAAGCGCCTCCACGACGACAAGTCGCTGCTCCTCGGCTTCACCACCGACTGGTGGGACCCCGCCGCCCTCACCCAGGGCGTCGTGCCCATGCAGTGGGGCGGGCTGTGGTCGATGCCGGCCGTCACGGCGGCGCTCGGCGACGACTTCGGCGTGGTGCCCTGGCCCGCCTTCAAGGCCGGCGGCGCCCCCGTCGTACGGGTCGGCGGATGGACCAGCTGCGTCAACGCCAAGGGGAAGAACACGGCGGCGGCCAAGAAGTTCGTCCAGTGGCTGTGGGTCGAACAGGCCGACCTGCAGAAGGACTTCGCCGAGAGCTACGGCTTCCACGTCCCGCCGCGCACCTCCGTCGCGGCCACCGCGAAGAAGCTCTCCGCCGGCCCCGCCAAGGAGACCGTGGGGCTCTCCCAGAAGTACGGGAAGCACTACCCCGGCACCTGGGACACCGCCGTGAGCAGCGCCTTCAACGCGGCCGCCGCGAAGATCGTCGGCGGACAGGGCGACCCGGCCGCCCTCCTGGCAGAAGCGGTGAAGAAGGCCCAGAGCGAGATAGACAAGCAGCGCGGCCGATGAATCCCGCGACCGACCTCACGCTGAAGCCCGAACCGGCCGGGCGCCTCGCGGACACCCCGCGGGGCCCCGGCCGGGCCGGCCGCCCCCGCGCCGGCCGGGCCCGCGTCGGCCGCTCCGGCTGGATCGCCTTCGTGGTGCTGACCGCGCCGACGCTCATCGGGCTCGGCGTCTTCAAGTACGTCGCCATCGGCTGGAGTTTCCTGCTCAGCCTCAGCGACGCACGCGGCACCATCGCCCTCGGCGACTGGGTCGGTCTGGACAACTACCGGACGCTCCTGTCCGACCAGGCGTTCCGCGACTCCCTGCTCCAGATCCTGGTGTTCACCGCCTTCATCGTCCCGGTCACCTTCGCCGCCTCCCTCGGGCTCGCGCTGCTGGTGCACCGGGTCCGCAGGGGCCGCGCCCTGCTGCGCACGACCTTCCTCATCCCGGCGGCCGTCTCGTACGTCGCCGCGTCCCTGCTCTGGAAGATGTCCCTGTTCAACGGACTGCCGGCGGGCATCGCCAACACGATCGGCGGCTGGTTCGGCGCCGAGCCCGTGGCCTGGCTGCAGTCGAGCTCGCCGCCGCTCTACTGGGTCGTCCTCGTCACCCTGCGCCTCTGGCTCCAGGTCGGCTTCTACATGGTCCTCTTCCTCGCCGGACTCCAGGCCATCCCCCAGGAGGTCAACGAGGCCGCCGCACTCGACGGCGCCACCGGCCGACGGCTCCTCACCAGGATCACCCTGCCGATGCTGCGGAACACCTCCGTCGCCGTCCTCATGCTCCTGTTCATCGCGGCCTTCCAGGCCTTCGACGAGTTCTACAACCTCTTCAACAGCGGGCTCTCCGGAACCGGCACCGCCCCCGTACAGACCCCGCTGGTCCACCTCTACAACACCGCCATGGGCAGCCAGAACTACGGACTCGGCTCCGCCGGAGCCTTCGTGCTCACCGCCGTCATCGTCGGAGTGACCCTGATCCAGGGTCGGTTCACCGGCTTCGGCAGGAGCGGAGAGTGAGACACGCGTGACCACCCTGCCCGGACTCTCCCGAGCGGTGCGCCTCCTCGTACGCGGCCTGCTCATCGGCCTGCTGACCGCGGCCTTCCTCGCCCCCTTCTACCTGATGCTCCGCAACTCGCTGATGGACTCCCCGAGTCTGACCGCACCGGAGTGGACGTGGTGGCCCTCGTCCATGCACTTCGAGAACTTCAGTGACCTGTTCGCCGACCCCGCCGTCAACATGGGCAGCGCCCTCGGCAACTCGCTCCTGATCGCCGGCATCACCGCGCCCGTCTCCACGCTCCTCGCCTCCGCCGCCGGCTACGCCCTCGCCCGGATCCCCGTCCCGGGACGCGGAGTGCTGCTCGCCCTGGTGGTGGCGACGCTGATGATCCCCGGCTCGGTCACCTTCGTGCCCACGTTCGTCGTCGTCGGCTCCATGGGAGGCGTCAACACGCTCTGGGGCATCATCGTGCCCGGCCTCTTCAACCCCTTCGCGGTCCTGCTGTTCCGCAACTTCTACCTCCAGTTCCCCACCGAGATCGAAGAGGCCGGACGGCTCGACGGCCTCGGCTGGCTGGGCCTGTACGGCCGGATCGCCCTGCCGAGCTCCGGAGCCATGCTGGCCTCGCTAGGAGCGCTGTCCTTCATCGACAGCTGGAACTCCTTCCTGTGGCCGCTGGTCATCGGCCAGGATCCGTCCGCCTGGACCGCGCAGATCGCGCTGTCCACCTTCCTCACCTCGCAGACCATCAACCTGCCGGGGCTGTTCGCCGGCGCCGTCGTCACCATCACGCCCCTGGTCGTCATGTTCCTCGTCGCCCAGCGCTACATCGTCGAAGGCATCGCCACCAGCGGCCTCAAAGGCTGACCCACGGCCCACGCCCCCTCACGCCGCACCACAAAGAACAGGCTCACGACCCCTTCCGCAAGGAGATCCCGTGACACCTCGCACCCTCATCCGACGCGCGACCGCGGCCCTGGCCGTCCTGTCCGCGCTGATCGTCGGCGCCCCCGCCGCCGCCGCACCCCTCCAGCCGGTCGCGGCGGCGTCGGTCGCGGCGCCCGTCCCCCTCACCGGCCCGCAGCTCGCCGCCTCCTGGACCGCCCCGCTGTCGACCCGGGACCGGTACGTCGTCGACGCGAACGGCGACCGGTTCAAGCTCAAGTCCGGGAACTGGGCCGGCGCCCAGGGCACCTGGCAGGGCAGCGGTGACGTCGGCGACGTCGCCAACCACCAGGCGAGGCAGATGTCGCACAACCTTCCGCTCGGCCTGGACAGGAAGCCCATCGCCGGGATCCTGGCCGACTTCCACGCCCTGGGCCTGAACAGCATCCGGCTGCCGTTCGCCAACGCGGTGATCCACGACACCACCGTCGTCCCGGACTCGGCCGTCGCCGCCAACCCGCAGCTCAAGGGCAAGACCCCGTTGCAGGTGCTCGACGCCGTCGTCGGGGCCCTGACCGCGGACGGCTTCGCCGTCATCCTCAACAACCACACCACCAGCTACCGCTTCTGCTGCGGCCTGGACGGCAACGAGCGCTGGAACAGCGGCCAGTCGACCCAGCAGTGGATCGACGACTGGGTGTTCCTGGTGAAGCGCTACCAGGCCGACAAGCGGGTCGTCGGAGCCGACCTGCGCAACGAGGTCCGCCGCGACACCTGGAACGATCCCAACTGGGGCTGGGGCAACGACCACGACCTCTACAAGGCCATGGAGGAGGCCGGCAACAAGATCCTTCAGGCCGACCCGGACATGCTCGTCATCATGGAGGGCATCAACTGGCAGGGCATACCCACCGACCTGACCCCCCACGGCCGCCCGACGCTGACCCCCGTCGCCACCCTGTCCCACACCCTGATCCGCTCCGACAAGCTCGTCTACGCGGCCCACTTCTACGGCTACACGGGGCCGAACCACACGGGCGCCACCGGCACGGGCGAGACCCACGACCCGCGCTACGAGGAGTTCACGCCGGCACAGCTCGCCCAGGTCGTCGACGATCAGGCCCTGTTCGTCACCCGGTCCGGCCAGCACTTCACCGCACCCGTGTGGATCAGCGAGTTCGGCGCCGCCGGCCGCGGGGAGCCCGACGCCAGGGAACGCGCCTGGTTCACGAACTTCACCGACATCCTGGTGAGGAACGACACCGACTTCGCCATCTGGCCCCTGGTCGGCTGGACCGACGCGAACGGCACGCCCCAGGACAACTGGGCCATGGTCAACTACAGCGCGAACGGCACACGGCTCGGTGTCATGGACGCCGGCGACTGGCGCGCCACCGACTGGAACAAGCTCGTCGGCGCCCCCGGCAGGACCGGCCGGATCGCCCCCGCCACGCGCTGGAACATGCTCAATCTGGACTACGCCGACTACAACGTCTCCGCCACCATGCTGGCCAAGCCGGACTGGTCCCCGGGCAACCGCAAGGCCAACTGCCCCGACACCCAGCGACTCGTCGGCCTCGGCCGCAGCGACAGCCGCGGACTGTGCACCGACGCCGGGCAGCCGGCCAAGGCGAGCGGCCCCTGGACCGTCGTGACCGACGAGCGGTACGTCACCGGGGGCGACTGGGCGAGCGGCTACGACAAGCGCCAGTGCCCCGACCGCACCTTCGCGGTCGGTTACAGCGTGAGCGGCAGCGCCGTGTCGGCCCTGCTGTGCGCACCCGCGGCCGCCTCCCTGCCCACCACCAACCGCGTGCTCTGGTTCGACAAGGGCGACAACCGGCCCGCCACCGGCGGCTCGACCGCCAGCGACTGGGCACCCGGCTACTACAAGGGCCAGTGCGCCGACAACGAGTACGTCGCCGGTGTCGCCTTCACCTGGAAGTGGAACCACGGCGGCGTCCCCGACGCCCTGCTGTGCCGCCCGCTCGCCTAGAAACCGACCGCCGCACCCCGACAGCCCTCTGAGGAGCACCACCGCCATGTCCCGACTGGAGATCGCCGACGACGGCTTCCGTCTCGACGCCCACCCGTTCCGGATCGTCTCCGGAGCCCTGCACTACTTCCGCGTCCACCCGGAACAGTGGGCCGACCGACTCCACAAGGCACGGCTGCTGGGCCTCAACACGGTCGAGACCTACGTCCCGTGGAACGCGCACGCCCCCCGCCGCGGGGAGTTCCACCTCGACGGAGGTCTCGACCTGCCCCGCTTCCTCGACACCGCCGCCGCCGAAGGACTCCACGTCCTCCTCAGGCCCGGCCCGTACATCTGCGCCGAGTGGGAGGGCGGCGGCCTGCCCTCCTGGCTCCTGGCCGAGGACGACCTCGTCCCGCGCAGCCGCGACCCCCGCTACCTGAGCGCCGTCGACGACTACCTCGGCGCCCTCCTCAAGCCGCTCCGCCCCTACCTCGGCAGCAACGGCGGGCCGATCCTCGCCGTCCAGGTCGAGAACGAGTACGGCGCGCACGGCGACGACCACGCCTACCTGGCCGAGCTCGCCGCCATGCTGCGCCGCCACGGCGTCGACGTCCCCCTCTTCACCTGCGACCAGCCCGCCGACCTCGCCCGGGGAAGCCTCGACGGCGTCCTCGCCACCGCCAACTTCGGCAGCCGCGCCGCCGAAGGCCTGGCGGCGCTGCGCGCGCTCCGGCCGCAGGGCCCGCTGATGTGCTCCGAGTTCTGGATCGGCTGGTTCGACCGCTGGGGCGGCATCCACGCCCGCCGCGACGCGGCCGACGCCGCCGCGGAGCTCGACACCCTGCTCGCCGCCGGCGCCTCCGTCAACATCTACATGTTCCACGGCGGCACCAACTTCGGCTTCACCAACGGAGCCAACGACAAGGGCACCTACCGCCCCACCGTCACCTCCTACGACTACGACGCCCTCCTCGACGAGGCCGGGGACCCCACTCCCAAGTACGCCGCCTTCCGCGAGGTCATCGCCCGCCACGCGCCCGTCCCCGCCGACCCCGTACCCCCGGTCGCGCCCAAGGCGGCGTACGGGCCGGTGGAGCTCACCCACACGGCCGGCCTGCTGGAACACGCCGACGACCTCGGCGTCCCCGCGACGGCCGACCGGCCGCTGACCATGGAAGAGCTCGGCCACCCCTTCGGCTTCGTCCTCTACGAGACCGACCTGCCCACGCCGGGACCGGCGGTCCTGCACGCCGAGCGGGTCCACGACCGCGCCCAGGTCTTCGTCGACGGGCAACCGGTCGGCGTCCTGGAACGCGAGAACCACGAGCACGCCCTCGCCTTCACCGTCCCCCGCCCGGGAGCCCGCCTCGCCGTCCTGGTCGAGAACCAGGGACGCGTCAACTACGGGCCGCGGCTCCGCGACCACAAGGGCCTGCTCGGCCGCACCACGATCAACGGCACCCGGCCCGCCGCCTGGCGCAGCCGCGCCCTGCCCCTCGACCGCCCGGACACCCTCGCGTACCGGCCGTTCGTCCCCGAACGGCCGCCGGTCGGACCGGCCTTCCACCGGGGAACCCTGACCGTGGACGAGCCGGCCGACACCTTCCTCCACCTGGGCGGCTGGACCAAGGGCCTGGCCTGGATCAACGGCTTCCCCCTGGGCCGCTACTGGTCCCGCGGCCCCCAGGCCTCGCTGTACGTCCCCGCTCCCGTCCTGGTACCGGGCGCCAACGAGGTCACCGTCCTCGAACTCCACGCCGCCGCCACGCGCCACGTCCACCTGCGCGATGCCCCCGCCCTCGGCGCCACCGAGGAGTGACCCGACCCGGTACGCCGGCCCCACCGTCCCGAGCCCACCACCAGGGAGCATCCCCGTGCCCGTGCACACCGAACTCCAAGCGGTCCTCTTCGACATGGACGGCACACTCGTCGACACCGAGCGGCTCTGGCGGCGGACGGTCGAGGAAGAGGCCCTCGGCCGGGGCATCGCCCTCACCGACGCGGACCTCGCGTTCGTCCTCGGCCGCGCCGTCGAGGACTGCGCCGCGCACCTCGCCTCCCGCACGGAAGGCCGCACGGAAGGCCGTACGGAAGGCCAAGTGGACGGCCGGGTGGACGGCCGGGTGGACGCGGCCGTGCTGGGCGACTCCCTCGAACGCCGCTTCACCGCACTCGTACGCCGACAGGTCGTCCCCCTCCCCGGGGCCGTGGAACTCCTCGCGACGCTCCACGCCGAGGGCATCCCCACCGCGCTGGTCTCGGCCTCGCCGCGGCCGGTCGTGGACACCGTCCTCGACGCCCTCGGCCGGCGCTGGTTCACGGTCTCCGTGGCGGCGGGCGAGACGCCGCGCACCAAGCCGCATCCCGACCCCTACCGGGCGGCCCTGACAAGACTCGGGACCGCCCCGGCCTCCTGCGTCGCCGTGGAGGACACCCCGACCGGCGTCGCCTCCGCCGAGGCGGCCGGCTGCGAGGTGGTGGCCGTACCCTCCCTCACCACCATCGCCCCGGCACCCCACCGCACCGTCGTGCGCAGCCTGCTGGACGTGGACGTCGACCTGCTCAGACGGCTGACGGCCGCTCCGTGAGGAGATCCGGCGCGGGCGGATCGGGCAGCCAGTCCCGCGCGGGGTCGTACTCCAGCCAGCGGCTGCGCCGCGCTTCCGCCGCGCAGGCGGCGGTGAGGGCGCTCAGCCCCGGGTGCCCGCTGCCGGTGCGCCACACCAGCGACCACGCGTACAGCGGCGTGGGGTCGACCAGCGGGACCGAGCGCAGCCCGGGGACGTCCGGCAGGGGCACGTCGGCGGGCAGCAGCGAGAAGCGCCGCGGGTCGGCCGCCACCTCGCCGAGGAAGTGGGCGAGGCCCAGGTTGGCGCTCTCGGCCCGGTCGCGGATGCCGAAACGGTCGGCGAACCGGCGGAGGAAGTCGAGCCGGTCCAGCGCACCGGGCGCCCAGAGCACGCTGCCGCGCAGCCGGTCCGGCCGCAGCGACGCCTCGGCGGCGAGCGGATGGTCCGCGCCGAACACGACGTCGACCGGTTCGAGGCGGACGAGCCGGTGCGTCAGCCCGGCGTGCGGCGGAGGGTGGACCCGGCCGAAGGCCGCGTCGATGTCACCGAGCAGCAGGGCGTTCGTCACCGCGGGAAGGTCGCGTCCGTGCCCCGACACCAAGTCCCCGGCCTCGCGGGCGACCTGGGCCAGCGTCCTCATCGGCGCGTAGAGATGCCCCCAGACGTCCACGCGCAGCGGCCGGCCGTCCCCCGCGACCGCCGCGACAGCGGCGTCGGAGGTGGCCAGCGCCTGCCGGGCGGGCGGGAGGAAGCGCTCGCCGGCCGGGGCGAGCCGCACACCGTTGCCGCCGCGCTCGAACAGCCGGGTGGCGAGCAGGGCTTCCAGCCGCGCGATCCGCTTGGACAGGGCCTGCTGGGAGATGCCGAGCGTCCCGGCGGCCCTCCCGAAATGCAGCTCTTCGGCGGTGCGCACGAAGGCACGCACCTGCGCCATGTCGAGATCCACGGCTCTCACCCTAGGTGACAACCAAGTGTTGTCGTCAGGGCCTGACCGGGTGGTGGCGGTGCTGGTTCAGGTCGGCGACCAGCATGATCGCGGTGTCGAAGACTGCCGCATCACGGCAATGACCTGGTGCGTCGTGGTGCGTCACGATGATGCGGCATGATCATCGAAGACGCGTTCGATGACGGTGGCCGGGAGAGCCGGCGGCCGGGAATCGCCAGGGGGAGACGGTATGGCCAAGGTCGTGCACGCGGAGATCGGGGACAAGAGGTTCCGCTGCCACGTCTGTGACGGAGACGTCTTCCGTGAGCGGGAGGTGAAGCTGAACAGCACGGGGATGGAGTTCTTCAACATGGCCTGGGCCAACGAGTCGGCGAACGGTCTCATCTGCCTGACGTGCGGCTACGTCCACCTGTTCGTGCCCGGCCGGCTGACGCTCCACCGCGCGCAGGGCTGAGTCCCGGACGCGCTCGGCGGCACGGGTGACGCCCCCGCGGGTCGACGGCCGCCGGGCCGGCGCGCGGGCGCTCCCGGCCGATACTCCGGCCATGACCTCAGCCCGTTCCACCTCGCGGTCGCGCCGTGCGGTCGTTGCCGCGCTCACCGCACTCGTCACCCTCGGCGCACCGCTCACGACGGCCGGCACCGCGGCGGGCGACGGCGGCCACCGGCGGCCGTGCGCCGCCTCCCGGCTGCCCGACCACGGCACGGCCCGCGACGTCCGGCGCATCGCCGAGCGGGCCGCGGCGGACCTCGGCCTGCGGTCCGTGATCCTGCGCGTCACCGTCGACGGCCGCGAGGTCGTCACCACCGCCCTCGGCGAGTCGATGACGGGGGTGCCGGCCGACCCCGCCCTGCACTTCCGCAACGGCAACGTGGCGATCAGCTACCTGGGGACGGCGCTCCTGCGCCTCGTCGACCAGGGCGTCGTCGGCCTCGACGACCCCGTCGCGCGCTGGCTGCCGGACCTCCCGCACGGCCGGAGGATCACCCTGCGCATGCTGGCGGCGTCCACCACCGGTCTCGTCGACTACGTCCGCCTCCCCGCGTTCCAGCAGGCCGTCACCGCCGACCCGTTCCGCCAGTGGACGGCGAAGGAGGTCGTGGCCCTCTCGACCGGCGAGCAGCGGTGGTACGAGCCGGGCACGAACTGGAGCTACTCGCACGCCAACTTCGTCCTCCTCGGCGCCGCCCTGGAGAAGATCACCGGCACCCGTCTTGACGTCCTGATCCGGCAGCAGGTCACCGGCCCGCTCGGGCTCCGCGAGACCCGCAACGGTTTCACCCCGGACATCCCCGAACCCGCCCTGCACGCCTTCACCGCCGACCGCGGGACGTACGAGGAGTCCACCTACTGGAACCCCTCCTGGACCACCGCGCCCGGCGCCGTCCAGACCACCGACATCTGCGACCTGGCCCGGTCGGCCGCCGGCCTCGGCTCCGGCGAGCTCCTGTCCCCGTCCTCGTACCGTCAGCTGCTGAACCCGGGAACGGTGGGACTCGGCCACGCCACGCGGAAGTGCCCGGCGACCGTCTGCCTCGCGAACACCCAGGCCACCCACTACGGCATGGGCGTGGTCGTGCTCGGCGACTGGATCGCCCAGCACCCCCTCTTCTTCGGCTACTCCGCCTCCATGGCCTATCTCCCGTCGGAGCGCCTGGCCATCGCGGTCTCGACCACGCAGGGCCCCACGACCCCGGACGGCCACACCGCCCACGTGATCGCCCAGCGCATCGCCGCCGCCCTGGCCCCCGGGCACCCCGTCCCCGACTTCGGCTGAGCCGCACGCCCGACCGGGGCGGGTTGCCGGGGTCTCGGGGCGCTCATTCCTCGGGAGGGACGCAGAGCACCGGGACGCTCGACATGTGCAGGAGTTTGTGGGGCGTCGAGCCCAGGAGCGCGCCGCGCATCGGGCTCTCGCTCCAGCTGCCGACCACGATGACCCGCGCGGCGTGCCGGTGCGCCGCGTCGATCAGGGCCTGGGCGGGTGCCTTGTCGATCACCTCGACGACGGTCGGCACCCCCGCCAGGTCGGCCTCCGCGACGGCGTGCGTCAGACCGTCGCGGCCGACCTGGCGGATGGCCTCGTAGTGGGAGGCGTACTCCTCGCCGACGGGGCCCGGCGCAGCGGCCCCGTAGACCAGCACGAGCCGCTCGTCGAACGCGGCGGCCACCTCGACCGCGATGCGCAACGCGCGAGCGGCGCCGGGGGATTCGTCGTAGCCCAGCACGACCGACATCTCAGGGCTCCTTGCGCCGGCCGTGGACCAGGTCGGGGTCGGCCACGCCCGGGCGCTCCCGCCAGAACGCCGGTTCCCGCAGGCGCCGCACGACCATGACGACCACGCCGGTGAGGGCGATGCCGATGCCGATGACGAGCGGCGGACCGAGGCCGAACCACGAGGTGCCGCTGTACGAGTTCTCCGGATCGGACATGTCGGAGACCGACCGCACCAGGAGCCACGCGAGCAGTCCGGAACCGATCAGGGGGCCGAGGCCGATCAGCAGGAAGTTGTGGACGCTCTCGAAGAGGTGGCGGCGGTAGTAGATGACGCAGGCGACACCCGTGAGCGCGTAGTAGAAGGCGATCAGCAGCGACAGCGCGGTCAGCGAGTCGAAGAGGGCGTTGGAGCTGATCTGGTTCACCACGAGGTACCAGGCGGTGGCGATGCCGGCGACCCACCACGTACTCACGTCAGGGGTGCGGAAGCGCGGGCTGATGTGGCCGAAGTGGTCGGGCAGTGCCCGGCGGCGGGCCATGGACAGCGCCGTGCGGGAGGCCGGGATGATGGTGGTCTGCGTGGAGGCGATCGCCGAGGTGCAGACGGCGAGGAGCAGGATCCAGTCCCAGCCGCCCAGGACGTCCGTGGCGAGCTGGGCGAAGATGAACTCCTCCTCCCCGGCGTTCTCGGCCAGGAACGTCGGACCGGCGTAGGCCACGACCGCGAATCCCACGGACACGTACGTCACGAGCAGGATCACGGTCGACCAGATCCCCGCCTTGCCGGGGGCGGTCGCGGAGTCCTTGACCTCCTCGGTGAGGTTGACCGCCGATTCCCAGCCCCAGTAGATGAAGACGCCCAGGAGAAGCCCGCCGGTCAGCGCCGCGCCGCCGGCGCCGAACGGGTTCAGCCAGCTGAGGGCCGGCTCGACCGAGTCGTACTTGCTCGTCCCGTCGTAGACGCTGGCGAACGCCACGCCGACGAAGATCAGCAGGCAGGCGACCTGCGCGAGGATGAGGACGTTCTGCACCTTCGCCGACAGCTCGGTGCCGACGACGCACACGGCCGTCATGACGAAGATCAGCAGCACCGTGAGCAGTTGGCGTACGAAGGTGTTGTCCACCCAGCTGTCGAGGCCGACGGCCAGCAGACCGAAGGTCACGGCCACGTCGGCGAGCGAGCCGACGACCAGGACTCCGGTCATCGCGATGGCCCAGCCGCCGAGCCAGCCCGCCCACGGGCCCATGGCGCGCGTGACCCAGGAGAAGGTGGTGCCGCAGTCCTGGTCGACCTTGTTCAGGTAGTAGAACGCCGAGGCGATCAGCAGCATCGGCACGAAGGCCGCGAACATCACGCCGGGGGCGTAGATCCCGACCAGGGCGACGACGGGGCCGATGACGGCCGCGAGGGAGTACGCGGGGGACGTGGAGTTCAGTCCGATGACGAGGGCGTCGACGAAGCCGATCGCGTTGGCCTTGAGGCCCGCCGGCCGCCCGGTGGACCCGGCATCCTCGGCTGCCATGTTCCCTCGCTCCGGTTGGACCCCGACAGAACAGCGAGACGTATGCCTTCATCGTAGGAAGGTCCGGCCGCACCTGCATGCGGAGCAGCGGCGTCCCACGCGAACGAACAGATAATCGGTTGCCTGCGGGGAGGGTGGTGGATCCAATGACCGGCAGGTCCACGGTCCCGGCCGTTCGCGACCGCATCGCCCCAGGGGAAGGCACCACCCGATGAACACGTCACCATCGCCGTCCGGAGCGCATCACGTCGAGGAGGGGGCGTCCGTCCGCCTGGGCGCGCTCGTTCCGCTGACACGGCCCGGCTGGGTCGAGGCGGGACGGCACCTCCTCGCGGGACTGGACCTGGCCGTCACCGAGGTCAACGACGCCGGCGGGATCGGCGGGCGGCCCCTGGAGCTGGTGGTCCGGGACACCGCGGCCGATCCGGAACGGGCCGCGGCGGCCGTGGACGACCTGGCCGGTCTGGGCGTGGCCGCCGTCGTCGGTGAGTACCACAGCGTCGTCGCCCGCTCCGCCGCCGCCCGGGCCGACGCCCTCGGCGTGCCCTACCTCTGCTCTTCCGCGGTACTCGATGCGCTCACCGAGCAGCCGACGGAGTGGGTCGCGCGCCTGGCACCGGCCCAGTCCCACGGCTGGCGGATCTACGCGGACTTCCTCCTCGGCGCGGGCCGGCACCGGATCGCCGTGGTGACCCAGCCGAGCGTCTACTGGGCGTCCGGGACCCGCATCCTGCGGGACCACCTCGCCGCGCGCGGCGGCACCGTCGTCGAACTCGACGCGAACGAGCTCACTCCCGAGGCCCTGTGCGACGCGCTCGTCGACCACGGGGCGACCGCGCTCCTCCTGCTGGTCGGCCAGCCGGAGCCCGCGGTACCGATCGTCAGGGCCGTCCGGAGCGACCGCCGGCTCGCGGAACTCCTCGTCGGCGCTCCGGCGGGACAGCCCGAGTTCGCGGAATGGGCCGCCGTCCTCGGCGCGGACGGCGCCGGGATCCCGTTCCTGCGCTACCTGCCCGAGCACCTCGGCCCCCTCGGCGAACGCGTCGGGAAGGAGCTCCGCGCGCGGCTGGGCGAAGCGCCCTCCTTCGTCGCCTTCGAGGGCTGGGACGCCGTCACCGTCCTCGCCGACGTGCTGCGTTCCCACGGCACGGACCGGGCGGCGATCGCCGGGGCGTGGCCGGACGTGGCGGTCGAGGGCACGCGCGGCACGATCCGGTTCTCCCGTACGCCGGGCATCGGCGTCCGGCAATGGGCCTGGCCGCCGGTCCAGGTCGTCGACCGGGACCCGACGGATGCCGATCGGTTCCGGATCCTCCGCACCGGCTGAGCGAGGACGGGTTGCGCACGGGGGCGGCTCCGGTGGCCGCCCCCGTGATCTGCGCTCTTCTCTTGTGTGATGATCCACCGGACGTGGATCCGCAGGTGGATCCATGGGGGAGAGAGACCATGACGACCACGGACGCCAACGGCGTCGACCTGTCCGGTGTGACCGGCAGGCTCATCCAGACCGTCGACCTACGGGACAACCCGGCCCCGCAGGCCATCGCCACCGACACGAAGAACGGGTGGATCTTCGTTCTCCAGCTGGAGTCCTCGGGGACCGCGCCCAAGAACTCGGGCAACATGTACCTCAACCGCATCAACCGGCGGACCGGTCAGCCCGACGGCCAGATGCAGCTGATCGGCTTCGGCCACGGCCTGTCGTTGGTCGCACTGCCGGACGGCGACGACACCTACCTGTGGACCGAGTGCGGCAGCGCGGCGGCGGCCCCCCTGTACTTGAAGGGCGAGTACGCGTTCGGCAAGGCCGTCACGCGCTTCAAGTTCGAGAAGGACGGGGTGCTCGCCGCCCAGTCCATCCCGGCCCCGCAGAGGTTCACCCCGCCCGGCAGCACGGAAGCCGTCGGCCCGTCGTACGACCCGACGACGAACCTGCTGACCGTCATGTACCACAAGGGCGGCAAGCGGCAGTTCACCCGCTACGACGCCACCCTGGCCGCCGCGGGCACCTGGACGCCCGTGGGCACGACCTTCGTCATGCCCGACAACGAGAAGACGGTGCCCCCGGGCCTCCCCCAGGAGCCCCCGGTGCAGGCCACGCTCGTCGCGCAGGGCTTCCAGACGCTGGGCGGCATCCTGTACGCCTACCACTGGGCGCCGTTCGACGTGGAGGACCACGAGAACCCCGGCTACGCGTTCATCACCGCGTACGAGTGGTCCGACACCTGGGCGGGCGGCGAACGTCCCCGTCTCAGCCAGGTGATGGTCACGAGCGCCCCCGGCCTGAAACACCGCGAGCCGGAAGGCCTCGCGGTCGAGATCGACCCCGATACGCAGGAGACCCGCCTGCTGTTCGGCTTCAGCGACAAGGTCGCCCCCACGTCGGGCGCACGGAACGTCACCATCGGCTGGTACCCGACGAAGCCCGCCGTCGACGGCGTCAAGGTCCTCGCCGACTGGGAGGACCTCACCCTCGCGCCCGGGTTCACCGCCGGGACGGAGCGTCCGCGCGGCCGGCTCATTGCTCTCGCCGGCACCACCTACCTCCAGCTGCGCGGCACCATCAACCCGCCGGCCGGCGGGATGACCGCGGACGGCAGGATCGCGACGCTGCCGCACCGGCTCCGCCCGACACTGGTGGCCCGGCAGAACGTGCCCCGCAACAACAAGGCGGGACGCTACATCTGTCGCGTCGAGGCCGACATCCTCGGCGATCTGCGGGTGTACGGCGCGTACGAGGACAACGCCATCACCTGGATCGACCTGGACAGCTTCTCCACCGTCTGGCGATGACGGACCCTCGGTCCGCAGCACGCCGCCCCTGAACTTCCCCTCTTCTTCCCGATCCGGAGGATCGCGCATGGCCCAGCACACGACCAGCCGTCGTTCCCTGCTCACCGCGGCGCTCGCCGCCCCGGTCGCCGCCGTCGGCGTCCCGCTCGTCACCGCCGTCCCCGCCGCGGCCGCGGAGCCCACCGACGGCTGCCAGACCGTGGTTCCGTGGACCGACGTCACCCCGGACGCCTCTGTCACCCCCGAGGCCGGCTCTCCTTACCAGGCCCGTGTCATACGGCTCGCGGGCACCGAGTTCCTCCAGCTGCGCGGCGTTCTGACCTGCCCCGTCCCCCTCACCGCGGACGAGTTCATCGGTACGCTGCCGGCCTCGATCCGCCCGCCCAGGACGACCCGCGGCACCGCGACCCGGAACAACAACGCCGGGATCAACGCGATCCGCGTCGAGGCGTACACGACCGGCCTCGTCAAGGTCTTCGGCCCGACCTCGGCCAACCCCGCCACCTGGATCCAGCTGGACTCCTTCTCCTCCGTCATGCGCTGACGCCCGTCGGCGCACCCGCTCATGACGGTGCGGCGGGGGCCCCCCAGGGGGGGGGGGCGCCGGAGGGGGGGGGGGGGAACGGGGGGGGCGGAAAATGCGGGCCCCCCCGGGGGGGTGGGGGACTTAGAAGGGTTTGGG